>DDYO01000235.1:0-231 GCA_002348045.1 Anaerolineales bacterium UBA2232
AGCTGTTCCGGCCGTTCGTGATGCACAAGCTGGTTGATTACAACCATGCCATCAATATCAAGGGTGCCAAGAGGCTCATTGAACGAGAAGCGCCTGAGGTGTGGGAAGTCCTGGAAGAGGTGATTCACACCCGGCCGGTGCTTCTTAACCGAGCACCCACGCTACACCGCCTGGGCATCCAGGCGTTTGAGCCCGTGCTGGTGGAAGGGAACGCCATCCAGATCCACCCGC
>DDYO01000235.1:301-3271 GCA_002348045.1 Anaerolineales bacterium UBA2232
AGGACATGGTCCTGGGCTGCTACTATATGACTCTCGAGATACCGGGCTGTAAGGGCGAGGGCAAGATATTCTCGGATTATGATGAGGTGTCTCTGGCTTATCAGCTTGGTGCCATAGACCTGCACGCCAAGATCAAGTTCTTTACCAAACCGGACGCCAGCAGGCGCAAGGCACGGTTGATTGATACCACGGTGGGCCGTGTGCTCTTCAACGAGATACTTCCCGAGAGGCTGCGTTACTACAATGAGGTGCTGGACAAGGGCGGACTGAAGACCCTGGTCAGCGTTGCTTTCCGCGAACTGGGCCAGGAGGATACAGCCGAGTTGGTGGACAAGATCAAGAAGCTGGGGTTTGAGTACGCTACTCGCTCCGGAGTTACCGTCGCCATTGATGACCTTACCGTGCCTGAGGATAAAGGCACGATATTGGATGAAGTGGGAGGCCAGGTAACCGAGGTCGAGCGCCAGTATCGTCGAGGATTGATTACCGAGAACGAGCAGTACGTCAAGACCGTAGAGCTCTGGACCAAGGCTGTCGATCGGGTAACACTGGCTGTGCAGCGCGATCTGGACGCCAACGGATCCATTGGGATCATGGCTTATTCTGGTGCGACAAAGGGTGGATTGCAGCCTGTGCGTCAGTTGGCTGGCATGCGCGGATTGATGGCTGACCCGTCGGGCCGCATCATCGCTCTGCCGATTCGCTCCAACTTTCGCGAGGGGCTGAATGAACTCGAGTACTTTATCTCCACCCATGGCGCGCGCAAAGGATTGGCGGATACTGCGCTGCGTACGGCAGACGCTGGTTACCTGACCCGCAGGTTGGTCGATGTTTCGCAGGATGTTATCATCAACGCCGAAGACTGTGGTACAAAGCAGGGGATTTGGATCGAAAGGCAGCCTGGCGAGGGGGTCGGCGATTCCTTTGCCGAAAGGATCCTGGGCCGGGTTGCAGGCGCTCCCATTCTGAGTCCCACCACCGCTGAGGTTCTGGTGTCTGAAGGCGAGATGATTGATGAGCCAAAGGTCGCACGCATCCTGGCTGAGAATGTGGCCAAGGTGTTTGCTCGGTCGCCCCTGAACTGTGCGCTGCGCTACGGGGTCTGCGCCAAGTGCTACGGACGGGACCTGGCGCGCCGAGATTCTGTGCACATCGGTGAGGCGGTGGGGATCATTGCTGCTCAGTCCATCGGGGAGCCAGGCACGCAGCTCACCCTGCGGACCTTCCACACCGGTGGTGTNNCGCAACCCCAAAGGTCAGGCCATCATCAGCGATATTGCCGGTACCGTCACCAGCCGCCAAGAAGGCGAGGTTCGTTGGGTTCAGGTGGTGTCCAGTGAAGTCTTTAGAAACCCTCAGCCAGTGCCCAAGAACTACAGGCTCCTGGTTGAAGACGGTCAAGAAGTCAAGGTGGCAGATGTCCTTGCCCAACGGGGCGACAAGCAGATTCTGGCCGAAACCAGTGGGCGGGTCGTGGTGGATGAGAATCGCGAGGTCTTTGTCGCCCACGAGGAGCGAGAAGAACGTTCGTTCGAGATTCCTGCCGCCGCTCGACTGCGGGTTGACAATGGCCAGAAGGTTGCGGCCGGTGATCAGATCACCGAAGGTGCGCTGAACCCTCACGAGATTTTGGAGATCCTGGGCATGGAGAAGGTGGAGCAGTATCTGCTAGAGGAAATCCAGAGGGTCTACCGCTCTCAAGGTGTGCCGATCCATGACAAGCACATTGAGGTCATCGTTCGCCAGATGCTTCGTCGCGTACAGGTCGTTTCGTCGGGTGATACAAGCCTCCTTCCGGGAGACTTGGTAGATAAGATAGACTTTGAGGATATCAACAACGAAGTGATGGTAGAGGGCGGTGATCCTGCAAGTGCTGAACCCGTTCTCTTGGGGATCACCAAGGCTGCCTTGAATACTGAGAGCTTCTTGTCGGCCGCCTCGTTTCAGCATACGATCAGCGTCTTGTCGAATGCCGCCATTGAGGGCCGGCGTGACGAGTTGCACGGCCTCAAGGAGAGTGTGATCATCGGCAAGCTGATTCCTGCGGGCACAGGATTCCGCCGTCGGCAGGAGAAGCGTGAGGCTCTGGAGGCGGCCGCATCCTTGGCGATGAGCATGCGAATGCCTATGGCTTCGGCAGAGGATGAAGATGAGGATTCCGGGCCCAGTGTGGAAGAAACAGCTGAGCCTACCCTCGCTTGGGAGACTGAGTAGTCCGCCTTGCGGGGAGGCCTTCGACGGGACGTGAGTAGATGAACACGCGGCAGGCGTACTACCTGCGCCAGCGGGGCAAAAAGAACCCGCGGGCATCCGTGCGCTGGTTCGGCGCGCTCGTGCTGGCCGTCATCCTTGGTGCGTTTGGCGTTCTGGCTCTGGGCGTGAGCGGTGTCGTAGCCACATACGTGTACTTTAGCCAGCAACTGCCTTCTGGGGAGGAGATCAGTCAGATGACGATCTCCTCCTTTGAGAGCACGCGTATCTACGATCGTACAGGCACGCATCTTTTGTATGAGTTAATGCCCCCAGAGGGGGGTACTCGCACGATGGTGCCTCTCTACAAGATCCCCGAGCACATGCGCTATGCCACGATCGCCATGGAGGACCGTACTTTCTACGAAAATCCGGGCGGGATCAACCTCGTCGGCATCGTGCGGGCTGCCGTCAACAATCTGCGGGGCGAGCCGGTGCAGGGGGCTACCTCTATCGCCCAGGGGTTAGTCAAGAACGTGGTCATGACCCCTGAGGAGCGGTACGAAGTCAGCTACACGCGCAAGGTCAAAGAGGTGATACTGGCTCTCGAGCTGACCCGCCGGTATCCTGGCCTTGAGGGCAAGGACAAGATCCTGGAGGGCTACCTCAATACGGTATTCTACGGCCGGTGGGCCTATGGGGTGGAGGCAGCAGCCAACAGTTACTTTGGCAAGTCGGCTGAGGAGCTGACTCTGGCTGAAGCGGCGATGTTGGTGCCAA
>DDYO01000052.1 GCA_002348045.1 Anaerolineales bacterium UBA2232
GGATTCGGGCGAAGGGCGCTGGACGGTAGCTGAGGCGATTGACCTGGATGTCCCTGCACCGGTGATCACGCTGGCCCTGATGATGCGGTTCGTGAGCAGGCAGCAGGAGAGCTACTCCGCCAAGCTGCTGGCGGCCATGCGACGTGCCTTTGGCGGCCACGCAGTCAAGCCGGCGGACGTACCTAATCCGCCTATCGCGGCTTCGGACGGGCAAACTCCCTGACCTATCCAATTGGGGATCTGATCGGGAGTCGATCAGCCTGCCTCGGGTTGGACCAAGACGAGAGGAGCGCTCGTGATCAAGGCAGAGCCGCTGGTGGTGCGATCACTCCAATTGGCGGAAGGCCCGGTTCGGTCAGTGGTCTTTGATCTAAACGGAGTGTTGACCACGGACATGAATCGAAACCTCGCGCACCTGAATCAGCTCTACGATACATCCATGGAGCCGAAGGCCATTCGTGAGGTGTGGTGGCCGCTGTACCTGGCTGCCAGTGTAGGAGACATTGACGCCAGGGAGCTCTGGCATCGGCTGGGCCAGGTCGTGGCGGGGGGCGAGCTGCCCAGGCGCGAACCCAGCCGCTATTGGCTGTCGCTCATCGGCCCGCGGGAAAGCGGTCTGAGGCAAACCCTTGGCCAACTCGGCAGGCACTACTCCCTGGGCGTCATGTCCAATCACGTGGGGGAGTGGGCTCGATCGCTACTGGCCAGATTCGGCCTGTCGCCTCTGGTCGATGCTGTGCTCATATCGTCGGACCTTGGCGTTCGCAAGCCCGCCGAGGAAATCTATGCACGGATCTGTGAGATGCTGAACGTGGAGCCGTCGTCGGCTATCTATGTGGCCGATGAGGAGGAGGATCTCCTGGCGGCGGCGGGGATCGGGATGCGCCCGGTATTCTTGCCGGGTGAAGAGGCCACCAGCGCGGTCGGAGTGGAAATTCGCAGGGTGTCCGATCTCTTGCCGTTGCTGCAGCATGCCAGGGCAAGCTCTGCCGTTCTTGAGAGTGGCCAATCGTCGGGAATGTAGTGAACATAACGGTTCACACGTACCATGCCAGTAGTTTCAGCCAGGATGACTTGCCGCTACGATGCAGTTAGGGTATACTACATAGTTGGGTAGGGAACCGCGAACCTGCCCCGAATCATTCATGGGGAGGACCATTTGGCTCGATCTGGTTTTGTTGCGCGCGTGGCTGGCGTGGTTGTGGACGCCGAGTTCCCATCGGGGGACTTGCCCGGCATCCACAATGCCCTGCTAGTCCAGGCGGCTGATGGGCGTTCAATGGTCCTTGAGGTGCAGGAGCACATCAATCCTTTTACGGTGCGTGGCATCGCCATGAGCAGCACCTCGGGACTCCAGCGGGGACTGAAAGTCACTGACACGGGCAGCTCGATCCTTGTCCCGGTGGGTGAGGTGACTTTGGGGCGTATGTTCAACGTCCTGGGCGAGCCGATGGATGGCGGACCAGCTCTGGCGGAGTCTGAACTACGCCCAATCCGAAGTGCCGCTCCCTCGATGGAGGACCAAAGGCTGACGAATCAGGTCTTTTTCACTGGCATCAAGGCTATTGACCTGCTGACTCCATACCCAGCGGGGGGTAAGATCGGCCTCTTTGGTGGAGCTGGCGTTGGCAAGACCATGCTCATCATCGAACTCATTGGGATTACGACGCGGGAACACTCCGGCATCGCCGTTTTCGCGGGAGTGGGTGAGCGAAACCGCGAGGGGAATGAGCTTTGGCACGAGTTGCAGCGCAGCCACGCTCTAGACAGCACCATCCTGGTGTTTGGCAGCATGAACGAGCCCCCGGGTGCGCGGCTATGCACGCCCTTTACGGCAGTGACCATGGCGGAGCACTTTCGCGACACAGAGGGGCGCCAGGTTCTGTTGTTCATGGATAATACTTTCCGGTATGTGCAGGCTGGCTCGGAAGTGTCAGCGCTGCTGGGTCGCTTGCCTAGCTCAGTGGGGTATCAGCCAACCCTCGTTAGCGAGATGGGGGAGTTGCAGGAGCGAATTACCACGACGGCCCGAGGGAGTATTACCTCCATTCAGGCGATTTACGTGCCGGCGGACGATCTCACTGATCCCGCTGTAACAGCGGTCTTTGCACATTTGGATGCAACCACGGTGCTGTCCCGACAACTGGTGAGCCTGGGCATCTACCCCGCCATCGATCCGCTGCAGTCCAACAGCAAGTTGCTGACGCCCCAGGGAGTGGGTCAAGAGCACTATGACACGGCCCAGAGTGTGCGAAGCTTGCTGGCTAGGTACCGGGAATTGCAGGACATTATCGCTATCCTGGGCATTGACGAGTTGAGCGCCGAAGATCGCCTGGCGGTTGCCAGAGCCCGGAGGATACAGCGGTTCCTGACACAGCCATTCTTTGTGGCGGAGCCATTCACAGGACAGGCTGGTCAGACCGTACCCTTGGCTGAGACACTGCGCGGCTTCAGGGGGATCTTGGAAGGCGCTTACGATGACCTGCCAGAGCAGGCTTTCTATATGGTGGGAACCATCGACGATGCGGTGGCCAAAGCTCGACAGGAATCGGTCTAGGGGTAGGGATGTACGAACCACTACGGTTGACGATCCGCACCCCTGAAGGCACGCTGGCGGACGCGTCTGGCATTCGTTGGGTGCATGTGCCCTTGTCCGACGGAGGTACCATCAGCATCTGGCCGGGCCACGCCCCGTTGCTGGCGGAGACGCAGCGGGGAATTGTCCGCTATGCTGACAGCGACGGTGAACACTCGGTGCCGATCGCCCCGGGGGTTCTGGTGATAGCTTCCGGCACAGTCTCGGTGATGTCAGGTGGTGCAACCGACCAGATGGAGGAAGCGCCAATAGCCAGGCTGGAGGGCGAATTGATGTCCAGGATATCCACGTGGAACGCTGGTCGGAGGGCGGAGGATGACCAGGCGATCGAAGCGTGAGCGGAACGCCTGGGTCAACGCCTGGGCCGACGCCATGCGTGCCGGTGCGTTGGGATGGGACCTTGCCGTGCCCATCTGTGGAGGCGCCGTTCTGGGTCACTTCCTGGATCAGCAGCTGGGGACTGGGCATGTGTACACCATTGGTTTGCTGGTAGGCGGCATAAGCGTGGGCGCCGCACGGCGGTCAGCATCNNCTGGTAGGCGGCATAAGCGTGGGCGTCTACAATGTGTTTCATCGCTTGCAGGCGGAGATCGAACGCGATCGCAAGTTGGCCCTGCGCCCGAAAACGGACGAAGATGAATGGGACTAGGGCTGGTCTTGTGGGCCGTTTTGGGTGCCGCGGTCGGCGCGGTCAATGCGCTCCTTCTGTGGCGGGGAATTGCATCTCTCGCTCGCGTTTCGCGCGGTCAGGTCACTGGTCGCTGTTGGCGTCTCTCGTACCTTAGGCTGCTTCTGCTGGCGGCGCTTCTCGCTCCCGCGCTAAATCAGTCGGTGAGCAGTGGTTTGGCGGTCGTTGGGGCGTTCTTTGTTGGGCGATGGCTGATGATCGGCTGGATTGCCAGCCGGCAGCGGGGCA
>DDYO01000056.1 GCA_002348045.1 Anaerolineales bacterium UBA2232
AGGATCGTCGGCTTGGGCGCAGCATCCAGTGCCTCGAGCACGTCCAGCCACGAGAGCCGGCTATAGTTGGGATCAGGAAGGCCGTAGACGCAGGTCACCGCATAGCCCACTAGCCGACCCAGCTCGGGGTACATGCAGCGAATCGAGGTGTCCGTGTACCAGTTCTGGGTCCAGGGGTTATATAGGCCCAGACAGAGGGGGTTGGTCGGATAGGTTGCGATCACGTTGGTCACAGTGGGGGTATCATAGTTCTTCAGTTCTTCCAGCATTTCCGGCACGGTCATCTTGGACATGCGATTCCTCCTATAGCTGCTTCACAGAAGCGATTTCGTACATCATAGTCGGTTGCGGCCAAGACGGCAAGTGATGCCTGTCAACTGGGCCGTCAATCAGCGCTGTCCCTGGCGGCCAACCTCAGCCGTAGCTCGGCACGAGGCAGTGGTTTTGACAATCCCCTGCCAACGAGTATGCTACTTGCAGAAAGCGCTCCGCGTTGGCGCAGAACGCCACGGGGGCGCCCCGACCCCTGAGCATGCCCACGATCAAGCCAGGCGTCGAGACGGGCCACAGGGCCGTCCAAATAGATGAGGAGGTAACGATGAGCGCAAAGGTTCGAGTCTACAACCCCATGGGCTACCCACCCAAGGTCACGCCGGTGCACATGGCGCCTCGGTTGGGCACGCTCGAAGGCAAGACGGTCTATCTGGTAGACTGTCGCTTCGACGACGGCGACCTGCTGATGCAGCAGATGGCTGCCTGGTTTGCCGAGAAGATGCCCAACGTCAAGACCGTGCTCCGCAGCAAGGCCGGCACACACCCAGAAGATGACCCGGCGCTCTGGCAAGAGATCAAGGCCAAGGGGGATGCCGCCGTCGTCGCCGTAGGGCATTGAAGCACCTGCGCGCCGGCGGTCGCCGTGCATTGCGTCACCCTCGAGTCCAAGTATGGCATTCCCACGGCCTCGGTCCACACCGACCGCTTCGTGGATGCGGTCACTCAGACGGTCTGGGCCCTGGGCATGCCCAACGTCCGCTTTGTCTATGTTCCTCAGCCCACCATGGGCAAATCGCCTGCTGAACTGCGCGCCTACGTGGACGGCCTGGACCCCGTCACCGGCATCCCGGTCATGCGCGAAGTCATCGATGCGCTGACCAAGCCGCTGACCGAGGATGATCTGAAGCAGGTCAGTTTTGACCGATCCACGCCTCGCTTTGTGGAGCCGGACACGGAGGAGAACCTCCATCAGTTGTTCATGGACAACCACTGGACGGACTATCTGCCGATCATCCTGCCCACCGAGGAGCGCGTGGAAGCCATGCTCCGCGCCACCAGCCACCGTCCCGACGAGATCGTCGGACGGCTGCGCCCCACCTCCACCCGCGAAGCGTGGGAATATACCGTGGAAAAGGTCGCCGTCAACGCCGTGATGGCCGGCGCTAAGCCCGAGTACTTCCCCGCGATCCTGGCCCTCGCCTCCACCGGCGCCTCGGCGCGAGGGAGCACCACCAGCTCCTCCGCCGCGATGGTGGTGGTCAACGGCCCGATCCGACACCAGATCAAGATGAACTGGGGCACCGGCGCCATGGGGCCGTACAACCACGCCAATGCTACCATCGGCCGGGCCTATGGCCTCTTTTCGCAGAACCTGCAGGGCGGCTCGGTCCCAGGGCACACCTACCTCGGCTCGCAGGGTAACGCCTATGCCTTCACCAACATCTGCTACGCCGAGAACGAGGAACGCAGCCCCTGGGAGCCGTTCCACGTGCAGAAGGGGTTTGCGCGCGACGAGAGCGTGGTCAGCACCTTCGGTGGCTGCCGCTCCACTGCCTTCACCCTGGGCGTGCGCGAAAAGCACTGGAAAGAGCACGTCCGTAACCTGCTGCGCGGCCTGGATCCTCACAATGCCCCCACTTTCATCCTAGATCCCATCACGGCCGACCTCTTTGTCGTTCGCGGCGGGTTCGACACCAAGGAGAAGCTCATTGACTGGGTCTATGAGAACGCCACCATGGCGGCCGGCGAGTACTGGGACTATCAGCTCATCGCAAACTATGTGCTGCCCAAGGCGCTGCAAGGATTCGAGCCCTACGCCACCCACCTGAAGGCGCCGCCGGACCAGCTCATCAAGATGTACCGCCGTGACGAGATCGAGGTCGTGGTCGTCGGCGGGGAGACCAATGGCTACTGGCGCATCATGGGATGCAGCTATCGCAAGAGCGCTTCCGTGGACAAGTGGAGATAGGCCGGATCTAGACCACACAAGCCCCAGAGCTCTCTCTGGGGCTTGTGCCTCTTGAGGTCGGAGGGATCGCCGAGTTACGGCAGGACCCTGGCTCGCACCCGTACCAGGACGCCGGATGACTGGGCAGGTAGGTCGATGGACAGCCGCCGCAGGGAGGTCGCCTTCTCATTCGCGTTGGACTCTTCGTCCAGCACCTGCAGGGCGAACGATGCTCCGGACGGTTCCTCGATGGTAAGCTGCAGCACGTGTTTCTCCCCGAGGATCAGGGCGGTGCGTCCCGACACCAGCGAGTTCCGCCAGGTCACGAAAGCCTCCTGTGCCGGCAACGCTTCGCCTGCAAAGTCAAAGCTGTCCTCCAATATCACTTCTCCCGCGGCATCGCCTTGGCTCAGCAGGCGCCAGGTCCGCCGCGCTGCCCGGAGGCCCTCCACCTGATAGGCCCCCTGGATCTCCATGGTGACGCGCTTCTCGGCGCCGTCTGGCTCGTAGGCAGTGACCTGTCCGCCGTGCTTTTTGCCTTTGGATTGCAGCTTCCCTCCAATGACCGGCACGCTGTGCCCGAACGAGTTGGAAAAGATCACCTGGTCGTCGCCCTGCTTCTTATAGTTGTCATAGACGCCGCTCTCCGGGTCGCAGATGAACGTCTCGCCATCCACATTCAGGACAAAGACGCCGACGTCGTTGTGGTTGTGGGACACGCCATTGTGGCTGGCCTTGGCCGCCAGGACCACCTGCGCGCCGGAACGGGTCGTGGACACCAGCTTGGCTACGCCGCTCTCGGGCAGGTAGGCGTCACGTGGCTCTGGCAGCGGAGGTCGGGCTCCATCCCACCACAGCAAGCTGCGCCAGGTATTGTGGAACAGGCCAAAGCGCCGCTCTACCTCAGCGGTGCCTGCCAGCACGCCCAACAACTCGCTCACGCCGGTGCGCTCGGCCAGCCGGGCCATGATCCCCGCGTCGAAGGCATTCTCCTCGTGGGAATCGGAATAGCTAAAGTAACGACCCGGCGCCAGCATCACCGCCATGGGATAGCGCGCGAGCTTTATGACCCGCTCATCGGCCAGGATATCGATCGCTCCGTCCGTGCGCAGCCGCAGCATCTCGGCAAAGGCTACCGTGTTGCCCAGGCCGTATTGCCAGTAATGCACCCCCTCGGCGCAGGAGCCATCCGGCTCGAAAGCCGTGTCGAAGAAGGCTTGCAGGCCGGAGAGGACCAGCTCCAGCGCCCGCGCCTGGCGCTCCTGGTCCGGCTCCAGCAGGAGGAACATGGCCCCCACGGCGCTGTTGCAGACGCCGTTCCAGTTGTTGTGGCCCCTATACCAGACGATGGAATCGTGGTTGGCCATATAGTCGCCAAAGACGCGCCGCTCGATCTCGGCCCCGACGCGGTTGATGATGCGGTCCTCCACTTTGTGGGCCATGGCGACGCAAATCTCGGAGAGGTCCATGATGGTGGCGGCGGAGCGCAGGTCTATGGTCAGGTCCTCGCGCTGGGGCACGATCCAGTTGGACTCCTCGCACATGGCCCACATATAGTCGTACATGGTGTTGAGGTACTCGTCGTGGCCGAGGAGCACCTGCAGCGCCGCCGCGGCCAGCTTGGCGCGGCGCTCGTGCCAGGGCTTTTCATAGATGGCGCGGATGTTGGTGCGATGGACGTCGCGGTACTTGGTGTAGGTGAGCTGGGGCTGGTTGTGCACGTCGGCGATGATATCGGCCCCGTTGTGTAGCAGCGCCGGCAGGCCCGGATGGTCGAGAAACAACGACGGGTCGCGGGCCGCCGCGGCCAGCTCGGGGATGAGCGCCTCCGGCGGGACGGGCTTGGCGAGCAGGGGTTCCAGCTCTTGGCGGGTGTAAGCGATGTTGACGGTGGACATGAGAACCTCCTAGTGGTGGTATCCGGTGGGTTCTAGCCGAGATCAGGCGGCCAAGTCGAAAGGCAGGTCGCTGATATCGCGAAGCCGCCGGCCCTGGATAAGGGTCTGTAGCATATCCATCTGATCTTCATTATCCGCTTCCTTGATGGCCTGCTCGAGCTCATACAAGGCGAAATGATAAACGCAATCCAAATCGCCGGTGCCCAGGGCCAGCGAAGCGATCCGGGTGGGGAGGGGTTCAGCGGTCACGGCCAGGATGTGCGGCAGGCGTCCCTTGCGGTTGCGGATGAGGTTCAGGGCCTCGGTGCGCGCGTTCTGGCTGCGGTCGCTGCGAATGGTCCACTTGCACGAGATGCTGGCGTGCAGGATGGCGCAGGCGGAGCGAGCCTCCAACGCGCGAAAGGGGGTCAGACGCGCGATCGGCGCATCTGGCTCGATCACCGCCAGGTCTTGGTTGACCTCTTCATCCGTGACGGGCCATCGGCCGATGACGATATCAGGCGTGATGATATAGTCAGTGCCAAGCGCGGCGGCCAGCTGTCTATTCTCTTGGACGATACCTTGCAGCTCGGCCAGGTGCGAGTATTGGTCAAAATGAGAGATAGGCAGGCTGGTTGAATATACCCATCTGCCCGGGCGCAGGTGACGCAAGAGCCCAAAGGCTTTCTCCAGGAAGTCACGTGTGAGTTTCTCGAATAGACCACCAGTTGTCTGTCCAGTCAAGCTGTGCCTGTTGAGAGCGCAGCCCAGTTGCCGGGTGATGCTGGCGGCTATGACGACACTTGCCCGGTTGCTCCCGTCGGCAAAGTTGGGATACTCAACCTGCTTCTTCGCATCCCACTGTGTCCTGATGATATCCGCGCAGATATGGGTGTGGTACTCTTGACGAAGCTGGGCAAGCCCCATGAATACCTCCACAAAGTCAGATCTCGGGCTTGTAGAAGCCGATCACGAATTCCTGGTGCATTCTTTGCTGAATCTGAGACGCCAGGTCCGGCATCGAGCCTGCGGGCATCATCCGGCGGTTGCGATCTAGGTTGCGCACCCCGATCGCTGGCGCTTGGAACCCCAACGTCTCGCCGATCTCGGAAAGGCATGTGCCCGTCTCTGTGTCTATTCCGCGCAGGTTGGAGCTGCCCACCACCACCAGCGCCGCCTTTCCTGGCTTGAGGATGCGATACATCTCGCACAGCACGCGCGCCATCTCAGAATAATAGCGGTGTAAGACCAGGGCTTTTTTGGCGTCTTGAGCAGCTACTTGCTCGACGATTCGGGCAGTCCTGGGCGGCAGGGGCTCGTAAACCTCTTCCGACAGGGCGTCACCGCCGATGTACTTCTGCCGTTTCTGGCCCAGCTCATCCACTGGATAGCCCAGCCAGACTAGGGAAAACTTGTGCGCCCGCATGTAGTCTATGGCGTTGGAAGCATAAGGGGGCGAGGTGACGATCAGGTCAATGCTGTCATCGGCTATGGGCAAGTTCTGCGCATTGCCCACCAGGACGCAAGGCGAGGCAGTTCCCTGCCTGGAATCGGCTATGCCGGCGATGTTCGTTTTGAGCCTCTTGGAGAACTCGGCCAGAGCGGAGCGCAGGTTCTTGGTCACGAAACGCTGGCGTGAGGCGGCCACTTGGTTCGCTTCATTGAGGACTATCTGTCCATCCTCACCCAGTACAAC
>DDYO01000266.1 GCA_002348045.1 Anaerolineales bacterium UBA2232
ACTCCGCCGCCAGCGCTGATAACGGTTTCCAGGATCGGCTTCAGGTGCGCGTCGCATTGTACCAACAAGGCATCGTCATAGAAAGCGATATCTCGAGCGCCCAGATCATCGCGGCACCAGGTAATCTCGCCAACCACGGCCTCTGCTGGCCGAGGAAGGTATCCTCCTGGGGATAGCAGCCCAGCAGCGCAGTAAGTGCATGAGTAGGGGCAACCCTTGGCCGTCCGGATGGCTACGTAGCCCTGCCGCCGGCGCAAGTCATGCGCTGGCATGATGCGCTCCAAAGGTGTATCACAGCGTCGCTGCTCGCCAGTAACGGCGTTGACCCAATCGAGGGCCTGCTGCTCACCCTCACCGACGATGACCGCGTCTGCCTTTGAGTACGTCCGCGCGTGCTCAGGGCACAGGCTTGCGTAGACGCCCCCTAAGGCAACCGGCACTCCCGGCCAAGTGCACTTCACACACTCGATGGCGTGAAAAGGTCCTGGATACCAATACGTCATCATAGACGTAATCAGCACCGCGTCCGGTCTCGTCATGGCCTTCAGTTCGGCCAGAAACACCTCTACCGGGATACCATAACGACCCCACCGCCGAGGCACGTGCCGTACCACATGCGGACTGGGCAACTCTGTCTTGAGAAAGTGACCACATCCGAACCGGTCGCCGGGCGACCTGGGGGACGGCGCAGCGGGATGCTGTCGATCCAGACAATCCACCACAGTCACCTCGTGCCCCGCCTCTCGCAGCACACCCGCAACCATCAATAGGCCCAGCGGCTCAATCCACTGATTGAAAGCAGTGAAATCATAGATCCAGGGGTTTACACACAGAACTCGGGCCATTCGCGCGCCGCCACCCTCCTCGTCCGAGCAGCCTCAGTGACTAGGCGTCATAACAGGTTGTCCAGGGGCACTCCCCGTGATTTGGCACGCTCGGCTCTCCACGCGTGATGGTCCGTGGGCGTGGCAGCTCTCAGGCCCTCAGGGCGTCTGAGCAACGTCAGCGCGTCGCTAGGGCACGCGCTCACACACAGACCGCAACCCATGCAGCGTACTGGATCAACCAGACAGATGCTGTCCGGAACGCTCAAAGCGCCAAAGTGACACCGGTCCACGCAGGCCTCGCACCCCACGCACGCCTCTGCGTATACTTCGGCCAGAAAATCAGAGTGCGCCAAAGCATGAGCCTGCCCGTACTTGACGACGCCGCGCATGATGCCGCAGCAGCAAGGGCAGCAGTTGCAGACATAGTACAACCCCTCCTGCTGGTTGTAGACCGAGTGCACCAGGCCAGCCTTCTCCGACTCGGCCAGGATAAACAAGGCTTCCTCACGCGTCACTGCCGTCGTATGCTCCTGGTTCAGAAAGGCTCCTTCGACCGGCGCCAACGTGACGCAGTTCATGTCGGGATACTCGCACCGTTCACCAACCAAGGCCTTCTGCTTACGGCACAGGCACTGCCGCACACCCCAGGACTTGGCCTGATTCACCATCTCCGATGCCTGTTCATAGGGCAACAGAGCAATGTCGGCATGCACGCTTTGCTCCACAGGAATGACCCGCTGGATAGGCGGCCCAATGTTCACCATGTTACCGCCGTGGGTCTCGTCCATCAGCTCGTCAAACAGTCGCGCCATCTCCTCATCCAGGTACGGCAGCGCCTCTTCCCATGAGCCCACCGCAAAGGGAAGAAGTCCATAGTTCAGGCTGCCTGCGCCACGACCGGCATGGATGAGGCCCTTGCGAACCATTCCCTTCAATACCAACCGTGCCGTTGNNCCCAACGCGGCTTCGTCCTCGCTGAACATCTTGGCCAGCAGCTTGCAGTCCGTGCCCTTCTTGCTACGCGGAAAACCATTGGGCGTGTTTGCCAGACGGTCGGCCAAACGCTCGTACACTTCAGGCAAGCTCATCGCTACCCCCTATCTCGAATGCTCGTCTCTGACCTCAAGGCCGAAGTACAGCCAGGATCGTCATCGATGTTTCACCGCAGAACTCTGCAATTCCCGCACCAGAAGGTCCAATTGCCGATCGTCACCTGTAAAGTGCGTCTCGGTGATGTCCTCGCCGGCAGCCCAGGTCACCCTTACGCCACGCCTTCTCCTGGTTCCGTAGTAGAGATCTCCCTCCACAAGTCNNGTCCCCCGTCCGCTGCGATGAAGGCGTACCACCAGCCCGCTTCGTCCCCGGACACGCCCACCAGTCCCAGCACCTGAAACGGCGCCATCCGGGCCGCCATCACATGCTCGCCCATGCCCGTTCTCCAGAACGATATGGGCACCTCCAGGAGGTGCTGTTTGCGCTCGCCCACGGCAAAGGTCCCGCTGCCCCGTAGCAAAAGCCTCTCTTCCACGCCAAGCTGGCCTCCCTCGCCCGGAGCAATCTCTCGAACTGGCACGAACAGAAGGAAACCTCGCCGTTGACACCACCGCATTACGGCGATCGCCGCCAGGCCTGAAATCAGCCCCGCCCAACCACCCCAATGCCGTGGGCTCTGTCCCGTTATGGTCCGAGCGCCCCACGCCACAGCGCCAGCGCTGCCAAGCAGCGCCAGATGAGCCAGCCTCACGCCGCCCGCCCGGATGCGGTTCAGCCAGTAGGCCCCAAAGCACACCAAGCCGAGCACTCTGCGGTGCACTAACGCCAGCCTTTGCCCTACAGCGACCCAGGGGACAGAGGAGCGCCGGGCTTGCGGGACACCCACAGCGTTCGCAGGCTTTGCTCCGAAGGCGGCTGCAAGCTAAAGCACTCGTAGCATCCTTCCAGCTGCAGGCCGGCTTCCCCCAGCGCCCTGCGAACCTCACGGGGCAGTGGAGCCCATTGCTCATGCCGCTCCCGAAAACGGCGATACAGACCATTGCTGTCTTCGACAAAGCCGGTGATGTCCACCGTGGCCCTCCGACGCGCCCCATCGTAGCGAAAACAGTGGATGAGGGCTAGCCCGTCCCCCTCCGCGAAAAAGGTCTGATTCGCCCACGACTCAAACGCCTTTTTGGTGCTCAAGTCGCACACAAAGAGCCCGCCCGGTTGCAGGATGCGGGCAATGGCGGCCGCTGCCTCACCAAGGTCCCTAGGCGAAAGCATATAGTTCAAGCTGTCATACAGGCACGTCACCACCGCAACCTGGCTGGGCAGAACGAAGGAGCGCATGTCCTGCCGGCTCCAGGCGACATCGACGCCGCAAGCTTCTGCCTTCTCCCGAGCCGCCTCCAGCATGGACGTTGAGGCATCTATCCCGAACACCTGCCACCCCTGCGCTGCCATGGCCGCTGCCAATGTGCCCGTGCCGCATGCCAAATCTAAAAAGGTGCGTCCATCGGGACGGTGACGTGTCAGCAGGAGCTCCAAGTAGGGAATCATCCGAAGGCTGAACGCTGTCTGACCAGAAACGTCATAGACGCCGGCATAGGCAGTGTATACATCCATTTTCGTATTATACCACGGATGAGGCGTTACGGTAGAAACCCGTGCCCAAATCTGTCAGCTTGACCGCGGCCTGCTTTCCGATAAGATGAACGTGTCTCTGGGCACGAAATCACACAACAAGAAGGGGGGCTCACATGTCTCGAGGTTACCTGGGAAAGGTTCTCTTTGTGGATCTCGCTACCGGCAAGATGGAGGACGTAGCCCTGGACGATGAGATTTGCCGCCAGTTCCTGGGCGGCTATGGCATCGCCGCCAAACTCCTCTACGATCGCATGAAGCCGGGTGTGGACCCGCTTGGTCCGGGCAACATCCTGGGCTTTATGACCGGCCCGCTCACCGGCACCCCGGCCATCATCGGCTCCCGTTATGTCGTGGTCGGCAAGTCCCCTCTCACCGGAGGCTGGGGTGACGCCAACTCCGGGGGTTACTTTGGCCCGGCCCTCAAGAACGCTGGCTATGATGGGGTCTTTTTCACCGGTAGCGCCCCGCGACCCACCTACCTCCTCGTCGACAACGGACAGGCCTCTCTGCACGAGGCCAGTGCGCTGTGGGGCAAGGATGCCAGCGAAACCGACGACTGGCTCAAGGCTCAGCACGGCAAAGACGTTCGCATCGCCTGCATTGGTCCATCTGGCGAAAGCCTCTCCCTGATTTCCTGCGTCATGAACGATGCGGGGCGAGCGGCTGGACGGTCCGGCCTTGGCGCCGTAATGGGCTCGAAGAAGCTCAAAGCCATCGTGGCCAAGGGCAGCATTGAGGTACCTCTGGCAGATGGGGAGGCCGCGCGCGCCCTGCGCTCCAAGTACCTGAAGGAGACTGATGGCGGCTTTGGCCCGATCTTGAAAAAGTACGGCACGGCAGGCATCACGGCCGGATCGGCGTTCAGTGGTGATTCACCTATCAAGAACTGGGATGGCGTGGGGCTGCGCGACGTCCCCAACGCTCATCAGGTGTCCGATGATGCTGTCATTGCTTTCGAGACGAAAAAGTTCGCTTGCTGGCGCTGCCCGCTGGCATGTGGAGGCATTGTGGAGGTACCTTCAGGCCCCTATGCGGTGCGTGAAGGCCACAAGCCCGAGTATGAAACCCTTTGCATGCTGGGCACCAACGTTCTTAACGACAACGTGGAGTCCATCATCAAGCTCAGTGACATTTGCAACCGATCCGGCCTGGACACCATCTCCGTAGGTGCGGTGGTCGCCTTTGCCATTGGGTGTTTTGAGAACGGCATCCTTACCACCCACGACACGGGCGGCTTGGAACTCACCTGGGGCAATCACCAGGCCATCGTTGCCCTGACGGAAAAGATAGCCCGCCGCGAAGGCATCGGCAATGTCCTGGCCGATGGCGTCAAGGTTGCTGCGGAGAGGATTGGCAAAGGCTCCGAGAAATACGCGGTACACTCTGGCGGCCAGGAGCTGCCGGCCCACGACCCCCGTTTCACACCGGGCCTCGGTCCCACCTACCTGCTGGACGCAACGCCGGGCCGGCACACGCAGGGCGGCGAGATGGTGGCCCCTCCATCAGGCCTCAAGATCGGCGCCCACGACCGCACCACCTACACCGGCCGCGCCCAGGACCAGCGGACACTGGTCAACCTCATGCACGTCATCAACGCCGCGGGCCTGTGCATGTTCGGCTACATCACCCTGGATGCCCAGTCGCTGCCCGATTTCCTCACCGCTGTAACTGGGTGGAAGTACACCCTGGAGGACTGTATCGAGTTGGGCGAGAGGATCGGCACTGCACGTCATCTGTTTAACTTGCGCGAGGGGATCAATCCCCTGCACCGGGATTTCTCGGCACGGGCGCTGGGCAAACCGCCTGCGACCGAAGGCCCTCTGGCCAACATCACCGTCGATCTCGACACCATGGTTAAGGAGTACCTGCAAGCCATGGACTGGGATCTCCAGACTACCATGCCCAGCGAAAGGCGCCTGCAAGAGATGGGCCTGGCAGACATGGCCGCGGACATCCCCCGCTAAGGGCTGTGGGACTGATTGAGCGGGACAACGAACAGCGCTACAACAAAGCGTCCCTCCATCGTAAGGGTGGAGGGACGCAGAGTTTGAGATTAAAGCCCCTGTATTAGCGGCCCAGGTAGGCCGCCTTGACCTGCGGGTTCTCCAGCATCTCCTGTGCCGAACCTTCCAGGGCCACCGTGCCAGTCTCCAACACATAAGCGCGATGGGCTACCGACAGCGCCATCCCCGCATTCTGTTCCACCAGAAGGATGGTCAC
>DDYO01000175.1 GCA_002348045.1 Anaerolineales bacterium UBA2232
CTCCGCTTCACGCAGAGCGTTTTCGCGCTCCTTCTTCACATCTAGCCAACGGTTGGCGTGGATGCGTTCAAACTCGATTCGGGTCGCCCCTTTGAGCTTGTCGTCTTCCGACCGCAACTCGTTGACCAGTTCCACCAAACGACGTCCTCGCTCCCGCTTCTGAGCCATCAGCTCCCGCATGTAAGAGCGTCGGTTGAAGTCCTGGTCGCCGATGGGTGATCGGCCCAGTTGGCTGCGCTTTCGGTTGATCAAGTCGATCACCCGGTGCGCGGCGGGTTCATCTTCCAGCCACAAGACGAGCAACGGGTTGAGCACGGCGGGGCGGCCCACCAGCCTCACGGGAACCCCCTTGCGCGCCAGGTCGTACACCCCGGTCATCTGCTTGAACAGGCTGACCGCGTCAGCGTCTTCGATCAGGCACTCCATGGATTCCAGCAGTGCTGCTTTTTAGTCGGCGTCCATCGCGCTCTCCTTTTTACTGTCAAGTGGTTAGCGCATTGTACGGCAACATTCAGCACGTTAGTGCTGTTTGTATTCATCTGGAATCTCGTCCAGCCGCACCGCCCATTTTGGCTTGTCGTCGTCCACTTCCACCAGGCCCAGGGCCTCCAGCTCTTTCCACTTCTTGGTGTTGCGCCTGGGCAACTTCGGCATCACGGGTCGCGGCTTGAACCCGATGTCCATGAGCATCTCGCCCGCCTCGGCGATGTACCAGGCGTAGTCGATGTCGTGCGGGAACTCCTCCGGCAAGTCCATGCAGGGCTTGGCCCCCCGTGT
The DNA here is from genome assembly GCA_002348045.1 of Anaerolineales bacterium UBA2232. The sequence goes on from DDYO01000175.1 coordinate 778, forward strand.
GCGGCCGACCCGCCGTCCGTCTTGGACGTAGTTGATGGTCCCTTCGCTCTCCGTGGAGTAGTACCAGCGCACGACTTTGCCCAGGTAGTCGCCGTCCTTCTCAGCGCCGCCTGTCACGCGCTTGAGTGAAAGGAACTTGGTGAGGTCTGTGCACGCTTTGACCGTGACCTCGGCGGGCGTGCCGTTGGACAGGTGTTCGATCACCGCCATCACACAGACCTCGTTCTGCGGACTCTTGGCCAGGCGGTCGCGGTCGGTCTTGGGAAGGGCGAAGAAACCCTTGGTCTTGACGTCGCCGTTGGTCTTGATGGCGATGTAGCTGTTGACGTCACGGGAGTGGATCGACCGGTAGTCGGTCTCCTCGGTCTCCAGGTTGGTCACCTGTTCCCAGACCTTGACGATGTGCCGCTGCAGCACTTCCTTGTCACGCCGACATCTGATGACAATACCATCTGTGTTAGCAGATATGACGTCAATGCCGCCTCGCTCGAACAGTTCGATCAGCATGAGGATCGAGAGCTGCCCGGTCAGCGTCGTGGCAATCATCATCCGTGGGTTGTACAGCACGCTGTACTGGCTGGAGGTTTTACCGAATGTCCCGTTGAGGGTAATCTTGAGCGCCGAGTCCTTGACCTTGTCGCCTGCGTCCTTGGCCTCCAGCCGCTCCACCAGGATGCTGCGGTAGGCCGTCAGAAAGTGAGGCCCCATCGAGTCCGGGTACATGTTCATGTTGAGCATGAGGTTCGGGTAGTACGACCTCACGTCGATGTCCCGTAGGTAGTGCTCGTCGTCGGCGTAGTGCGAGACGCTGGACTCCTGGCTGTGGAGCCCGCCGATGCCCATCTTGTAGGTGGACTTCCCGATGTGGATGGACAACTTCTCGATCTCGCGTGGCATCTGCACATGACCCGACTCTCCCACCACCATGTCGGCTTCGCGGATGAGCTGCAGGGTCTCCTGCAATACGGGCAGCTTGAAGCGGATGTACTCAGGCGGCTCGTACTTGAAGCGCCGATAGGTCACCGGGCGCTTGCGCGGGATGGCCCCCGTGGCCAGGAACACCCGCTGCTTGAGCACCGCCTCGGCAATCTGGGCGTCCGACTTGGAGCGCAGGTCCACTTTGCCAAAGATGTGTTGCAGGTCGGCGTCGATGAGTTGCTGGTTCAGCTCGGCCGTCATGGTGCGCCGCAGGTCGATGGCCCCGGACAAGGCCCGCCGCAGGGCCTGCGTGGTACGCAGGTCGTTGGCGCAGTAGTAACGCAGGGCGGGGCGGTCCTCGGGCTTGATCACGGCATCGGGCGGCAGCGGCAGGTCTTGCAGCTTGGGTAGGTGCAGTCGGCCCCCGTAGGTCTTGAGGCCGTTCATCCCCGGCGCCACCTCAATCAGGTCCACGTGGTCGATCTCAATGGTCGGTAGCTGGTAGCGCTTCTCGACATCCCACGGGCGCAGCTCGTTGACGATGATCTCGTCAGAGAGCGCCTTCAGCTCCGCGCACGAGGCACCGGACAGGGCGTAACGCAACATTGGGATGTCGTAGCTGTTGCCGTTGAAGGACGTGTGCTCCAAGGCAGGGTGTGTCAGGATGCGCCGAAGCGCATCGGTGTCCAGTGGTTGGTCGTCGAACATTTCGAGCGCTGCCGTGCGACCGTCCTCCGTCATGAACATGGCGAGGAAATAGTTGACGTAGCACTCGGTGTCGACGTACGACGGGAGTTTGATCATCAGTAGAGACCTTCAAGGTCGGGCGGTTCGTAGTTCGGACCCTTGGTGATCTTGCCGTTCTGGTCGAAGATAGGCTTGCCCTCGTGGTCGTACTTGCTCCAGTTGGAGGTGTTGACGCGCCGCACGGCCTCGGTG
>DDYO01000005.1 GCA_002348045.1 Anaerolineales bacterium UBA2232
TCATTGGCGCCGCCGCTGCCAGGCAAGCGAGCCTGGGGATGATCATAGTCACCGATCACTGTCGTGTTGATGTTTCCGTAGACGTCGATCATGGCGGCGCCCAGGAAACCATAGTCGATGTGTCCTGCCTGACAGGCCGACATCACGTCGTGCATGCTGGAGGCCGCTGCCGCGCGATAGAACGTACGCGAATCACCCACTGATATGGGCAACACAGGCACCCGCGGGCCGATCCCTCCAGCCTCGAAGATGATCAGGAGTTTGGGCGCGTGGGTCCGTTGGGCCAGCATGGCGGCGATCATGGGCAGACCCGTGCCCACAAATACGGACTTGCCATCCTCCAGCACCCGAGACGCAACTGCTGCCAGGAGCTCCATTGGCGAGTATTCGGCGTCCATCCCCTACTCCTTCTTCAGCCAGGGCGCCACCATCGGCGCTCGGAGCTGCTCCACTCGTCTCAGGTAGTCCAGCTTGCGCAATCCTCCTGCTCGCTCAAGGTAGTCGTTAAAGTCGCCAACATCAAAGACATAGTGCTCAAAGTACTCTTCCGCCCCCTCCGTGGATCGGGACATCTTCAGCCAGGCGCCAATCTGCTCCTCGTCGAAAAAGTACTTGTACGGCATCTGGCACGGGTGCGAGCCATAGGGCACCTCAACCACGGCATCAACAATGAAGAAGGGGATGGTGGTCAGCCAGGGCTTCCGGCGGATCTCTTCTTCTGGCACGATCTCCTCGGTGGTAATCACCAGCCGCCGAGCCGCGCGGGCAAGCTCATAGTCTTCGATGGTTGTCCCGTCGATCTGGGCGTTGCCGTACATGTCGCAGCGGGGCACGTGGATGAACACCACGTCCGGGTAACAGGCGGGCAGAAGGCAGATAGGTTTGCCGCTGTACGGGTCCGTCACGACCTTGGCCGAGCTATGCCGCAAAGTATCGGTGCCCAGAAGATGTCGCGCGGGCATAAACGGCACGCCCATCATACCGGCCAGAAACCGCCATTGATAGGCTGCATTGCTCAGTTCCGCCACCACTTTGCACTGTCCGGTTTCAACGGCGCGCCGGGACGCAGGCGACAGGCCGCGCAGCTCGTGGCCAAAGCTGTAAGCGACCTCAATCCGATCCACACACCCTGCGCCGATGAGAATATCAGCATCATGGACCGCGGTCTTTCCTGCCAGAACGAGCTGGCGCTTCTTCTGGCGGATGATCTCATAGACCGCTGCCATGGAAACCCGGATGTGGCCGAATCCACCGAGAGCCAGGAAGCAGCCATCGGGCACGAATCGAGCCACCGCATCAGCAACAGATGTACGCTTATCCGTCAGGTCTCGTGACTTGTTCTCTCGCACCCACTTGCGTTGGTCGTCAGGATCATGCCAACCGACGAGCTCCCCACTTCCCTCGAAAAGAACTTGCATGAGACCCTCCTTGTTCCGTGAAGTCCGAGGAACAGGGTGCTCTATCGATCAACGGGCACAAAGTGCACAATATCCAGAATTGAGCCCTCCCGCTTCTTCTTGGGCTTGAGCACCACCCTCACCGGCATACCAATCGCCACGTCGGCCAGCTCGACCTGGCCCAGCCGGTGCACCATCACACTATCCGCACCATCCAGTTGAAGGAGGGCCAAGAGGTCAGGCGTGTCCAGTCGCGATCCATCCAGTGCCGACCAGAGGGCCGTGTAACTCACCACCGTCCCCGCTGGGCCGACCTCCACCCATTCATCGAGATGGGCAAAGCAGCGTTCGCAATACAGCGAGGGGGGAACATAGGTATAGTTACACTCAGGGCAACGCGTGCCCATGAAGCGACCGTGATCCTTGATCTCACGGAAGAACCTTTCGCCTGCCAAGCCATACGAATATCGGCTCTGCAAGGGCATTTCGCCTTGCCAGGCTCTGGCGTCCACGTTCCGGGTAACTTTGTCCAGCAATGCCATGGTTGGCCTCCTTATCCAGTGGGCTTGAAGTAGCAGATGTCGGTGATCGCGCCCTCACGCTCTGCTACGGGCTTCCAGACCGCCGTGACTTGCAGGCCCACTCGCACCGCATCTGGTTCCACCTCGCCCAGCAGGTGCAGTATTCCCAGGCCTTTGGATGCGCCAGCAATCTCGATCACCGCCGGGATGAGGGGCTTTTCCAGCCGTTCCATGTCCCAGCGCACGTGGCAAATGGAGAACGTGTTCACCGTGCCACGGTCTTTGAGGTACACCCATTCGTCCATGGGTCTAAAACACCACTCACAAACGACCCGGGGCGGCACGACCGTGCGCCGACAGCGATTGCACCGTACCCCGATGATCCGGCCCTGCTTGAGCTCGGACAAGTAGCGCCCGATCGCTACGCCCGTATCCCAAGCGTAGCGGAGATCGGGCTTCCACTCGGTAAACAGGATCCGCTTGTCAGTGAAATCGGACTCCCGCAAGCCAACACCCGGAAAGTGCTTGATCTTGGCAGTCATTCTCTCCTCCTATCCGCCGATGCCCAGGATGATCACCGTGCCTACCTGCATCAGGTCGCCCCACGCCTGGGCTAGTCCAGTGATGGGCCTTCCAGGAACCTGCCGTTTCCCAGCCTCACCCCGCAACTGCCAGAACAGCTCGGCCACTTTCATGGCTCCGGCCGCCGCGATGGGATTACCCACCCCCAGCAGACCCCCAGAAGGGCACACCGGCATGTTTCCCGTGCGGGCGGTTACCCCCTCTGCCGTCAGCCTCGGGGCGTCGCCCTTGTCCGCCAGGAGAAGCCCTTCCAGGTGATGCAGCTCCTTATAGTCAAATGGGTCATAGGGCTCTACAATGTGGATTTCCTTGCGTGGCTCCCGTACGCCCGCCATTCCATAGGCCATCCGGGCAGCGTACTCGACGTACTTGGGATAGCACAGGTCACGATTGGTCCAATGTGCGCTGTCCAGGCACCAGCCCACGCCCTTGACCCAAACCGGCTGGTCCGTGATGCGCTTGGCCACGTTCTCCGAAGCGAGGACCAGGGCTACGGCACCATCGCTCACCGGGCTAACGTCGAGGCGCTGTACGGGCCACGCCAGGACCTCCGAGTTGAGAACGTCTTCGACAGTGATGTTAGGATCACCCAGTAGCGCACAGGGATGGTCCGCCGCATTGCGCTTGTTCTTGACCGATACCCGAGCGATGTCCTCCTTATGCAGACCGTAGGTCTGCATGTAACGGTTCATCTCCAGGGCAAAGATCCAGAGCAGATTGGGAGCCAGGGGGCGTTCTGTGGTGTGATCAAAGATGGTCAGGAAGGCACCCTGCGGGTGCGGCTGGCAACTGGACATCTTCTCTTCGCACACTACCAGGCACACGTCGAACAGGCCTGAGGCCACGTGATACCATCCCTGGATTGGCGTAAAGACCCCCGTCCCGCCGCCGACGTAGGAGCGCATGAACGGCTTGCGCCAGGCTCCAGCACCGTCGCTGAGGTACTCTCCCTTCATATGGACGCCGTCAAAGGCGTCCGGGGCTGTGCCCAGGGCGACGCCGTCCACATCATCGAGGGTAAGCTCACAGGAGTCCAGCGCCATCTTGGCGGCCTCGTAGCACAGCTCCCTACCCGTTTCTTGCGCGCGACGCACGAACTTGGTCATTCCCGCGCCCACAACAGCCACGTTGCGCATTCCCATCGCTCTACCTCCTTTTCAGTAGGCGCGTTCGCTCACACGCGTCCGGCTCAGCACGACCGCGGCGCCGCTGGTCGTTGGGATTCCCCTCCAGCCGAAAGCCAGGCCACTTTCCACATCGGGCAGTTGGCGTTGTCCTGCCTCGCCACGCAGTTGCAGCACCACTTCCAGTAAGCGGGCGAGCCCAGACGCATCCAGCAAATGACCTACCCCCAAGCTGCCGCCCGAGGGATTGACCGGGAACTCGCCATCCAGGTCTGTTGCGCCTTCCTCGACCAGTGGGCCAGCTTCACCCGGGCGACACAGGCGGAGAGCCTCCATGTGTTGCAGTTCCTTATAGGAAAAGGTGTCGTCCACTTCGGCGAAATCCAGGTCTTGCCAAGGGCTTCGAATTCCGGCCATGCGGTAGGCCATAGCCCCTGCTCTTTCAGCATAGACAGCACCAACCCAGTCCCGATTCTCCAGTGAGTACGAATCGTTACACCATCCAACACCCCGCACCCAGATGGGCATGTCGGTCAGTGTCTCCACCTTGTCTCGCGCTGCCAGCACCACAACAATCGCGCCATCGGCAGGCGAACTGATATCCAGCTGAGAAAGGGGATACGAAACCATCGGCGATAGCAGGACGTCGGTAACGTCCAGTTCGGCACCGTGGGCCGCAGCCGGGTTCGCGAGGGCGTTACGCCGGTTCTTGACCACCACCTGGGCGCATTGCTCGCGGGTTGTTCCGGTTTCCCAAAGGTACCGGTTCATCTCCAAGCCAGCGACAAAGTGGGGATTGGCGCCCAGCGGGCGATTGTACACAGGGTCCATGGCATAGGCCATGATGTCGTGCGGGGTGAGGATGTTGGAGGACTTGCTGTGTCCCTCGACCGCCACGATGTCCATCGCTCCGGTGAGGATCTGCAAGTATCCGGCGATGAACCCATGAAGACCGTCACCACTGATGGTATGGACGGGTTTCAGGATGGCTCCCAACTGGTCAGGCACGTATTCATCAAAGATGCTCGTGCCTTCGGCAAAGTCCTCAGCTACGGTTACAAAGCTCTCAACGTCCCGGCGGGGATTGACGCCAGCATCGTCATAGGCCTTGACTGCCGCTTCGTACATTAGCTCCTTGTACGAAAGCTCGGGCGTCAGCGTCCGGAAGCCGGAGTAGCCTACACCGATAATCGCTACTTCCCTGGACATGTTGCAGCCTCCCAGTCGCATTGGTAGAGGACGACAATACTCCGTTGTGTTGTCGGCAGCAGGCCTCCTTTCCCGATGATTCAATTGTACGGTGAGAGCTAGGTGAACGCTTTGCTCAGAACGTCCTGCAGCGTCGGTTGTCCAATTTCCTGCAGCTCGTAGCGCACCCGTTGGACCGGACGATCCAATTTGAGAATTCGTCGCAGGTCGATCGGTGTCGCCACTAGGACCAAGTCGCATGGAGTGGCATTGATAGTTTCCTCAAGCTCGCGGATCTGCTTTTCCCCATAGCCCATAGCCGGCAGCACTGCGCCGGTGCCAGGATACTTGGCATACGTCGCCTTGATCGAGCCCACAGCATACGGTCGCGGATCCACAATCTCCGCTGCACGAAAGCGGCGAGCGGCCACGTATCCGGCGCCGTAGCTCATCTCGCCGTGGGTAACTGTCGGGCCATCCTCCACCACCAGAACCCGTTTGCCAGCAATGGCTGAAGAATCATCCACAAAGATGGGCGAGGCTGCCTCTACGACGGCCGCCCGAGGATTGACATCAGCGATGTTCTGCAGGACCACCTGCGTGTCTTTCGGGTCTGCCGAGTCAATCTTGTTGACCACCACCACATCAGCCATTCGCAGATTGGTCTCACCGGGATGGTAACGCAGTTCATGTCCTGGCCGCAGGGGATCCACCACCACGATGTGCACATCAGGGTGATAGAACGGGAGATCGTTGTTGCCGCCATCCCACAGGATTACGTCGGCCTCTTGCTCCGCTTCGCGGAGGATCTGCAGATAGTCCACGCCGGCGTAGACGATGGTGCCCCGATCCAGATGAGGCTCGTACTCTTCTCTTTCTTCAATCGTACAGTCGTGCTTGTCCAGATCTGCGTAGGTGGCAAAACGCTGACAGGCCTGCTTCACCAGGTTGCCATAAGGCATAGGGTGACGCACCACCACCAGCCGTTTGCCCAGCTGGTGCAAAATCTCGGCGACGCGCCTTGTGGTTTGGCTCTTGCCGCTGCCCGTCCGCACGGCACAGACGGCCACGACGGGCACGCGTGCCTGGAGGGTAGTCACCAAGGGGCCAAGAAAAAGGAAGTCCGCACCGGTTGCCAGCACCTGAGAGGCCTTGTGCATGACATACTCGTGGGAGATGTCGCTGTAGGCGAAGACTACTTGTTGGACGCCCAGTCCCCGAACTAGCTCGTCCAGCTCGGTTTCCGGATGAATGGGGATGCCTGAGGGATATAAACGGCCCGCCAGTTCGGCGGGGTAGGTTCGTCCTTCGATATTGGGGATTTGCGTGGCCGTAAACGCGACCACCTCGTAGCCAGGGTCATCGCGGAACCGCACGTTGAAATTGTGAAAGTCACGCCCCGCTGCACCCATGATAAGCACTTTGGTCTTCGTCATTGAAGCTGCTCCTCATCGAACTCAATTGTGGTCGGTTTTCAGTATCTGCCGTCAGCAGTGCTCGCCAACAGAGCTCCCGCCGCTACGCAGACAAGGCGGGTTTCCGGTGGATCTGCCCTTGAACCCACGACAAGCGGCGCTCTGGCGCCGACGACCAGGCCTGCCATACGCCCGTGGGCGAAATAGGTAATGCCCTTTGCCATGATGTTACCCGACTCTACATCAGGGGCAACCAGAATGTCCGCGCGTCCCGCAACCGGGCCTAATCGGCCTTGTCGCTGGGCAGCCTCCTCAGACACTGCCGTGTCCAAGGCAAAGGGCCCGTCCACCCAGGCTTTCTCCTCGCGCCAGCGGTCCTGCATCCCCACGACAGCAGCGATCTCCTGCGTCACCGGCAAGTTGGCCGACACCTCGTCAGCAGCAGCTAGCAGGGCCACCCTGGGCTCGGCAATGCCCAGTGCCCTGGCCACCAGAATCGCATTGCTCACAATCTGGGCCTTCTGTTCCAGGGTCGGAAACAGAACCACGCCTCCATCCGTAATGAAGAGCAAGCGCTCGAACCCCGGTACTTCAAAGACGCCAACGTGGGAAATGAGCCGCTCCGTCCGCAGGCCCGCCTCTCGCCTCAAGGCAGCATGAAGAAAAGTGCTCGTCTGGATTTGACCCTTGACCGCTACCCTCGCCGCTCCGCTGGCAACCAACCGCATGGTTGTCTCAGCCGCCAAGGTAGCCGATGGTTCGCTTCGCACATCCATACCGGTCAAGTCGATCTGGTGTCGGTCCGCAATTTCGCGGATCTGGCTTTCATCTCCGACCAGTATGGCAGTAATGATACCGCGTGCCTGAGCCTCACTGGCAGTAGCCAGTATTTCGTACTCCTCGGCACCGGCAACCGCGACCGCAACCGGGCCAGCCAGGCTGGCCGCCTGGAGCATTTCAGTATAGTTCTTGATCGGTGGCATCCGGCCCAGTCTGCCCCTCTCTAGCTGCATCAGCGCCAGGCGCCTGCCCGTTGAAGCCATCTGCGGAAGGATCAAGTTCGGCCTGCTCACTCACTTTGTCACCTGCAGGGGTCGCGTCACGGATCCTGTGATGTCCACTCAGCTCCTCAGACGCTGACTTGAGCTCCTCCGATGCCGCATCCATCTCACTTCTCAACTGCGTCGTCAATTCCTGCGACGCTTCACGAAACTCCCGGATGGTCTTGCCCAAGGTCCGACCAATCTCGGGCAAACGGCGCGGTCCAAACACAATCAGGGCGATGACAAGAACGACCAGCAACTCGCCAGGTCCCACACCAAAGAACTCCACGGCGCCTCCGTACATCCGAATCCGGGCATTAACCCGGACACCTTACTTATGCCTCCCCCTGCAGTGCCGAGGACAGAGCCGAGCCGTCCATAAAAGTGCCCAGAACGCCATTCACAAAGCGTCCTGAACTATCGCTACCGAATAGCTTGGCTAGCTCCACAGCCTCGTTGATGGCTACTTTGGGCGGGGTCTCTTGGTCCAGGTGAATCTCGAACAGGGCCATGCGCAAGATGTTGCGATCGATCACTGACATTTGCGCCAGAGGCCAGTCAGAAGCCAATCTCTGGATCCAATCGTCCAGGAGAGCCAGATGCTGCACCACTCCGGCGATCAAGTGCTGGGCAAAATCCCTTGCTTCTTCCGGAAGCGTCCACTCTTCCAGTCGCTGTGCAAAGACAAGCCCAGGGAGGTGGTTGACACAATCAACCTCAAAGAGGGTCTGCAGCGCCACCACACGTGCCTGTCGCCTGATCTTCACCGGTTCTGCTGCACCACCAAGGGCTAGCTCAGCACGGGTGGTTCATCCACCACATCGAGAATGTGCACGTTCACTTCCCGGACGCCCATCCCCACGATCTCCAGGATGGACCGGGTCACCCGGGATTGTATTTCACGACTCAACTCCAGCATGTTCACGTCCGACCGAGCGACAACATACACATCCAGCACCACTGCATCGTCAACAACTTGGACCTTGACTCCGCCAGGGTCTGATATCTGTATCCATCGCTCCATGCCCAGAGAACTCATGCGAGCGACTCCCGGCACAGATAGTGTGGTTAGACGCGCAATTGTCGCCAAGACACGAGGGGATACTATTACCGTGCCCAGTTTCTGTCCCACGACGGACGCTTCTCCTTCCCTTGTCAAGCCACGGGCATCCGACATCTGAGAGTACGCCAGGAGCGCCATGGCCCACCGGAACGCAGCTACATCGTCAGCCCACCGTCGACCGCTAGTACTTGCCCAGTGATGTATTGGGCCTCGTCCGAGACCAAGAAGGCGACAGCATAGGCGATATCCTCCGGCGTTCCCGGACGGCCCAAGGGCGTCCACTCCATGCCCTTGGCCACGAGATCGGGCGGGATAGACGACGACAGCTCGGTAGGTATATAGCCCGGCGCCACGGCATTCACGGTGATATTCCGCGACCCAAGCTCCTTGGCCAGCGACTTGGTCAGACCAATCATCCCCGCCTTGGCAGCCGAGTAATTGGCTTGTCCAGCGTTGCCCGCGATTCCCGCCACCGAAGTGATGTTGACAATACGCCCGTAGCGCTGCTTGAGCATCGGCCGGTGAGCCGCCTTGCTGCAGTTGTAGGCGCTCTTCAGGTTGGTCTCGATGACCAGATCCCAGTCCTCTTCCGGCATTCTCATGAGAAGTGCATCCCTGGTAGTACCTGCATTATTAACCAGGATGTGCAATTGGCCAAAATGCTCCAGGGTTTGGGCCACCAGTGCCTGGGCCTGCTCGAACTTGCCCACATCTGCCTGGATTGCCAACGCTTCGCCGCCTGCCGCGCCGATGAGCCGAACAACCTCATCAGCAGCATCCCTTCGTACGTGGTAATTCACCGCGACTTTGGCTCCCAGGCTGGCGAGCAGGAGCGCCGTCGCTCGCCCCAAACCTCGCGAGCCTCCGGTGACAATAGCTACCTTTCCCGTAAGCTCTCTCATCATCCATCCATCCTCAACGCTTCCAGTTCAGCCACGTTTCCCACGGTCAAGGCTCGCACGTTCTGGTCGATCTGATTGATCAGTCGCGTCAGGGTGTTCTTCGGGCCAATCTCTACAAACGTGCCCACGCCTGCGGTGATCATGTTGCGTACTGATTCCACCCATCTGACTGAAGATGTCAGTTGCCGAAGCATCTCGTCGCGCAGGTCCTCAACCTTGGTCACCGGAGCAGCACTCACGTTGGCCACTATCGGCAGGCGAGCATCGTGCAGCGTCAGATCGCTCACCGTGGCCGCAAAGGCATCAGCAGCGGGTTGCATCAATGGGGAATGGGACGCAATGGTGACGGCCAATGGTATCGTCCGCCTGGCACCACGCTCAGAAGCCAACTTGAGGGCTTGCTCCAGCGCTGATTTCTTGCCGGACAGCACGATCTGGTTGGGGGAATTGTCGTTAGCCAGCCACACCTCTCCCACCTCACGGCATATGCTGCGCAAAGCATCAGCGCCCATGCCCAAGACAGCCGCCATAGCGCCAGGCTCTCTGGCGCCTGCCTCTTTCATGACCCGTCCTCGCTCACGAACCAAGCGTAGAACCGTCGGGAGGTCCAAGGCACCCGCAGCCAGCAAGGCAGAATACTCTCCCAGACTGTGGCCCGCCACAAAGGCAGGCATAAGGCTCCCGCCCAGGCGTTCCTTCAAGGCCATCCAGAAAGCGGCGCTGGTCGCCACGATCGCTGGCTGCGCGTTGAGGGTGTCCACAAGCTCCTCTTCCGGACCTTCAAAGCACAGCCTGGACAGCGAGAACCCCAGCACCCGGTCCGCCTCTTCGAAAACCTGGCGTCCTACATCACTGGAATCGTACAGGTCGCGACCCATTCCCACGAACTGGGAGCCCTGTCCTGGAAAGACGAGCGCCAATCCGCTTCCTACAGCCTCACTCATACCGCATCGACCTTGGCAGTCACGTACCGGGGTAGGCTTTCGAGGATACCTTCGGCCTGAGCAGCAATCCGCTGGATCAGTGCTTTCACTGCGACAATGTCGTCCACCATACCAGCAATCTGACCCGCCATGAAGGATCCTCCCGTTAGATCTCCCTGAACCGCGGCCAGCCGAAGCTTGCCAGTACCAAAGGAAAGAAGTTCTTCTTCAGAGATGCCGGTCTTCTCCAGTTCTTCGAACTTGCGGGTCATGGGACTGCGCAGGGCCCTCACCGGATGGCCAAGGCTGTGGCCAGTGCTAATCGTAGAGCGGTCGCCCGCCTTCACGATCATGTTCTTGTAGTTCGAATGCACTGGGCACTCTTCCGTGGCGATGAAGCGAGTGCCCATCTGGATTCCCACTGCGCCCAGGGCCAAAGCAGCCACCAGGCCACGGCCATCAGCGAATCCACCGGCCGCAACAACAGGAATCCTCACTGCATCCACGACCTGTGGTACCAGGGGCAACGTGGCCACATCACCGATGTGTCCGCCCGACTCCATCCCTTCCGCGATAATCGCATCGGCTCCAGCTCTTTCCAATCGCTTGGCCAGTGCCACCGACGCGACCACCGGAATGACGATGACGCCCGCTTGTTTGAGCATGGGGATGAGGGCGGCGGGGTTCCCCGCGCCCGTCGTCATTGCCCGCACCTTCTCCCGAGCACAGATCTCGGCCACATCTCGCACGTAGGGAGAGAACATCGGGACGTTGACGCCAAACGGCAGTGACGTCTTTGCCTTGATCCGACGAATCTGATCCTCAACCCAATCAGGCGGGGCATTGCCCGCACCCAGGATCCCGAGGCCACCAGCTTCAGACACGGCAACCACCAGCTCCGCCATGGAAACCCAGGCCATGCCTCCCTGGAGGATCGGGTATCGGACACCTAAGAGGTCACAAAGGGGTGTTCTGATCATAACGCTGCGTTCAGCTCCTTTCCCATCGATTCCTGCACATGCTAACACTCAAATGGGGTAGAAGATGTGCGTTCCCAGCTGCCGAGCAGCGTATCTCAAAGCGAACAAGGCCGTGTTGGATAGCCAGGATCCGACACGGCCTCGGTTGCTCATCTCAGTCGCCTATTCCTTCTTCTTGGACTTGATCTCAATAACCTCAGTGCCCTTGTAGGTGCCACAAGAGGGGCAGACGTGGTGCGGCAAACGCAACTCGTGACACTGCGGGCAAGCCACCAAACGCGTCGTCTTCAGCGCCAAATGGCTACGCCGCCGATCGCGACGTCCTTTCGATATCTTTCTCTTTGGTACTGCTCCCATGAGAACGCTCCTTTCAAAACGAATTATAGCAGTTCACGCAGGGCCTCCAACCTTGGATCACCGCTTGCGTGTGAGCAGTTGCAGGGCCCATCGTTCAGGTTGGCACCGCACTCCGGGCAAATCCCGTGACAGGCGAGATTACAAACCGGCGATAGCGGCACAGCAAGGAGGATACTCTGGCGCACCACCTCGGTCAGATCGAGGATGTGCCGAGCATCGGTCCGCGTTGCAGCATCGTCGCCAGGCTGTACTTTGACTACGGTTCCCGTCACGAGGTCAATAGAGGGTCGGAATTCCTCTTCTAGATCCCACTCGATCGGAACTAGAGCCGGGTTGAGACAGCGACAACAGGTCAAACTTGCTTCGGTATGCAACTTCCCAGTCACCAGGATACCCGTGCCAGTACGCAGGAGTCTAACCCTGCCGGTTAGGGGTTTGATGATTTCCAGGCTGTCATCAATCCCAGCAATATCGTCGTTCAACTCGTACTCGCGCGTCGCTCCAGCAGGAGACTTGAGAAGCTGGGCTACGTTGAATCTCACTGAATGCCATTCCCCACTACGTATCGGCTTTGCTCGAAAGCTCAAGGTACATTATAGACTGTTGGCAGCCCAGAGTCAAACTTTGCCGGCGCTTTGTCATCCATCGCAGGTTTCTGAGCCTTTGTAGCGCTTGCATGGACAAGCCGCTTTGCTCAGTTCATCCAGCATGTGTGAAGGGACTGGTGGAGCAGCTACAGTGGCGCGTTCCCCATCACAGGACTTGCGCTGCGATATGTGGTGGGAGAAGGAGGCTTCTCAAGTTGTCAGTGGACAACGACAGACAATCGGGTGCCACCTGTGATCTTCTCGCCCAGCTACAGATACAGCCAGGGAGCCCCAGCATGTCCGGTTAGGATGGGGCGTCGCCACCCTCCGCCGGCAGGAACGGCCTTTGAGCGTCCGAACTCACTTGACCTCCAGCCTGATCTTGCCTCCACGCAATATGTCGGTATTGAAGAGATGTGGTGGGATGCGGTTGTTACGTAACGCCGCCAGATCTACCTCGACCAGCCGCGAATGATGTCCCACCACATCGTAGGTAGCACTGCCGACGTGGGGCAGCATGACCACGTTGGTCATACTCATAAACGGATGGCCTTCCGGCAGAGGCTCGACGTGGAATACGTCCAGGGCCGCTCCCGCAATGCGCTTGTCTTGCAGCGCCTTGATCAGTTCCTCCTCGACCACACAGCCGGGCCTTCCCGTGTTGATAAGGTATGCAGTCGGCTTCATCATGGCGAACTCGCGTTCACCGATCATGCCCAAAGTCTCCCGGTTCACGTGCACATGCATCGAAACAAAATCGGATTCCCGCAACAACTCGTCCAGGGACACCAACTGCGCCCCGACAACGTCGGCGGCAATTTGCGTCTGATATGGGTCGTAGGCCAGCACGCGCATGTTCAAAGCGCCCAGCGCACGCGCCACCAGGCGGCCGATTGCACCCAGTCCCACCAGGCCCACTGTGCGCCCTGCCAGCTCCACTCCCATCATGCTCGCATACTGATCAGCGCGGTTTCCCCGTGCCCATTCACCTGACCGCACCATGTTCATGCCACGTTCAAAATTGCGGGCGACCGTGATCATCAGCATCACACACATCTCGCAAACCGAGTGTGAGTTTCGGCCCGGAGCGTTGGTGATGATCACGCCGGCTTCCGTTGCTGCTGCCACATCTATGGTATTGTTCGAATTCGGATTACCCTTGGCCACAACTACCGCCTTAAGCTGTGGAAGGGCTGCAAGAATGCTAGGAGTGATGGGGCCGCCTTCAGTGAGAAAGACATCCATGCCCTGCAGGGCATCGATCAGCTTCTTCTCATCCACAGGCTGACCAGGTCGGCGTGGGAGCACGGTCGTATCCCACTGCTTCTTGGTGCGCTCGATCATCTGCTCGTCGAACCGACCCTGAATGAGTAGTTTCATGACTTTACCTCGCTTAAGATGCGCGCTACATACAATGCCATCGCGCCAATTGTCGTTACGTTCACTGGTCACTGCAGCAAGCAGCACCTGCTTTCACTGAGTGTGACCACGTTCTGCACAACGATCCCCTCACTACGCGGAGGGGACCTTGTTGCGCACTTTTAGGACAACTGCCCGCGTCAGGGGCACGCGGGCAGTTCAACCCGTCGAGGCCGAAGGGCCCTGCTATGCCACCGGCTTGTTCTGAGCGCGTCGCTTGGCGATTTCGTCCAGCATCGCCTGAGGAATGTTGTCCGGCTCCGCTCCGTCCCGAAGCATCTTGGCCCAACGCCATACCTTGCCCACGTGCTCCAGCAAGAGGGTCAGATCCGCGGCGCGGCGCACGTCGGGCCCCACGGTGACAAAGCCGTGATGCTGCAAGAAGGCGCCGGCGGCCTTCCCCAGCCCACTGGGCACAACCTTGCCCAACCCCTCACCAGCCGTGGCCACCGGGATGATGGGCATCTGGCACAAGCTCAGCGCCTCAAAAGAGAAGGGCGGAACGCAGACACCCGTGATGCCAATGGCAATGCCAAACGGCGAGTGCGTGTGGACGACACCGAACACGTCCGGACGCGCCTTGAAGATGCCAGTGTGCATGGGTGTCTCGATGGAGGCTTTGTGCTTGCCCTCCAGGACGTTGCCGTCGAGGTCAACGCGCACCAAATCGTCAACCGTCAGCGAACCCTTGAATATCTGGCTTGGAGTGATCCAGATTATGTCCGTTCCGGGGATCCTGCCGGAGATGTTGCCGCCACCAGCGGTCACCACGTCCGCCTGATACAACTCGTGCGTGACTTCGATGATCAGTTCTTTCAGTGCGCGCTGCTTTGCTTCCAACTCGTTCGTCATCATCCCTTGTCTCCTCTACGATTCTTGTAGATCGATAGCTGCTATACACCTCGTATCATCGCCACATTTTGTGGATTGTCAAGAAACACGCTTTGAGAGTGTCGGAAGGAGAGCCTGGCATCGGCGAGCAAGAGTGGACGGCGTTTCGTGACGACAAAGCTGCCAATGAAGTGCAGCCCGGAGTTGATGGAGGACCACTACGCTACGCCCCCGGAGGTCTCCCATCGCGACACGCCTCAGTCCAAGCTACCAGGTATCACAGCTCGCTGGTAGGCCTTGAGAAACGGATTATCAAACCTTCTCCAGAGCGAAGGAGCCGTGCGCCTACGCGACATGACAGGGAATTGGGGGCAACCTGGCGGCTAAAGAGCGACCAGTCCGCACTTTCCAGGACCGATGCCGCAGCTGTACAGGGCCTCGGTCGAATCGTGAGTAGTCAGCAGGTTTGCAGAAGACAGTGGGAATCCGCGCCCCCACCCTCGATTCCGATACTCTCCAGACTCGTCACTCCCAAGCTAGCTGTCCGTTGGCGGGTTGTCCCCCTCCGGAATGGAACGACGGCGTTTGAGCGCTACGAGACCATTGGAGGTAGTCCGCAACAGCGAAGTGATACGCGACTCTAGCTCTGTGAGCACCCCCATGGCATAGTCATCCGCCCCACGCCGGATATCCTCTCCCTCCAGCCGAGCCCTGGCTTCGATGGCTACTGCCTCCGCTCGGGCTGCGGTCACGATCTCGCTTCGGTCGACCAAGGCGGCTGCATCCTCTCTTGCCTTGTCGACGATCCGCTGAGCCTCGTGCACCGCAGCATCCAGGGTCCTTTCACGATCCTCAAGCAGTTCGGCTGCCTGTTCTAGTTCGTGGGGGATCGAGTGTCGCAGCTGGTCAACCACCTCAAAAAACACATCCTCATCAATCCCGGTTTTGTTGGTGAGGGGAATGCGCCAACCTTCGTTGACCAGAGCCTCGAGGCGATCGATTAATGCCAGGATTTCCATGGCGCTCACCACCCTTTGGGATTGCATGTCACCTTCGCGGAATGTCAGTCACGCAGTGATACGATTTGCACCTTTCCTGACGCTTCGGATCCCAACCGTCGAAATCTCTCCTTGAGGGCAGCAGCGACATGATCCGGAACCATGCCGTCCAGACAGCCCCCGACCATGGCGATCTCTTTGGTAATGCTCGAGCTCAAGAAAGCATATTCCTGGCGCGTCATCAAACATACCGTATCCACGTCCGGCGCAAGGCGCCGATTGGTCAGCGCCATTTGGAACTCTAACTCAAAGTCAGAGAGCACACGCAGGCCGCGTACGATAACCCGAGCGTTACACGACCGGGCAAAACTGATGGTCAACCCACTATAGCTCCGCACGGCGACATTCGGCAAATCTTTCAGGGCTTGCCGCGTCATCTCCGCACGCTCGGCTGTCGAAAACAGCAGACTCTTGAGCGGGCGATCGTACACCGCTACTACCAACTCATCAAACAGGGCCGCCGCTCGTGTGGCGATGTCAAGGTGACCGTTGGTAATCGGGTCGAACGTTCCCGGGTAGATTGCTGTCCTCATGGTTGTTTGTCCTTTCAGCTCGGATCCGTACGGGTGCTCCAAAATCTCTCGACTCGAGCGGCCAGCAGGGCATTCTCTGGTTTACAGAGATCAGGGTCATTCTCATAAACGGATGACGCTGCACGCCGAGCTTCTTCAAGAATGCGCGTGTCGCCCAGCTGTGCCACCCTAAGGTCTGGCAAGCCGCTCTGGCGGGTTCCAAAAAAGTCCCCGGGGCCCCTCAACTTGAGGTCTTCCTCTGCCAGAGCAAACCCGTCATGTGTGGTCTCGATCACTCGGAGCCGCTGCCGGCCCTCCTGCGAAGGTGACTCGGCCAGCAGCAGGCAGTAAGAGGAATGTTCACCGCGCCCCACGCGACCACGGAATTGATGCAATTGGCTCAAACCGAACCGATCGGCACCCTCCACCAGCATAACCGTAGCGTTCGGCACATCAATCCCAACCTCCACAACGGCAGTGGTCACCAAGATATTGTAGTCGCCGTTGCGAAAGCTCGTCATTACCTCATCCTTGTCAACGCTCTTCATTCGCCCGTGCAATAGGCCGAGCGAGAGCTCCGGGAACACGCCCTTCTGTAACCTCTGATACTCACTGACTGCCGCCCTGGTATCCAGGTTCTCGGATTCTTCGATAAGCGGGCAGACAATGAACGCTTGGCGTCCTTGTCTCACTTCAGCACGTACAAATTCGTAAGCACGGCTCCGCTCCTCGGGACCAAGCCACTCGGTCTTAATCCTTTGTCGTCCCGGCGGCATTTCATCGATCAGCGACAGGTCAAGGTCGCCGTAGATGGTAAGAGCCAGGGTTCGCGGGATCGGTGTTGCCGTCATTACCAACACGTGAGGATTATAGCCTTTCTGTCGCAGATCCGCTCGCTGGTTTACTCCGAAGCGGTGCTGTTCATCAATGATGACCAGCCCCAGGTCACGAAACGACACCTGCTCCTGCACGAGCGCATGCGTTCCCACGATGATTTGGACCTGTCCTTCAGCAATCAGCCGTCGCCGTTCTCTCTTCTCTGCCCCCGTCAGGCTACCTTTGAGCAGTGTCACCTCAAGTTGAGGTACCCATGTGCTGCAGGTACTCCCTTGAGAGATCAGACCGTCTCCGATCCTTTTCAGTAGGGCGGTCAGCGTTCGAAAGTGCTGCTCAGCAAGGACTTCGGTGGGAGCCATGATCACAGCCTGCGTCCCGTTAGCCACGGAAATCAACATTGCCAGGAGAGCAACTACCGTCTTGCCTGAGCCCACATCGCCTTGCAGCAGACGTCCCATCGCGGTGGCCCGTGCCAGGTCGCTGCGGATCTCCGAGAGAGCCCTCTTCTGTGCCCCTGTAAGGCTGAAGGGTAGCGCGGCTAACAGCGCTTCCAGCGACTGATCGTCCATGTGAAATGGCCTGCCCGGCTGCTGCTGCCATAGTGCCCGCTGTCTCAGCACCCCCAGCTGAATTAGCAGGAATTCCTCGAAGCATAGACGGTGGCGCGCCTGGACAAGTGCCTCAGCACTGGTCGGGAAATGCATGTCCTGTACCGCCGTCGTCAGGTCCACGAGTCGGTACTGCTCCCGCAAGGGACCGGGCAGCCACTCGGTCAGTTGTCCTGCCCAAGCCTGGACCGTGGACTTGATAAGGGTACGCATACGTTTCGCACTGAGGCCTTCAGTCAGCGGGTAGACTGGCACCAGGCGTCCAGTGTGCGTCAAGTCATGCGTCCAGGGCTCCCACTCAGGCGATTGCAGCGTCAGGCGTCCCAAGTACTCATCAACCCGTCCACTCAATACGACTTGCCGGCCTGGCGCCAGAGCCCGAAGCAAGTATCCCTGATTGAACCACACCGCGACGATCATACCGGTTCTATCGGAGATGACAGCACGAGTCAATTGGATTCCAGAGCGAGTCCTCTGGTTCTGAACCTCTCGTACAGTGCCGATGATGGTAGCATCTTCACCATAAAGAAGCTGGTCAATGGTCTTGAGCGTGCTGTAGTCATCATAGCGGCGGGGATAGAAGTACAGGAGGTCCTCAATGGTCTTGATGCCAAGGGCTGATACCTTCTTGGCCAAATCCTTGTTCATTCCGCGGATGGCCGTTAGGGGAGATTCGAGCCCAATCTGCTCAGGAGACTCTTTCCGTCTTGTGGTCGCGGAGGTGCTTCGCCCAGGAGTCGGTGCCGTCTTGCCACGTAGCGCCTTATTGGCGCACTGCAGTGCCTTCAGCCGTTGCGCGGAGGTCATGGAGGCGTAGCCCTTTAGACACTTTTCGATCAGCGCCAAGCGCTTTTGCTCGGATTCCAGGCCTGTTTTTGACCGAGCCTCACGACCCCAGACCTGCAACAGGTTCTCCAAGCCACCGATGACCTTATGGTCCCGACATCCGTCCTGCAGTTCAATGTCCAGGATTGTCTGTAGTTTGGCGAAATCGACGGTCATCGCGCCAAAGCCCTGCAATTGCCACTAACATGCTCTGGCAGCCCTGGCGTGGGAACCTGCTGGGCTCTTGTCGTGAGTTGCACTCGACTCGTCTCGATCGAGAGACTACCCCCGGTCATACACGCCGACACCAACCGCATCCGGGCCCAAAATGGTTGCCAGAACCACACCGTAGGGACGCACTTCAAGGGGCTTGTCAGGGAAGGCCTCATTCAATCGCTGAAAGAGCAATTGAGCTTCATCAGCCAACCGCCCCTGAAGGATGGTCACCCTCCCAAAGTGAGCGAATTCACTCACGAACTCAAACAACCGATCAACCGACTTGCCGCGTGTACGGACTCTGTCCAGGGCCGTGATCTCTCCATCCTCAACAATCAGCAGCGGGCGTCCACCGAGCCCTCCGTCAGCGTACATGCGGCCCCGGCCCAAGAAGCCCTGTCTCTCGAGCTGGTCCAGGCTCTCGACAAAGAATACCATGTAGATGTGCGGAATCATACCGCGGATGATGCGGACGATTTCTTCCATACTGGCGCCTGCTTGCGCAGCTTCAGCCGCGGCTGTCACAAGCAACTCTAGTCCACACGAGAAAACCCGCGAGTCTACAACAGTGATCTTGCTGCGGCCGATGAATGCCTTGGCCACTTCCTGAGCATGATGGACGGTACGATTCACCCGACCAGATAGATGGATGGACAGGATTTGGTCCGCGTTGCTGAGCAGCTGGCCATAGACCTGTTGGAACTCTTGCTGGAGCGGAGGCTCGGATACTGGATGGGCTGCCGTTCGAGAGAAATGCCGATAGATTTCTGAGCGATCAATGTCCACGCCATCGCGCAGTGTCTTACTACCAATTCTGATCCGCATAGGGATGACAGTTATCCCCAACCTATCCGCCACATGGGATGGGATATCTGCCGAGCTGTCAGTCACTATCCTGATCATGTATGGTCTCCTTCAGCCGCGCTTTCATTCCGCAGAAATGATATACTGGTAGTAAGGCTGGTTCCCCTCAACTAGCTCAACCTCTTTCTCGGGATGGCGCTGGCGCACCCACTCTGCCATGGCTTCGGCTTGCTCATGGGTTACCTCACTACCCCAGTAGATCGTGACAAGCTCATAACGATCAATGTCCATGGCCTGCAGAACGCCTTCAGTCACGGCCTGCACCTCATCCCCGGCCCTCACCAACTGCCCATTCAGCAGCCCAATGATCTGCCCCTTCTGCACCCGCAACCCTCCCAGCTTCACCGAGCGCACCGCGCAAGTGATTTCCACCGTTTGGATTTGCGCCGCGGCACGTTCCATCAGATCCACGTTGGTTCTCAAATCGCTATCATGGTTGAAGGCGAGCAATGCGCCAATGCCCTGGGGAATGCTCCTGGTTGGAATCACCGCTACCTGCTTATCCGACATGCCCTGAGCCTGCTGCGCGGTTAGAATTACGTTGGGATTATTGGGCAGAAGAATCACCTTGTCCGTGGGCAAATCGGACACCGCCTTGAGCAATTCCTCCGTGCTCGGATTCATCGTCTGCCCGCCGCGCACAATCATGCTGACGCCCAGGCTCTCGAACACGTGACAGAGCTCAGAACCATTCACTACCGCTACGGTGGCAACCTCACTCAAGGGTTGAGTGACCGCGCTTACTTTCTTTGACTGTGCAGCCACAAATTGCTGGTACTGAAGTTGCATATTCTCTATGACAACATCCTGCACAGATCCCAAGCTGGTTGCGTACGACACGATCGGACCCGGATCTTGAGAATGAATGTGAACCTTTACGGTCTCGCCGTCTCCAACTGCCAGCAAGGAGTCCCCCATGCCCACGAGTCGTTCACGAATCCGGTCAACGTTGAGTCCGTGACCGACAATGAGAAACTGGACGTCGTAGCCGTACTGTCCTTCCGGCACATGCTCATGGCTGGCGCCCACCGATGCCAGCGCTTTTGAGGCAGAGACGTCTTCTCCACGCAATACCCGCAGCATCCCTTCCAGCAATAGCAGGAGGCCCTGGCCGCCCGCATCCACCACGCCAGCTTCCTTAAGGACTGGCAATTGCTGAGGCGTGCGCGCTACGGAGCTGGTGGCCTCTGCCACCGTCCGCTCGAAAACATGGACCAGGTCCGGTTTCTCCTGGGCGGCAAGAAGGGCTGCCTCGGCCGATTGTCTTATCACGGTGAGAATCGTTCCTTCCACCGGCCTCATCACACCTTTATACGCAGTCATGGCGCCCTCCCGCAGTGCCAGGGCCCAATCCATGGCGACCAGTTCGTCCTTGTCTTTGAGGTGCTTGGCAAGTCCGCGCCAGATCTGAGACAGAATGACTCCTGAGTTACCCCTAGCCCCCATCAGAGCGCCATGCGACAATGCCTGCACCGTCGCTGACACGGAGGGATCGGCTACCCCAGACACCTCGCGCAGGGCTGCCCGCATGGTCAGGAACATGTTGGTTCCCGTATCTCCATCGGGCACCGGAAATACGTTCAGCGCGTTAACAGCATCAATGTGCCCTTCCAGCCAAGTAACGCCGCCCTCGGTGATCCTTCTCAATTCTGGTCCGTCGATGTGCGTCCGAGTCACGTGCTCGCCACCTGGTTGAGCAACTCGAGATATAATCCCGGTGCCATTCTCTCCTGTCAAGAAAAGGTACCTCCGCTCCTAAGCTGGTACACGGGCACGCTCTACTTTCCGTTGACCCTTAGGCCCTGAACGTGCACGTTGATCGCCTCAATGGGCAGGCCAAGGGCCTTTTCCACCCGGAACTTGACGTTCTCCATGATATTGTGGGCAACTTCACTGATGCGAACCCCGTATTCTAGAACGACATACAGGTCAATGACGATGCGCTGGTCTTCAACTTTGACCTCAACGCCACGACGATAGTGTTCCCTCTTCAGGATCTCATCCAGGCCGTTGATCAGCGTTCGACGGGCCATCCCCACAACCCCGTAACACTCCAGCACCGCAGATGCCGCAAGGCCAGCAACCGCCGACGGTGACACTTCGGTTCGGCCCATTCGTGGTTCGTCAGTCATGAGTCTACTCCTCACAGGTTGGCAAAGATGAGCCTTCCGCCCACTTTATTCGTCCAGTTGGCCCGTGTTAGCCAGTAGTCTGCTAACGATCAGCCTGGCGACGGTTCACTTGCCGAAATGGCGTTGTTGTGCTATCATTAAGTGTTACCATTCATCGATATAGGCTAGAAAGAGGTAATCGCCCATGGCATTGAGATGCGAGATTTGCGGAAAACTGCCCCAGGCAGGCAACAGAGTAAGCCACTCCAAGAGGCATACCAAGCGGCGATGGCTGCCCAACTTGCACTCGATTGTGCTGCAGGAAGGTGGCAGTGTCCGCCGTACAAAGGTTTGCACGCGCTGCGTTCGCACCCTGAACAAGACCTAGCCAAGGTTAGATTTTCCCCAGAAGCCAGCTTGCTCAAGAGCTGGCTTTTCTGTTTCCTACTCCGGGTCTGATGCCTGGAAGCTTCTCCGCAGAACGGAGACGGCCTCCACCACTGGAGAACCTGTGCCAAACACCGCACTTCCCGCGATCAAGACATTGGCTCCCGACCGCACCACAAGGGGTGCGGTCCTCTGATCAATTCCTCCGTCCACTTCCAGATCGGCAGAGCTTGCAGCCTCCTGCAAGAGCCGTCGCATGCGCTGGATTTTGCCCAGCATGTTTCCGATGAATTGTTGGCCCCCAAATCCCGGATTGACCGTCATCAGCAGAACTGCATCGACATCCGACACGATGTCTGACAACATCTCCACCGGCGTGGCTGGGTTGAGGACAACCCCAGCATGGGTGCCCAGTGCTCTGATCTGTTGAATCGAGCGATGCAGGTGCGGACACGTCTCTTGGTGCACCAGAATGGAGCTCGCTCCTGCTGCCGCAAAGTCAGCCAAATACCGCTCGGGCTGGACGATCATCAAGTGCACCAGCAAGGGCAGATTGGTCAGGCGACGCATCGTCTGGACCATCAATGGTCCAAAGGAGATGTTGGGCACGAACATTCCATCCATCACATCGATGTGGAAGCAGTCTACGCCCGCCTGCTCCGCGTCCCTTACCTGCTGCCCCAGCTGAGCCAAGTCCGCCGCAAGGACGGACGCCGCAATCTTTGTCCGGCGACTGTTCATAAGACAATGATACTCCGCATCGTGGCAAAAATCAAGGCTTTTTGCTCGATTCTCTGCGGTCCAGCCGCGAGCGAAGCTGCCCGCATCCCGCCTGGATATCCATACCCCGACCCAACCGGATGGTGTTAGCAATACCCAGGCGGTTCAGTTCCACACGAAAGGCGACGACTCTATCGCGACTCGATGGCCGATAGGTACCTCCCTCGATCGGATTCAGCGGGATCAAGTTGACGTGACACAACATGCCGCGCAGTAGACGGCCCAGAGTGACCGCCTGACTGGGTGCGTCATTCACCCCTTCGATGAGGGCATACTCGAAGCTGACCCGGCGTCCCGTCCTCTTTGCATGGTCCTGACAGCTGGATATCAGCTTCTGAAGAGGGTAACGCTTGTTGACCGGAACCAGTCGATCGCGCAAGGCATCGTCTGCAGCATGAAGGGATACGGCCAAACCGACTGGAAGATCCTCCTTCGCCATACGATCGATGCCGGGAACCAAGCCAGCGGTAGAGACCGTAAACCGCCTTGCACCCAGGTTAGCGCCGCGGGAGTCGTTGAGCAGCCGGATCGTCCCCCAAACCGCCTCATAGTTCGCCAGTGGCTCGCCCATTCCCATAAAGACGATGTTGGTCAAGCCTTCCCCTTGGTCTTGCGCTCGGCGTGCAAAGTACAGCGCTTGCTCCACCATCTCTCCTGTGCTCAGGTTGCGGCGAAAGCCCCCTTGCCCAGTAGCGCAGAATGGACAGCCAATCCCGCAACCCACCTGCGAGGAGACACACACCGTCTGGCGACCCTCATACTGCATCCACACTGACTCAATGGTTTCACCATCCCGCAGGCGAAAAAGCACTTTGGTCGTCAGACCATCGGCTGAGGTTGCGTCCTCCACCGGCTCCAGGGACCGCAGAATGGCCTTCGTGGCCAGCGTGTGACGCAGGGATGCCGGCAGGTTTGTCATGACGTTGAGGTCGTCTGCCAGGGACCGATAGATCCACTGAAAGACCTGACCCGCACGGTAGGCGGGTTCGCCCAGCTCCACAAACCACATCACCATCTGCTCGTAGCTGAGGTCGGTCAGCAGCGTCAATTCTGTTGCCTTGGCGGCTCTCCGCGCCTCTTGGTCCACAGGCTAGTGCCCGTGCTCTCGGACTGCCTCCCAGGCTTCCTGGAGACCGGCCAAATCCTGGAATACGAGGTCTGGAACCGTTGGCGAGATGGCCAATTGTTCCCGCGATGTTACGCCGCTCAACATGAGGATCGTTGGCATGCCCGCCCGTTGCCCCCCAACGATGTCCGTCTCCAAACGGTCGCCGACAGAGGCGGTGGTAGCGGCCTCTGCTCCAAGCCTTTCCAACCCCAGTTGAAAGATCGCTGCTTGGGGCTTGCCGACAATCTCCGGAGCGACTTCCGTGGACGCCTCCAGCGCCGCGTGGATCGCGCCCGCGCCCGGAACGATTCCTGCCTCACTAGGGTATGTCTTGTCAGGGTTCGTGCCAATGAACCTGGCGCCAGCACGTATCGCCTGAGTGGCGATTCTGAGCTTTTCCCAGGTCAGTTGTCGATCCCACCCTACCACAACATAATCTACGGAAGAATCATTCCTCAGGTCAAAGCCATGGTTCTCCAACTCAATCCGGATTCCATCTTCGCCAATGACATATACCGGTGTCCCTGGTGCTGCAATCCGTGACAGATACATGGCCGTTGCGGCTGCAGAGGGCAGGATCTCCTCTTCGGCAACCTGCATGCCCATATCAGCCAATTTGATCTGGTACTGCCCGGCCGTCATGGACGAGTTGTTGGTGAGCAAGAGAAAAGGGATCCCGATCCGCCGTGAAAACAGAAGGAACTCGCGGGCACCAGGAATCGGCTCTGTGCCTTTGTACAGCACGCCGTCCATGTCAATGATCAGATGGCTCAGTTGGGTAAGGTCAAGGGGTTTCATCAAGTCTTGTCAGCCTCCTAGTCAGAGTCTCATTCTATTGGTTCCGCTCGTTTGAGGTGCGATAGCGAGCATAGTCATCTTCCGTGTCGATATCAATCAAGACCGCAGGTGACCTTGTCTGCACAGCCTCGACCTCCGATGATAACCGGGCGATCAAACAGCGGCCTCCCACATCCCCCTGCAATCCCTGCAGTTCAGTAAAGTGACGTCGATCAAACAACACCGGATTCCCACGTTGGTTGCCGAACATGGGTACTACAATCGACTTGTCGGTCCGATAGTATGCCAACAGCAGCTGATTGATAGTTCCCGCGTCCACGGCTGGCTGGTCAGCAAGGACGAATAAGGCGGCCTCAGATCGGCTGTCTATAGCTCGCAGGCCCCACCGAATCGAACTGCTCATGCCATCACGCCAGTCCTGGTTGACAACGATTCGACATCCTGATGGCACGTACTGCGCAACCTGATCGCCCCGACACCCTACGACGACGATGATCTCATCCACCCAACTGCCCATCAGGCGCGCGATGACGTGTTCGATCATCGTCTTTCCATCCATCGGTGCGAGTTGTTTGAGTGAGCCGAACCGCGATGCTTCTCCTGCGGCAAGCACCACAGCGGATACGCGCCGCCAGCACTCCACGACGGGATCCTTGGCCGTCGCGGATGTGATCAATACCCGATCTACGTCAGCGTGTGCCTTGACCGACACGGCAATCGTCCGGGCGTTCTCCAGCGAGAGATCATCCTCAACTTTGTTCAGTACCGGCAGCACTCGGCATCCCTCAGGCAGGCCCTTGAGCCCACCCTGTTGATGGGTGATCAGCCGTCCCACAGCGCCCGGTGTGATGGGATCGCCGAGGGCCAGTTCGGTCACACGAGCGACAAGTTCTGGCCGGTGAACAGAGCCTGCACAGAGCGAAAGGCCCACGACATCCATACCCACCACCGGCAAGAGCATCGTCGTCGCGCTGGGTATGACGGGTTCGTAGATAGCAGGGGCTTTGAGCGAATGTCCCTTGGCGCCATCTGCCTCAATGAGCACAGTATCCGCCACTAGCTTCAAGCCAGGCACCCACTGAGAAGGGATTCCCTCCAGCTTGTCCTCACCATCCAGACGCCGCGACGCCAGCGTCACGTGCCGACGGTGTTTCAGCGCCTCGGTAACCTTCCGCAGGCCGAGCATTGCATCGGATTCCACAATGAGTTGCTGTGTCTGGCCAGGATGAGGAGGGCGTATCTTGGTCGTTGTCGTCGTAATGACCCGCCAGCCGCCGTCGGTGAGTTCTTGGGCCAGGCGAAACATCAACGTTGTCTTGCCGCCAGCCCCAACCAGTGCAATGACATCTCCCTTTCCCACTCCAAGACCGCTCGTCAGACGCATCCGAGGCTTCCAGATCCTTCGTCCAATACTAGTACAGCATGTGCAGAGCCGCTGGTCTGCAGCGAGTCACGCACAGGCCACAGCCTGCGCACGCAGGGATATCCAGCACAGCCTTCCCATCAACCACCCGGATCGCTCCATACACACAACTGACCTCACACAAGCCACAGCCACTACAGGCATCCAGATCCAACGTTGGCGCAACTGCATGGGCGCGGAGCGTCCGTTCGCTCAGCTTTCTCAGCGTCAATCCCTTGATTTCGTCCACCGTGCGGTAGCCATGGGCTTCCAGCCACTGATCCATCTGCCGGGCAATCTCTCCGAACACCTTGGGCCCGCGCAGGATTGAGGCCGTACACACCTGAATGGCGGAGGCACCCACCATCATCATCTCGATGGCATCCAACCCGCGTGCGATGCCACCGACACCCATGATCGGCAGGCTCACCTGCTGTGCCACATCAAAGACGCATCGCAGGGCAAGCGGTTTAAGGGCAGGCCCCGAGAGCCATCCATACCCCTCTGCGCTGCCCATGACGGGCATTCCCGACTCGGCGTCAATGGCGAGGCAGGGTCCAAAAGAGTTGATGAGAACCAGGCCATCGGCTCCAGCTTCCTGGGCAGCCTCAGCCGCTGCCACCATCTCCCTCCCGAGTGGGCTCAGCTTGACCAACACCGGCACATCGACCGCTTGTTTTGCGGCCTGAATAGCCTCCACCATCGGTGCCGGACTCTCCCCGATATAGTGCGTAGACAGCTCAAGGGCATCGGCGAACCGCCGCACCCGAGGCGCGAGATTGGCGATATCGCGCCCGCTATAGCCCAGTCCGATGATAAGGGGGAGCCCAGTCTCGCGAGCAATTGAGTACTCACTTTCCAACCAACGCTCCGCCGGCAGCTCGGACCACAGCTCTGTATTAAGAAATCCTCCGCGAACCTCCGCCATGTTGGGAGTCGGTACGGCTGCAGGGGTCAGGGAAATGGTTTTGGAAACCAGGCCACCTGCGCCTCCTTGCGCACACGCAACCAACGCCGCACCGTTTCGACCTGGCGGTCCGGCGGCTGGGAGAACCGGATTGCGCAGGGACAGCCCACAGAAGCTAACCCGGAGATCCGCCATCCTCGTCCCTCCTCGCCTCCACGTCCTGCTCTACCTCAACCACGGCGGTAGCTATCGCCCAGCTCACAAGGCCCCATGCTCCACCGCCCAGCAGTGCTGCCAGCCCCACATTCCGCAGCGACAGGTTGTGATCCCTTGCCAGGCCGACCGCGCTCATTACCGTCGCCACCACAGCGAACAGCACTCCAACGATCACAGGACCACCGAACCTCAAGCCACCGCTGCGTAATCCCTCATCAGCCGGCCTATCCGAATCGTGCATGGCTGCCATCCTTCACCCAACCCTCTCCCTCTATCTCAACCACGCGCCCATAGCTTCGCTGCCAGCTCTCTGGACCGAGCGTGGATTTCCTTGCCATCCAATGTGGTCAGTCGACGGTCGCGCATCAGTACCTTACCGCACACCATGGTTGTATTGACCTGCCCGCCATCCACTCCGAAAATGAGGTGCCATGGCAAGTTCGCTGCTGTCAGAGGCGTAGGCGGGTCATAGTCCAGGATGATGAGATCAGCGCTGGCGCCAGGCACAAGTTGGCCAAGAGGAGGAGAGAAGAAGCATCGGGCCATCTGAGCGTTGTTCTCCATGGCCATCCCCACGACCTGATCTGCAGGCATCACCCGCGCATCACCAGCAGCGTGTTTGTGCAAAAGATAGGCCGCTTTCATCTCACTGAACATGTTGTTGGAGAAACCATCATTGCCCATGCCCACCGGAATGCCGGCGGCCAGCATGCCGGGCACATCAGCCGTGCCCACCGCATTGTTCATGTTCGACCTTGGATTGTGCACCACCCACGTACCCGTGGCTGCAAGCAGGCCGATTTCCTCGGCATCCACGTGCACACAGTGCCCTGCGATGGTTCTGTGCCCCAGAATACCGTACTTGGCCAGCCTGGGTACGACCCGCGAGCCCGATCGCCGCACCGAGTCCTGTACGTCAGCCAGATCTTCAGCCACATGCACGTGAAAACCAACCTCCAACTCCTCGGCCAACGCTCTGGCCCGCTCCAACGTCCGATCGGAAAGCGTAAACGAGGCGTGCAATCCAAGGCTGGCCGCCAACAATCCTGGCCTGGTCCCTAACCGAGCGATGAACCGCGCGTTCTCAAGTAGTCCAGCATCGGCGGCGGCGGCTCCGTCGCGGTCAGAGACTTCGTAGCAGAGACAGGCACGCACTCCCGCTTGCTCCACCGCTGCTGCGATAGTGTCCAGAGATCCGCTTACTGCAGAAGGCGATGCGTGATGGTCAAACAGGGTCGTCGTTCCGTGGCGAATGGCATCGGCCAAGCATACCAGCGTGCTGTACCGAATGTCCTCCAAGGTCAGCAGCTTGTCCAGTCGCCACCAGAGCCGTTCCAGTATTTCCGTGAAAGAGGCGGGAGCGACACCCGGCAAAGCCATTCCTCGAGCAAAGGCACCATAGAAATGGGTGTGAGCGCAAATCAACCCAGGCATCACCAGTCCACCGCGTGCGTCAAGCACGTCGTCAGCCGGATATGCTGCCAGCAGGTGCGGCGTGGTGGATACTTCAGTGATCACACCGTCCTGAATCCGCAGGGCGCCATCCTCAACAAGCTGACGGTGGCCGTCAAAAATCGCTAAGGTGCCGTTGATGAGCAGCACATTGGCTCCTCTGCAACCTTGGACCAGAGCATCCGGTTATTGCGGATGGTGTGATGGATTCTCCCCGAGTTGCTCAGGTAGCTTAGTGCAGAATGCAAGGTGGGAGACAGGAGGTAGTAATGCTTGGTGCTGTGCAGCTCGAGTCCCAGGAGTCGACAGACGCCTACCATGATATCGCTGGAATCTGCCGCTGAACCATCCAGGCTCGCCTGTACTGCGTCCAGCATGCGGTTTATCTGAGCCACATTGAGATCAATCACACCCTGGATATCCTGCAGCACAGCGCCATGACCGGGCACGTACCAGGAACACGAAAAGCGCCGTAGCTTTTCCAGGCTCTGCAGGCACTGGCCAACACTGTAGGCATAGGATACCGGCGAACCGGACAGCTCCTCTGGACCCGCCAGCGCATCACCAGTGAAAAACACCCGGTTTACGATATAGCCGACGTGAGAAGCAGTGTGTCCAGGCAGCGATACAACCTCGAACGGAATTCCTGCCACCGTCGTAGTGCCATCCGCCACCACAACGTCCACAGCACAAGGCTCAGGGGAAAAGCGAGGAAGTCTTAGCTCGTCAATCGGTTCAGCACCACCAAAGGTGCACAACGTACCCCAGAGCGGATCCGCCATAATCACCGCATCGTATCGCGGGGCATAGACCCTTGCGCCGGTCTTTTCCACCAGGTAAGCATTACCGCCGACGTGGTCTCCGTGACCGTGAGTATTGAGAATAGCTGCCAACTTTAGGCCGAGGTCTGTAAGCATCTGAAAGATTTGACGTCCGGACCGCCGGCCGACTCCCGAATCAATGAGGACAGCGTTCTGTCCCTCACCAATGACCAGGCCAACATTACTCGCGCCTGACAGGTAGTGCACATTTTCGAGGATCTGCTGCAAATGCACTCTCTATCCCTTCCGACGTGCGCCGAGTCTTAGCTCAATCCCAATAACCAGTATCCTGCTCCAGGCGATTATACCGAACCGAGATTCAAAACGCAAGGTTTCTGTGCCATTTTCCGGTGCTGTGCCAACACATGGTATCCACTCCACGGTCCCAGCTGCACGGCAATATTATCCAGTAGGACGG
>DDYO01000060.1 GCA_002348045.1 Anaerolineales bacterium UBA2232
CGCCGGATTGCTGCACCCAGACCCTGCCATCGGACGAGAGGGGAAGGGTCTGGGTGCAGCAATCCGGCGCACCATTTGTCGAGTTCACGCGTAACCATGTCTGGATCTACCACTCCTGGCTTCAATACGCGCTGGCGGCCCTTTCATTCGCGGTGCTGGGGTTTTCAACCGTGGCCGCGCGACTGCCTTTTGCCCTGGTCGGATTGGCGACTATTGCTGCTCTGTATGGCTTTGCACGCCGTTGGATGCGCGATCAGCGCATCGCACGCATTGCCACGGCTCTTCTTGTCTTCAATGTTCCGTTTGTGCTTCTGCAACGCCAGTGCCGCTACTATGGCCTCGCAGCGCTGTTCACTCTGCTGACCGTGGACGCATACTTGCGGCTACGCCAGGGGCGTACGTGGGCCGTTGCGTACCTGGTTTTGGCAAGTGTGCTCCTCTACCATAGCCACTATGGAGCTTTCTTCCCGACGCTAGTGGCCCTGGGCTTGCACACGCTAATGAGCCGCCCTGAGCGGCGCGTCTGGGGTCAGGGCCTTACGGCGGCTGGCGTGGTGGCAGCACTGACTGTGCCGTGGGCCATCTTCATGCAGGTCTCGAACCGAGGACAGCCCTGGCAAATGGACCGTTTTGTGGCCCACATTGGCCAGGACCTCCTGTACCTGACGGGCTGGGTTGTCCCGCTGCCCTTCCTTGGCCTGATGGCGGTCCTATGGTTTGACTGGCTGCCCCGTCGATATGGTTGGCTCCTTTCCGCTCGGCAGAAAGACCTATTGCTCCTGAGCGGGCTTCTGACTGGTTCGACGGTCTTGGTGCTGTCGGGTACCGCAGCCTTTGACTGGGCGTTCTTTCGTTACCTGGTGCAGTTGGTCCCGATACTGATGATCGTGCTGGCGGCGCTGATCGTATGGGTCATGAACCACTGGCCAACGGTCGCCTATGCTCTTCTGATCTTGCTGGTGACGAGCAACTTGCTTCATGTTGCGCCCTACGCTGTCGTTGCTCAAGCGTTTTCGACCCATACGTCGAGTGGAGACAGGCTTGACCTCAGCCAACTGCGACCAGGGGTGGAGGGGTTTCGGGCGCTGGACGAGGTGTGGACTCGCGCCAGCCGCTTTCGCTCGGACCTCTGGATGTACCTTCAGGAGCTCACCCATGACTACGTCGGACCTAATGAGGGACTGGTCGCCTACCTGTCAACTCGGTCCTCGCCTGGCCAGACGCTGGCGGTGAACTACGAGGACCTTCCTCTCGGCTTTTATACCGATTTGAGGGTAGTGGGTGGGCTTGGTCAGCATGGTCTCACCAGCGGCTCTTCTCCTGATTGGGTGGTAATCCGCAGGCACGGGCCCTATCGTGACTTGTTGGAAGGCATCGTAGCCAGGGGTCCGTACATCCGAGAAGAGCTGCCGTATCCAGACATTCGCTGGGAGAACCGTCCCGAGCCTGGATCGCACCAATACCTCACGCCACAGGGGCAGGGCCCGGTGGTCATCTATTGGCGAAGGGAGCCGTGAGTTGTCCCGCTTTGTGAGACGGATGGCGATGGCTGTGGATGATGGCTCCGTGGCCTGGGTGCTTGCGGCGGTGGCCTTGATCTTGATCCTGAGCAATCTGGGCAACATCTACCTCTGGCAGGATGAGGCGGAGACAGCGCTGCTTTCAGAGCGTATGGCGGAGTACGGTCTGCCGCTGGCTTTTGATGGTCGAAACCTGATCCGCCAAGCTCCAAAAGATGTGCAGTACACTGCCGACTTTGTGTGGGTCTATCACCCATGGCTGCCGTTCTATTTCACTGCGGCAAGCTTGACCCTCCTTGGTCCCACGACCTTTGCGGCACGCCTGCCCTATGCGTTGGCCGGATGGGCTACGGTGATGTTGCTCTATTGGAGCGTTAGACGGCATTTCCGCGACCGGCGCCTGGCCCTGTTGAGCGCTGTCCTGCTTCTCATGTGCGTGCCGTTCCTGCTGCACTCCCGGCAATGCAAGTACTTTGCCTTTGCAGCGCTCTTTACTGTCGCTGCTATCGATGCGTATCTCTTGCTGCTCGGAGATTCACCACCGCCATGGGCCAGCCCGTACTTTATCGTGGCCAGCTTCTGTCTATTCCAGAGCAATTTTGGTGCCTTTGTGCCGCTGATGGTAGCCCTGGGCGCTCATTTCGTACTGCAGCGACCTCGATGGCGCCAGTTGGCGCGCATGATTGTCCGGGTGGGCATCGTCGGGGCGTTCACCGTACCTTGGGCCATCTACCTCGAAACCTGGGCGCGGGGGCGGTTTGCCTTTGACGTCTATCGTTTTGTCGGGCACGTGGTACACTACATGGTCTACATAACAGGATGGGTGTTTCCTGTGCCGGTTGGCGTTCTGTTCGTGCTGCTGCTTCCCACGTTGTGGAAGCGCCTGCGGCGTTCCGAATTCTCCGCGGTGCTGCTATTCCTGTTGGTGATAGGGGTCACCATAGTCTTCCTGTCGGCGACCTTTATCTGGATGTACTTTAGTTACATCGTCCAATTGGTTCCCCTGCTGGTGGTACTGGTGGCCCTGACCCTGCTTTGGGTAATGGACCGCCGACGAGCATTGGGCTATGCGCTGTTGGTCGTTCTGCTGACGACCAACGTGCTGCATATCTTTCCCTATGTGCTGCCCATCGCTCGCGCGTTCAAATGGGCTTCGTTGGCTCCACGGCCGTACCTCGCCGAGACGGATAGCCTAATAGAGTTCGCCGGACAGCTCCGCTCCGAACTGGGCAGTTACCTGTACGAACTGACCCATGACTATGATAGCCCGGACGAGGGCATCGCGCTGTACCTGAGAGAGCATGCAGAGCCTGGCGATATGGTGGTAATGAACTATGGCGAGCTGCCGGTGGCCTTTTACACGGGCCTCGATATCGCCGGCGGGCTTTCGGGATACAGACTGGAGCAATTGTCGAATCCACGCTGGGTAATCAATCGTCGCGAAGGGCCTTATCGTGATGAGATGGAACGAATCATCGCTGGTGGCGGGTATCAGCCGGTGGAGATTCCCTACCCAGACATCCTGTGGGGAAACCGGCCGGTGCCAGAGTACCACAAGTACGCCACGGTCCATGGGGTGCCCAACGTGGTCATTCACCAGCTGGTGGATTGACTGGGACGTGCGTTTTGTCAACAATAATGCGGGGCAGAGTCTGACGCGAGCGGGTGCTGGACCATGCGGCTTCAACAAATAGATGAGGGGTAATTTGGAGAGCAACAAAGAAGGGAAGACCCGTGTCGGTGAACACTGGGTCGTCATCGTCCTCGTGTTGGCATCGCTTGTGATCCGCACTGGTCTGGTGCGCTCAGACCGGGTGGTGCGATGGGATGAGCCCGATTACCTGATTCTGGGGCGAAACCTGGTGACTGGGCAAGGCTACGCGGTAACCAGCCAGCCCGAACTGCACTATGCTCCGCTTTTCCCAATGATCACCGGGCTGCTCTATCCCGTGACCCACGACATGAAGCTCAACAGCGACTTTTGGTATGTGACATTGGGCGCTCTGACCCTGGTGCCCTTTTACTGGCTGGCACGCCGGCTTTTTGGACGACGGGTGGCAACCGTCGGGAGCTTGCTGCTGTGCCTTTACCCTCCCCTGAACGCCGGCGTGCTCTATTGGGGTACGATGCTTGAACCCCTGTACCTGTTCCTGCTCTGCAGCGCGCTGGCAACAGCGTGGATGGCCTGGGAGCGCCGAACCGTCGGCGCCTATGGCATCACTGGCCTGCTCATTGGCCTGGCTTACTTGACCAAGCCTGAGGCACTCGTGTACCTAGTGGTTCTCCTCGCGTTCTGGGCTGTGGGCCTCTGGCGGGCGCAGAGGTGGCGCAACGGCCGCGCGTGGCTGGCACTGCTGACCAGTGGCTTGGCCTTTGTGCTTGTCATCTCACCGTACCTGGGATTTCTGTATCGCTACACCGGCCGCATCATGGTCACAGGTAAGCTAGGCGTAACCTATGTGGCAGGGCAGGGAGCAGTGGATCGCGACCCGGGCCTATACGACCGGGCGCTTTCGCGCCTGGATTCCAAAGGCGAGGAGATCATTTGGTTCTCGCCCGAACGATTCAACTATGACGTGATGGAGTATATCCGGGCGGATCCGCGCGCTTTCGCACGACGGGTGTGGCAGAACATAAACGCGTTGGAACGAGTTCTTTTTGCACGACAGGTGTTTCCTTTCTATCTATTGGGGGTACTTGCGCTGGGCTGGTTTGGCTCGGCATGGAATCGTGCAAGGTGGGCAAAGGAGGCCTATCTCCTCGCAGGTGCCTTACCGGCCCTCATATTTCTGCCTTTTCACATTGAACTGCGCTACTTTGCGCCCTGGATGCCGCTGTTGATGCTCTGGCTGGCCAAGGGAGTAGAGGCACTGGGCGAATGGGCGGAGCAATCCGTTCGCCAGCCGAAATTGGCTTCGGCCCGATGGCAAGGCGTAAGCATGTGGGTCATGAGCCTGCTGGCGGCAGGGCTCATGTTTTACTTTGCCATCGTAACCCCCAGGGCCGCCGCTGATGGAGTGGCCGGTTTGAACTGGAGTCGGAGGGAAGCCGGCTTGTGGCTCAAGGAAAACACTCCCGCTGACGCCCTGATCATGTCTCGAGACACCGAGGTACCGTTCTATGCCGAGCGTCGATGGACCCCCACTCCTAACGAGGAGTATGAGCGTTTCATTGCCTACGTGAGGCAGCGCGGAGCGCGGTATGTGGTGGTCGACGAACGCGAGGTCACCGTCATCCGCCCGCAGTTGGACCTCCTGTTGGATGCCGCTTCGCCGCCTCCTGGGCTGAGGCACCTCTACACGGCTCCCGATCCCATGGGCAAGACGATTGTCTACGAGGTGGAGTATTGACCTCCGCTGGCCGCACTGTGCATTTGGTGAATCCGCCAAGCGCACCGGGAACGACCGCCAATCGGGAAGGAGCGGCGGGCCTGGGCGTAGTTTATCCCAGCCCCGGGGCGTTCCTGTATCCCCCCCACACTTTGGCCACCGTCCTTGCGGCCCTGCGGAGGGACCGGTGGGACGTCCGGGCGTATGACGCGGTGGTGCAAGAACTAGGTCCCGAGCTCGGCAAAGCCGATGCCATCGGAGTCTTCGTGTCCTATGCTACCTTGGATACGGACATTGCCTACATCTCCTCGCTGCGCCAGCGATTTGTGGGGCGCATCTTTGCGTTTGGACCGTCCATGCGCTTTCTGGCCGAAGAGCTATTGGAGCGGGCGCGGGTAGACCACGTTCTGGCCGGTGAGGCAGAGGGGTTCTGCGGGCAAGCTCTGGAGCTGCTGATGCAATCGCAAGTCCCCCAGCGCCAGGTGTGGTGGCCAAAGGACGTGAAGGCGACGTGTTGCGATGACGAGGGGTTCATCCTGGACCTCGATACAGTGCCGATGCCTGCATGGGATGCCCTGCCGTACCAGCACTATGCGTTGCTCACCGTGCTTGGCAGCCGGGGATGCCCGGACGAGTGCGCCTACTGTCCCTACGCCGCAGCACAAGGTCACCGCTTCCGTGCGCGGTCCGTGGCCAATGTCCTCGATGAGTTAAGCTGGCTGGCTGACCGATTCAAGCCTGATCGCGTCGTTTTCCGCGACCCTGTCTTTGCTCACGATGAGGAGCGGGTCGTTGCACTGTGTGAGGGAATCATGCGACGGGGAATCCTGCTGCGCTGGGAGTGTGAGTCACGCCCTGAGCATCTGAATGGCTCACTGCTGCGTCTCATGCAACGGGCAGGATGCCAGTGGATCAAGATTGGGCTGGAGACGACGGATGGAACGCTCTTGCAGAGCGTGGGACGATTGCGACACGCCCATGAGGTGAATGCGTATCTGAACCAAATTGCAGCCGTGGTGAGTGACTCTCGGAGCATCGGGCTCAACTGCCGCGTGTTCGTAATGGCAGGATTGGCAGGCCAGACCGAGCAATCTGCGCACCAAACGCTGCGTTTTCTCGGCCAATTGAGGCCGGGTGCACTGAATGTGAAGGCGTGTGAGCCTTATCCTGGCACTGCCGCGCTGGCAGAATCGCCTGGCCAGGTTCAGGCACAGTTGGACATCCTGAGTCGAGCTGAGTCGGCAGTACGGCAAGCACAGAGCATTGGGCTGCTTTCGCGGGTTAAGCGCTGGCTCAGACGTCGACTGGGCGAGAGGCGGTAATGATGTCAGCGGCTGTTCGCCTGAGGGTGCATGCAGCAGTGTTCTGTTGCCTGCTGGCATTGTCCCTGCAGATATGGGCCCACATTGTGACGAGCTCGCCAACCTTTGACGAGCCCTACCACATTACCCGCGCATACATCTTCCTGCGCACCGGCGATCAAGCTCTGCTGGCGCGGGGAGGGCACCCGCACTTGGGCAACATGCTCAGCGTAACCCCGCTGCTGCTGTTGGAGGACCTTAGACTTCCACCGCACGAGCCAGGCTGGCCGCAGGTTCGAACGTTCAAGGACCTCTTTGCGGTGGCCGATACTTTCTTTTGGCGCCTGGGCAACGATGTAGACCAGGTGATGATCTGGAGCCGTTTCTCCGGGTTGCTACTGGCAGCGTTTCTGGGTCTCGCGATCTTTCTTTGGGCGAAGCAGCTGTATGGCACACCAGCCGGTCTCCTGTCACTCTTGTTCTTTACCTTTGATCCCAACATTGTGGCGCACAGTGGCTTGGTGACAACTGACCTGGGCGGAACGCTCTTCATATTCTTGGCGCTGTACAGCCTGTGGCGATTCTGCCAGAGACCTTCGTGGAGTCGATTGGTGGCCACCGGAGTGGTCTTGGGGATGGCCCAGGCCAGCAAGTTTTCTGCGCTTTTCCTCATTCCCACCTTCGTGGTGCTCCTGGCGGCGGCGGTCACTGGGCCAGAAGGACCGAAACTGGCTGCGCTAACCCCTGGGAGGGCAATGGGAGGCACTCAGGGCAGGCGTTTGATCGTCCTAGCGGGAGTCTGTATCGTCATGTTCCTGGTAGGTGGCCTGGTTGTCTGGGCCACGTATGGGTTTGACGTGCGGTACCTGGTGCCGCCGAAAGCTACCCATCCCGTGCTGGACCGGTACATCCCGGCGAACATCCCGCAGCTAAAAGCATGGGTGTATGCCATCGCTGAACACTTGCCCGTGCCCGCGCCGTCCTACTGGGGGGACCTGGCCTGGCTGGTGCGCTATGCCCGGGCCGGGCACGCGAGTTTCCTGGCAGGGCTCCGTGGGGTAGAAGGCTGGTGGTACTATTTCCCCATTGCCTTTGCCATAAAAACGCCGATACCCACGCTGCTCGCTCTGGGGATAGCAGCCGTTTTCTCACTGAGGAATCGGGGTCACTGGCGCAGGGATGCTTCTCTGTGGCTGCCCATGTGGATGTTCGCGGTCGTGAGCATTTCCAGCTCCATTGACATCGGATATCGCAACCTTCTGCCCATCTTGCCACTGGCCTTTGTGCTGGTGGGTCAGTTGGCGACGGTGCTTTGCTCAAAGCGGTCCCGCGTGATAGGCGTATTGCTGGGGATCTGGCTGATCGCGGGCACGCTGCGCATCGCGCCGCACTACCTGGCCTACTTTAACGAAGCCGTGGGCGGTCCGGCCAACGGCTACCGCTACCTGGTTGACTCGAACCTGGATTGGGGTCAGGACCTGAAAAATCTCAAACGGTACGCCGATGCTCGAGGGATTGATCAGGTACACCTGAGCTATTTTGGCACCTGCGATCCTGCTTACTACGGTCTCAACGCGCTCCCGATGCCCACAGCGCCTCCTGCCGAAGGGAGCGAGCCTGCCTACTATGCCATCAGCGCCACGAATCTGCAGAGCGTGTATGGGTCCAGCAAAGGCGACGCTCATTGGCTTAGCCGATACACAGCCGTCGACACGGTCGGCTACTCGATTCTTATCTATCGACTGCCACAATGACCGAGCATCGCTGGTGTTGGACCGAGGTGTTAGGCATCCTGATTCTGCTGGGCATGCTCATCGGCCAGTGCTTGTGGGGCATCCAGACGCATTCGCCCACATCCGACGAGCAGAACCACATCTCCCGGGGCTACAACTATCTGGTCACCGGTCGCCTTGACCTCAACGTTGCCCCTCCATTCGTGAAGGCGCTGAGTGCCTTGCCGTTGCTTGCCCATCCCGAGATTGTCATCCCGGACTATGATGTCACCCACCGTCGCACATTCATCAACCAGTTCGCGGAAGAGTTCGTATGGGTCTACAACGATGCCAGGACGATTATCAACAGCGGCCGTTTGGCGATCGTTTTCCTGTCTGTGCTGCTGGCGGTTTTCGTCCACCGGTGGGCGCGCGACTTGTGGGGTCCTGCCGCTGGTCTCCTCGCCCTCTTTCTCTATGTTTTGGATCCCAACATCGTGGCCCACTCTCACTTGGTCACCACGGATCTGGGAGTGGCCTGTTTGGGCTTCATCGCTACCTACTTCCTGTGGCGCTTTCTGCAAGGACGCAAAAGGACTGACTTGGCGCAGGCGGGCGTGGTACTGGGCCTGGCGCTGGCCACGAAACAATCGGCCCTGTTGTTGGTGCCCTTGTTCGTGGCAATCGTGGCGTTTGAAGCCGCCGTTCGCCAAGACTGCAGGCTTCGGAATCCGGAGGCGCAGCCCCAGAACCCGAAGGGTCAACAATCGGTTCGCTCTCTCCAGTTTATGGCTGCTGTTCTTCTAGTGCTGGCACTCACGACATTCCTGGCGCTGTGGGCCAGCTATCGATTTGAGACAGCAGCGCTCTCTGCGCCCAAAACGGAGCATGTTACCATTGACCGTTTGATCTCTGTGCCCTGGGTCCGCGAGATCGCCTACCGTCTGGCAGAGAGCCCCATCGTCCCGTTTCCCACCTACTTTAGTGGAATCGCTTGGCTTCGACGTTACGCGCAGCGGGGCGCTCCGGCTTTCCTGATGGGCCAGCAATCCACGCGCGGCTGGTGGTACTACTTTCTGGTAGCGTTTGCTATCAAGACGCCCCTTCCTACGCTGATTCTGCTCGCCGCCGCGTGTTTCGGGTGGCGGAGACTGCGCAAGCCGGGACCTCGCGAGTACGTTCTCTACGTGCCTATCGTGGCTTACTTTGGGGTAAGCTTTCTACGCCTGTTGAACATTGGCTACCGTCACATCCTGGTCGTACTGCCCTTTGCTTTCGTCATCGCGAGCAGCGTGGTTACCGGGATCCGGAGAAAAGGGACGCGTTTGGCGATGGTGGGGCTGTGCCTGTGGCTGCTGGTGAGCACGGTGAGGATCAGCCCGCACTACTTGGCCTATTTCAATGAGCTCATCGGGGGCCCTCGTAACGGGTTTCGCTATCTGGTGGACTCGAACCTTGATTGGGGCCAGGATCTGGAGAACCTTAAACGCTACATGGATCGCCACGGGATTCCCGCGGTGCGCCTGGCGTACTTTGGCAGCGCTCGACCTGACTACTATGGCATCGTCTCCCAGCCGGTGCCTTTGACCAAGCCGGACGGCCTGGAGAACGGGCCAGCGGAGGTGTACGCCATCAGCGCTACCCTCCTGCAAAACGGCTATCTGGATGATAGACTGGCGTTCAGTTGGCTGCGCGAGTACGAGCCCTTTGCGCATGTGGGCTATTCGATTCTCTTGTTCCACCTACCTTGAGAGGATTGACGGTGCAGGCATTGGTGACAGGGGCGACCGGGTTCGTCGGCTCTGCGCTGGTCAGGAGCCTTTTGGGACGGAGCGTGCGGGTCAAGGCTCTGGTAAGGTCCAGCAGCAACCTGAGGAATCTGGCGGGTCTGGATGTTGAGATGTGCTTGGGTGATCTCCTTGATGAGGAGGCCCTTGTAAGAGCCATGAGCGGCTGCGAGGTGGTGTACCATGCGGCTGCCATGTACAGCACCCGGGAAGAAGATGCACCGCTGCTCTACAATGTCAACGTTGGGGGCACAAAGGCGGTCATGCGGGCGGCCGTACGAGCAGGTATTGACCGGGTCGTTCACACCAGCACGATCGGAACGATTGGGCAGCCGGAGGGAAGCCACCTGGCTACGGAGGAGCAGCCCTTTGACCAATGGGAAACAGCCAGCCACTATGCCAAGTCCAAGGTATTGGGCGAGCTGGCGGCGCTTCGGTTCTGTGCCAAGGGGATCGAGATCGTGGTAGTGAATCCCTGTGCCCCCGTGGGCGCCAGGGATGCGGGTCCCAGCAGTACCGGTCTGCGTATCCTGGACCACCTGCGGGGCAAAGCACCGGCGTTTCCCAGCGGCGGGATCAATTTCGTGGCGGTTGAAGATGTGGCGGACGGCCATGTTCTGGCGGCGCAGTTGGGACGCGTTGGGGAAAGGTACATCCTCGGCAACGCTCAAGGCAATCTGGGCCTCGCTGGGTTCCAGGAATTGATGGAGAAGGTCTCCGGGATCAGGCCAGTCAGCGCTCCAACCGGGCAGGCCTTTTTGTGGCGGAGCTTGCGAGCCATCTGGAGGGGCAAGGTCGCTGGGACGGAGGTCAGAAGCGTGGCGAAGGTAACTCGAAGGCCTCCCCGGCTGACGTGCAACCCTGCGAAAGCGATCGCTGAGTTGGGGTTGCCTCAGACTCCGCTGCAAGAGGCTTTCGCCCGGTCCGTGGCTTGGTTCCGTGAGAATGGTTACGTGTAGGTCATAAAGATGGAGGCATAGTGGCTCGCATCAATCGTTGGGTGCGGCATCTGCACAGGATCGCCCTGACCGCGCTAATGCAAGTATCAAACATGCCGATACTCGGGGGGTTGACGCTGCGGGTGGCGGGCGCCATGACCGGCCCATACAAGGACAGACGCATACTGGCGCAGGTCACGCGGCATTCCTATGTATCCCCCTCAGCGCAGATCCGTTGCGCCCGTTTGCGCCTGGGGCAGAACTGCTTCATTGACGATGGTGTGACCATCTATGGCCATGTGGATGGGGGAAAAGTCTCCCTGGGCGATCGAGTCCATCTCTACCGCGGTACCATCATCGAGGTCGGTGCTGGGGGCAATGTGATCATCGGTGACGATACCCACATTCAGTCAGGGTGCAATCTCAAAGGCTTTCTCAACAGCACCATCATTGGCCGCAATGTTCAGGTCGCTCCTCACTGCAGTTTTAGCCCCTATGAGCACGAGTTTGAGGATAGACAGGTGCCCATACGGTCTCAGGGAATTCGCAGCGCGGGAGACATCGTCCTTGAGGATGACGTTTGGCTTGGGGCTGGTGTCGAGGTGCTGGAGGGAGTGTGCATCGGCACGGGGGCCGTTGTGGGCGCCGGCGCAGTGGTGACCAAGTCCTTGCCGGCCTATGCCATTGCGGTGGGCGTGCCGGCGCGGGTCGTCCGCATGCGGGGAGAGGCGTGAAGGATTTGTAAGGGGGCGCCACCGGGCTTATCATCGGCCGTTCATATTGGGTCGCTATACTGAGCCGGTTCGTCGAGAGGAAGGCATGCTCGAAAGCGTTCGATGTAACCTGTGTGGCGCGGATGAACCCGCGCCCGTAGCTGAAATAGATGGTTTTCAGATCGTACGTTGCCAGCAATGCAGCCTGGTATACGTGAACCCGCGCTACCGTCCCGAACTCCTCCAGGAGATCTACCGGCGTGAATACTATGATCACGAGGGCATCAACAACGGCCTGGAGTTTTTTGGCTATGATGATTACCTGGCCGATGAGGAGAACATCAAGCTCACCTTTGCCAAGCGGTTGCGTACCATTGAGGGCTATGTGCCCAGAGGCAGGTTATTGGACATCGGCTGTGCCATGGGGTTCTTTCTGGATCTGGCCCGCAGCAAAGGCTGGGACGTGATCGGGAGTGAGGTGTCCGAGTACTCCATCGAGTATGCCCGCTCCCAACTCAACCTGGATGTCCGGCATGGACCGTTGC
Source organism: Anaerolineales bacterium UBA2232 (assembly GCA_002348045.1). Next base: position 11,846 of record DDYO01000060.1, read on the forward strand.
GTAGCCTGGCCTTGGAGAGCGGCGCTTTCGATGTCGCGACCATGTGGGATGTGATTGAGCATGTTCCGGATCCCAGGGCTGAGCTGGCGGAGATTAGCCGCATCCTGAGGCCTGGAGGCCTGCTGTCCATCATCACCCCTAACGTGGATAGCCTGGTAGCACGATTGTTGGGCCAGCGGTGGGAAGAGTTTCGACGAGTGCGAGAGCACATTTACTTTTTTTCGCAGCGGACGCTGTGCCGGATGCTGGATGAGGTTGGCTTCAAAGTCGAGCGGGTGGAGAGCGCAGACAAAGTGTTCTATCTCGGTCCGGCCATGCATCGGCTCAAATATTACACTTGGGACGGGATCATCACTCAGACCGCGACGCGCTTGGTCTACAAACTGGGCCTGGACAAAGTCAGGATCGACATCAATCCGATGACCAAGATCGCGGTGTACGCGCGCAAGGTAGCTTGACGCCCGGCGCGATAGGAGCGTGAGTTGCGTGGGTGTCGTGACGAGACGGGGAGGTTGCCGCAGAAACGACCAGATCGCCGTATTGGGGTTCTTCCTGCTCCTTTCCCTCGCCATGACCTGGCCGTTGGTCGCAATCCTCGGTCGAGGAGTGCTTGGCCCGCCCGGTGACAACTTGGAGTACTGCTACAAGCTGTCCTGGTTCTGGGAAGCCATCTTTCAGCGGGGCGTTTCCCCGTTCTTTAACCCGGATGTTTTCCACCCAGTGGGCTATCCCCTCGCTTTGCACGAGATGAGCTTGGCCAACGTTTGCCTGGGCGTTCCGGCGCTCCTCATGTTCGGCCCGACAACAACCTACAACCTTCTAGTGCTCTTGTCGTTTGTGCTATCGGGCTTTGGGACGTATCTGCTCCTGTGGCACATGACCCGCCGGCGGGTAGCGGCACTTCTGGCCGGCGTGATCTATGCTTTCTGTACGTACCGCATGGGACATCTGGGAGCGGGACACCTCAATCTGCTTGGGACCCAGTGGTTCCCGCTGTTCTTGCTCTCCCTGGAGCAAATCCTGAGGGGAAAGCCCAGGTGCTGGGCCGTCCTGGCGGGCGTATTCTTTGCCCTATCGGCCCTCTCTTCTTGGTATTACGCACCGATGATTGCGGTTAGCGCAGGCCTTTACCTGCTGGCACGCGCACGACCCTGGAAACGCCGACTCTTGGATCGGCGCGTGGTAACGATGCTTGGCTTAGCCGCGGTGACCGCAGGGGTGTTGATGGCTCCCAGCGCAGCGGTCACGGCACAGCAGTGGAGCAAAGGAGAGATGCAGTTCTCCTTGCCCGAAGCGGACCGTTACTCCGCTAGCCTGGATGATTGGTTGGTTCCCAACCCGATGCACCCGTGGTGGGGCCGGGGTGCGGCAGCCGGCTTTGCGGCTCGTGAGGATGTGCCCGAGTTCCTCATTGGCCTGAGCTGGGTAGGGCTGCTGGTCGCTTCCCTCGCCTTGCGCAAGGGGAGGCCACGCATTGCCAGGACCTACTGGGTGTTGCTCATCGCCTCTCTGGTTCTGGGGCTGGGTACCACGCTGCATGTTGGTGGGCAGAGGGTGTACCTTGGGGTGCCGGATTGGCTGGAGACTGCCTTCACGGCGCTGATGGGCGTGTTGGCCAATCGTCTGGCTTTCAATCCAAGCCCTTCATACTACGAGTTGAGGGTGCCCGGGGCGATCTATGTGCCCCTGCCGTCGTTGTTTGCTTACCTGTACGTGCCGCTGTTCAGCGCCATGCGGGTGTGGGCTCGTTTTGCGATGGTAGCCACGCTGGCGCTGGCGGTGCTGGCTGGGATTGGTCTCGCGCACTTGATGGCCTGGGTAAGACGAACGTCCGCGGTAAAGGCCCGCGTGGCCGGTGTTGTGATCGTGAGCCTGGCCATTCTGGAGCTGTGGGTGGCGCCTTTTGCCCTGGGATGGACCGAAGTGCAGCCGCAGCCAGTGGATCTATGGCTGGCGCAGCAGGAGGACGGAGCGGTGGCCCTCTTCCCCCTGTGGAAGGCCGAGTCCGGGCCGGGTCTCTACGCGGCGATGATGCACGGCAAGCCGGTGGTCTATGGCTACGGGGGATTCTTTCCCCAATGGTACCGGCAGGTTCGGCCAGCCCTGTGGGACTTTCCATCTGAGGGCTCGCTGGCGTTATTGAACGAGTGGGGCGTCAGATATGTCTTGGTGGGTGCGGATAGCTATGGCGACAACTGGCCGGAGATGGAGCGTGCCTTGATGGAGGTGCCTTCACTACAGCGGGTAGCAGCCTTTCGGGAAGTGGCAACGTACCATGAGGGTTGGTTTGCCCGGCAGCTCTCGGATTTTGGGCGGGCATTCGTGGTGGACACTGTGTACGTATACGAGATGAGGTGAGATGAGCGGTTCGTGTCAGGTTTCGGCAAAGTCAACCAGGGTTCTGAGACAATGGGGTATCGCAGTCCTGGTTCTTGCCCTGATGAGCGTCATATCGATCGTAATGCTGATTGACAAGAGCATTGCCTTTCCTGTGGTGGCTGCTCAGTCTTCGGTTTTCGTGCAGATGACTGCGGCGCAGTCTCCGGTAACCATCGTCTCGACACTAGCGGGGTGTCTGAAAGTGGTCAAGGATGGGCCGCCAGTCCGCAGCACCGTTGTCATCAATTGGGACGGACAACCGGACTCGGCTGAGCTTCGGGCACGCATCTGCAACGTGGACAATGTCCGGGGACACGATGTATTCCTCAATGGTAACCGTGTCGGGCGAACGCCCGACGGCGAGGGAGCATGGGGTGGAGCCTGCGAGTGCTGGGATGGCCAAGGCTACTGGGTCACGTTTCCCGTGAGTCCCGGTTGGGTGATGTCCGGCGCCAATGTGATCACTACCTCGAACCGGAACAATCCTGCCGACACCTGGAAGTTCTATGATGCCCGCCTGTCCGTTACGGGCAACATCACGGGCACGACCCGCAGGGCATTCATTTTTGATGTTGACGCCGAGGCGCGGGTTGTAAGGGGCGAGATGCAGCTGCCCATCGGCTATGACCCGGCGGTGGCGACACCGCTGCTCATCATCGTACCGGACACGTCGCCTGGGGGAGGGTTGGTAATTCAGGAACCCTTTCCATATGAGAACAAGGAGAGTGCTCTGACCCAGTTTGCGGTCCGTTCTAGCGCAATGGGCTGGTTGTCCGCATCGTTTGATGTTCCGCCGGCGTACTGGGGAAGCGTTACCCCGGTCGGGCGCAAGACACCGTCTCTGGACACTCAGAGACACGTCATGAAGCTGGTTGAGTACATGAGCCAGCATTGGAACGTGGACCGCTCGCGGATCTACATCGCGGGCTACTATGCCGGCGGCGGGATTGCCTTGACGACAGCTGCCAAATACCCGCACGTCTTTGCCGGCGTCATCAGCTATGCCGGTCCCACCCACTATGGACAGTGGTACAACGAGCACAAACCGCCCGATTGGGAGTGGACCCGCGAGTTTGCTGGCGGCACCTTTGATCTGGCCCGCCGCGCCAGCCAGACTTTGGCCCGCAACCTGCGCTACGTGCCCTTGCGGATCGTGCATGGCCGCCTCGACGCCATCACCCAATATCACCACGCTCAAGGCCTGTACGATCTCGTCGCAAGCTACCCTGACAAGGCACTGATCCCCCACGACATTCCGCCGCGCGACTCTACAGATCACATTTACTGGGTGCCTGGCGTCAGTGAGCATGACCTCACCTTTATTGCTCAGTACAGACTGCCAGAACAGGTGCGCGAACTGAACATCATTGCCGATGAAGGCAAGGATTATTACTGGCTTCGCATTGCCAAGCAAGGGGTAGCTGACCGCGCGTGGGAGGGCTGGGTGGAGGTGGACGCTCGATATGATCCCACTACCCAAACCATCTGGGTGGACCGGGCGGTGGACAACCAAGTACCCGCGCAGTCTCTGCTCCTGACCATCGACCTGGTCAGGATGGGCCTGGCCGAGAATCAGACGTATGACATAGAGTCATACGATCCCGAGACCGGCGAGTTCATATTCCGCACCAGCGTTTGGCCGCAGGCGGGGAAACTGGAACTTCCCGTCCCCCGCAACGCGGCGGGCAGGGTCGAACGCCAATTCAAGGTCTATCCAACCAGTGGGAGTGCGCTGCGCACGCTGCGCCTGCAGCAAGGACTGGGTGGCTACTCGGGTACGGACGATACCTACTTGGTGGCGCCAGGACTGTCCGGGGAGAACCCAGAAGCGCCTCACGGGCAGTCTACCGTGTTGCCCCTCTGGTACGACAATCGGCGCAAGGCCGCGGTGCGTATGGACTTGCCTGAGCCCGGCGTGCTTCAGCCTGGGAACATCAAGAGCGCGCGCCTGACCGTGCATCTATTGGAAGCTCGTACGACGGCGATTTCCTTGGGTGCGTATCGGTTGCTGCGGCCCTGGCTGGGCAGTCAAGCGACCTGGACTCTGGCCCGCACCGGAGTCCTGTGGGCAAGCCCGGGGGCAAGTGGGATCGGGCTGGACATCGCGGTTCCTGCGGTGGCGACGGTGAGCGATGTCAGGGCAGCGGGGCCGTACACATTCAACGTTAAAGAGGAGATGCTCCGCTGGCTCGACAACCCGCAGACCAACTACGGCCTGCTTCTGGTCGGCGCGGGTGCCTATAGCACTGCGCGGTCCAACTTTGCTTCTGCCGAACACGCCGATCTTGCCAAGCGCCCGGTATTGGAAATCGAATACCTGGAAGCACAATCGAACCCGGCGCCAACGACCACGCCACCTGCTACGCTTACTCCTACGGCGACGCCCACTCCGACCGCTACCCCCACTCCGACGCCAACCGTGCCGCCGACTGGTGCGACAATACAGGGCAATGTGCAGTTGCAGGGCAGACCGGCTGCGCCCAACGCCCAGTGGGTTATCCCCCTGAGTGTGACCGTGGGCGGAGCGCCCTACTCGGTAACGACGGATCAGTCCGGCAATTTCACCATTATCGGCGTCACCCCCGGCGTGTACAATATCAGGGTCAAAAACAGCCACACCCTGGCCAACATCAAGAATAATGTCAGCCTCGTGTCGGGGTCCAACGCGGTGGCCCTGGGGACCCTGAGAGAGGGCGACGCGGACGACAATAACTTTGTCAACATCACCGACTTTTCCATCCTCAAGTCCGGCTTTTTCCCCGCCTTCGATGTTCGGGCGGACTTTAACCACGATGGTATTGTGAACATCAGCGATTTCTCCCTCCTGAGGACCAACTTCAACCAGGGTGGGGATGTTGTCGTGACCAGCCTGGGCTCAATGAGGATGGCAGGTGCGGAGGTGGTTGGGGGATCGGTGGTGGTCAAGCTTGTGCCTGCCACATCCTCTGTGGCAAAGGATGAGTTTGTCAGCGTGGACATTCAGGTCGTATCTGGTGGGCAGATGGTGGATGGCGCGGAGGTCCACCTGGATTACAGCGCAGAGGACCTCCTGGTGGTGGACGAGTGGGGTAACCCTGCAGCCAGCATTCAGGCGGGCGCAAGCCTGGATGTGTCTCTGTTGAACTCGGTGGACAATGCAGCGGGCAGAATTGAGTTTGCGGCAGGAACCTTTGCCCCGACTCTTCCCAACGGCTCGTTTACTCTGGCTACGGTGCGGTTCAAGGCTCTGTGGTCCACCGGTCACACGGCTACCCGCATCACCTTCTCGACAGAGCTGCCGCGCAAGACCGATGTGACCTATGCTGGGGAGTCGGTGATGGGGTCGATGGAAGAGGGCATGCTTACGAAAGGGTATCGCATCTACCTGCCCCTCGCCTGGTAACGATCTCCTGGCGCAAGAACATCCGAGCTTTGACCTTCGAGGTCGTGTCGGGTAGAATCACAACCTATGTCTGTCAGGAAACCCATGACTTCTGAACGTGCGACCGAGAACCTCGGTACAAGAAACGCCCCCAAAATGATGTTTGCCGCGATGCTGGTCGTGGTCTGCCTGTCCTGGATGGCCCTTGGGGCGTTCAGCGACAGCGCTGCCAGCCGTGCTGAGTACACCATCACTTTCCAGGAAGGGGTGTCCCCCGCTGGGTACAGTGGGACGACCGATACCTTCATCGTGCGCAACACCGACCAGAAAGGGCAGTTAGTTCAACCAGCCCAACTACGGGTCAGATTCGACGGCAGTGAGAAGAGCCTGGTTCGCTTTGACCTGGAGCAGTACATTGCCTCTGGCGCTCGGGTGCGCAGCGCGACATTGACCACGAAAGCGCTGCTCCGCACGATCTGCTGCGGTGGAGAGATGAACCTTCGGATCTATCGGGTGCTGGAGCCCTGGGTGGAATCCGAGGCCACCTGGTATCAGCCACGAAGCGGGAATACCTGGTTGGGCAGTGGTTGTACGGGAGCCTCGATTGAGGAAACGCCCACGTTTGATGGCAAGATCAATGTCACAACCGCTGATGTCGAGTACAATTGGGATGTTACGTCGGCGGTGCAGGCTTGGCTGGATGACCCTGGGACGAACTTTGGCCTGTTGCTCGAAGGCAGTGTGGGTCCCAGCGGCGCACGGGTGCAGGCTCAGTTGGGCAGCGCGGATCACCCCACCGCGGCCTCCCGGCCCAAGCTGACCATTGTCTACGAGGGTGAAGCCCCGCTGGCGACGCCCACCATGACCCAGACGCCGACGCCTACGGCAACCCCCTGGGGAGCCCGGACGATCCAGTCTACCTGGGCCAGCTGCCTGGTCGTGGAGGACACGGCCAACAATCCCAAGGTGGAGACCGCTGGACCCCGGGGCATGATTCTGTTGTGGGAGGGCAACGCCTGGGCGGCGAACCTGGTGGTGCAAACCTGCCGCTCCAGCACCGGTGCAGCCCATCCGATGTACCTCAATGGTCAGCTCGTGGGATATACGCCGCTCAGTGGCTGCACATCGTGCAACTGCAATCAGCTCGTGGACAGCGGCGGCTGCCATTTCTCCATCCCCATCGATCCGGCCCTGGTCGTCAATGGCATGAATAACATCACCATTACCAACGCTGGAGCACCCTACGAGAGCTGGTGGTTGCACCATGCTTACATTGAGCTGCGGGGTCAGATCACCGGCACGACGCGGGAGGCCTTTGTCATTGGTGAGAACTCGGACGGCAGTCCCCTGCAAGGGGTTGTCCAACTTCCGGTGAACTACTCCGCGCTGGAGGCGGTGCCGCTGTTGGTCTCCATCCCGGGCAAAGGTGAGAGCCGCAACCAGGGCATTGACCGCTTTGCCATGCGGGCCAATGCGATGGGCTGGATGGTGGCTTCGCTGGACGCTCGTATGGTGCGTTGGCTGAACCTGGCGGAGCCCATGTACGCCAAGAGTCCCTCCCTCGCCGTACAGCACGATGTGATGGACCTGGTGCGCTACGTTCAGGAGTTCTACGAAGTGGATCGGGCGCGGATCTATGTGGCGGGTTTCTCGGTTGGGGGAGGAATTGCGGCAACGATGGGCGGCAAGTACCCGGACGTCTTTGCCGGGGTCTTGGAGTATGCCGGCCCCACGGACTATAAGCGCTGGAGGGCTGAGCGGGCGGACTATAACTGGATTGGCGAGTTTGACGGCTCGGATTTTGACTATTACCGGCGATCCAGCCAGTACCTGGCGCGCAACTATCGCTACGTTCCAGTGCGCATCGTACATGGTACGGCCGACACGACGGTCGCCGTACATCACGCCCAGGGCCTCTACGACAAGTTCTACAGTCCCGCCTCGACTTTCAAAGACCTCAACCTGCACGGCGGGGGTCACGCAGATGTGGTCGCTGGCGTCTCAGAGTACGATTTGCAGTTCCTGGCTGAACACCGCCTCCCCACACATGTGCCGGAGCTGACCTTGATTGTGGATGAGGGGAAGGACTATTACTGGCTGAACATCGCTCGGGAGGGAGTTGCTGACACAGCCTGGCGCAACTGGGTCGAAGTGGATGCCCACTACGACCTGGCCACGGGAGCCATTTGGGTCACCCGGGCGCGGGATAACGACTCTCCGGCCAAGCCCTTGGTGTTAGCCCTTGACCTGGCCAAGATGGGGCTGGACACGGGTCGTGCTTATGACGTTGAGGAGTACGACGACGGGACGGGGGAGTTTGTGCTGCACTCATCCGTTTGGCCTATGGACGGCAAGCTTACCATTCGGGTGCCAGTCAATGCGCTGGGGATTGTGGACCGTCATATGGTGATCTATCCCACGTCGGGCGTCTCCTCTGGGAACCTTCGGCTGCGACAGGGGACAGATGGCTACTCCGGTGCGAAGGATACGTACATCGTCGATCCCCAGTTTACCAGCGAGGGCCCTGGAGTTCCACACGGCGATGTGCCCATGCTGTCTTTGGGCTCTGATGGGCGCCGCAAGGCTTTGCTCTTGTTCGATGTTTCGTCTGTGCCTCGCAACATCCCCATTGTTGGCGCACGTCTGACCTTGCACTTGACGGAAAGCCGAAGCGCGACGATGGACATTGAAATGTACGAGCTCTGGACCCCGTGGACCGATAGCGAAGCGACCTGGTCGCTCGCTGCGGCTGATGTGCCCTGGGCTCAGGCGGGCACGGGTGCGGGAAGCGACCGTGCTGCGAGTCCCTTTGGCTTGATCAGCGGCGTCAAGCTGGCGGGCGCGTACTCATGGAACATGACGTCACTGGTTCAGCGCTGGGTGACGTTGCCCGAGACGAACCTTGGTATCCTGCTCCTAGGAAAGGGTGTCTTCTCTTCATCGCTGAGATTCCTGTTGGGTTCGGCGGAGAATGCTGACGTCAACCTGCGCCCTTTGCTGGAGATCTGGACGATGGAAGCTACCCCTACGCCCACCGTGACACTCACGCCGACTCCAACGGCTACCAGAACTCGAACTCCAACGCCCACAGCGACACAGACTCTCACCTCCGTTGCCACGGCCACGTTGACGTCGGCGCCTACCGTTACGCCCACAGCCACCCAACCCATCAGGTGGTTGTATCTGCCACTCCTACTGAGCGGTATTTAACAAACCATGTCAGTAAGGATTGGTGAGTTGGCAACACCGAGGCAAGGCGTGTGGTTACAAGGTCTGCTGGTGGTGATAGCTTACGTGATAGGGTTCATGCACGTGCACGCCCAGCCCGTTGCCGCTGGCCCGTTGCCTGAGGACCGGCTGGGGGTGCAGGCTGCGGGACAGGGTGCTGCTGGGGTGGCTACCATAGTATCTACCCTCTCAGGGTGTATGCAGGTCGTCCACGACAACGTGCCACCGTACGAGGTGAGCACTTCCTCATCATCGATGATGCTGGTGTGGGATGGAACGCCCAGCTTTGCCTACCTGACCCTGACTTCCTGTGGGGTCAAGCCGGGCAAGAATCACTCGGTGTTTCTCAACGGACACCTCGTGGCGCAGGTTCGCGATGATGTCTACAGCACCTGCCTTTGCGGGAGCAGCGGCCAGCCGACGACATATCCTCTGAGCAATCCAGGTGTGGTACTCAAAGGATGGAACGTCATTTCCATTACTAACGACGCGGACTTGACCGATGACTGGATGGGGCACAGCGCCCGTATCACCCTGGAGGGGAATGTCAGGGGGACGACAATCACCGAGTTCTCCTACGTCAGCAGCGCCGATGGCAGCAGTCGCAGTGCGGTCTATCAGTTACCCATCGGGTACGATCCTGCTGTAGCCATCCCGTTGCTGGTGTCCGTGGGAGGGACGGGTGAGGATGCCCTGCAGGCCGTGCAGCGCTATGCCCAGCGTGCCAGTGATCGGGGGTGGCTGCTTCTCGGGCCGAATCTACGGCGGCTCCGGAGCTCCACTGGGGGACGCACCGCTTCCCTGACGAATCAGAAGGACGTCATGGATGCGATTGCCTACATGAAAGCCAATTTCAACGTTGACGTGGACCGCATCTACATGAGTGGATTCTCCAGCGGAGGGGGCGTGGCAGCAACCATCGCAGCCAAATATCCTCATGTGTTTGCTGCGGTGATGGACTGGGCCGGCCCGACCTATCTGCTGGAGTGGGACCGACAGCGGGGATCTTTGCAGGAGAATGACATTGGCTGTCCCTATTCTGGCGTGGGAGCCTGCCCCCTGGAGTGGGACCGACGTTCGCCGCGGTCCATGGCCCAGAACCTGCGCAACGTGCCTCTGGCTGTCTTGCACGATCCGAATGACGCCGCCGTGCCGATTCAGCAAGCGCGGAGCTTTGTTCAAAAGATGGGCGAGTTCTACAGTCCCATCGAGGCTTACGACAAGCTCTATTGGGAGCACCAGCAAGGACATGCCTCGGAACTGCCAGGCTGGGATGCATTGGGGTGGCTTTTCAACTACCGGCGGAATGCGAATCCCACCCACATCCACATTCGGACTGATGAGAGCAAGGACTATTACTGGCTGTCCGTAGCCCAGTTGTTCTGGGGTGGAAGTCACGTTGAAGGATGGAGCGAGGCGGAAGTCTCTTACGACCTGACAACAAAGGTGATCTCCGCCACAGTCTGGGATGAGCGCAGGTTGCCTACGGGTGGCTATGCGCCTGTGGAGATTACGCTGGATGTGGCGGCGATGGGCTTTGACCCGGCCTCGATCTTTACTATCGAGGACCACGACTTGTCGAGCGGGGAGTTTGTGCATTGGGAGCAGTCGCCGCTCGCTGGGCGGCTCACGTTAACAGCGGTTCGCGATGCACGGGGTCAGGTGCGTCACCAGTATCTAATCCATACCGACCGGGTATCGTACCATACCCTTACTTATCAACAAGGCGTTAGCCCGCCAGGTTATGCTCAAACACAGGATACCTACCTGCGCTCTGAGGACGGCCCTGGTGTGTACCGGGGTACTGGGCCGGACTTGATGGTCAATGATGATGGTCGAGTCGTGTC
>DDYO01000181.1 GCA_002348045.1 Anaerolineales bacterium UBA2232
CTCCGGCTCGGGGGCTGCCAGCCGCCCAGCCAGTTGGGCCTGTAGCTCGGTGTCGAGGCCCTGGAGGTAGTCCTGTGGCAGGGCTGCCAGCGCCTCCAGGGGCATGGCCAGCAGCATCTCTGGTGTGAGCTCGGCCAACATCTGCGGCGCCACGCCGGCGATGGCGGCTACCATCTCCGGCGTCAGGTCGGCCGTCGTCTCCAGGGTCGCGCCCTGGGCAGCGGCGGCCTGAATCCACGACTCGGGCAGGGCCACCGGCTCCGGTTCTGCTACCGGTTCTGCGATCCCGGCCTCGGTAGTTGGCGGGGGGGATACCTCAGCCGGCACGGCGGTGGGCTCGGCAGTCGGCGTCGGTTCCAGGGTTGGCATCAAAGTTGGTTCTGCGGTCGGCTCCAAAATAGGGGCTGCAGTGGGTTCCGGCGTCGGAGGTGGTTCGGTGGGCAGCTCCTGTCCACCGCTCACCTGCACAGCGGCCACACCCGGCACCTCTTCAAGGGCCGGGACGATGTCCGACTCGACCAAGGCTTTGAGCTCCGCAGTCGACAGCTCCGACGACACACTGGCAAAAGCGAGAGGCAGGTCTTCCAGGCCAAAGGTGAGCAACTCGGGTGTATCCATGCCCTCGGGATAGGTTAACCGTGTCACAGCTTCTTGGACCTCGGTCCGGAAGGCTTCTTGATCGAGGCCGAATTCACTCTGGATCATGACGAAAGCCATGCCGCTCGCGGTCATGGATTCGAGGTTGACCACCCCTTCGATGTCTTTGACGGCATCTTCGATGGGAATGGTCACCTCGTCGAGCATGGCCCCCGGCTCCGTGCCGGGGTTGAAAGCGAGCACCACGCTCTGGGGAACCTCGATCGAGGGGATGAGTTCCTGGTTCAATTGTGTAAGGGCGAATATACCCGCGACCAGCGCCAGGATGGCCAGGCCGATGGTGAGCCACTTGAAGCGCAACGATGCACGGGTCAGGCGGTCGATGAAAGATTCGATCATGCTTGTTGTCTCCTTTTGGATGGTGTTTCAAACTGTTGTGCCTGCGAAAAATATGCTGACAACGAGGTCGGTGTCCTCTTTCAGTGTCGCCCTGGCTGTATTGTACAAACGACGAGCTGCCAGAGAGCTGACCATGCCCAGAAACAAGACCCCCACGCGGTAGGTGTCTAGCGGTCGTATCTCGCCGGCAGCAATGCCTTCTTCGAGGACCGTCGAGATCGTAGATTGAATTTGGTCTCTTGCATCGGGGAGCAGGTGCTGGATCTCCTCCCGATCAAACTGGGCGAGGTCGCGAAGCCAGGTTTGCATCTCGCTTTGAGATTCCAAGATGATTTCAGCATAGGCCTGGGCGATGCGAACGAGTCGCTGGCGACAGGTCCCCTCGCCCGCACCCGCCGCCCGCAACTGTTGGGCCACGGTCGCGATATACTCCCGGAGCACCTCAAAGAACAGGTTCTGCTTGTTGCCAAAATGATAATACAGCGCCGCGTTGGAAAGCCCGCAGGCCTGGGCGATGTCGCGGATGGACGCACCATGATAGCCGTGCTGGGAGAACAGATGTTGTGCTTGCTTCAGCATGCGCTGTCGCCCTGTGCTCAGGTTATCTTCAGCCACTGTTGTGCCACCCTTTTTTTCTCCCTGATTGAACGTTCGTCCAGTACGAGCCACGATCCTATCACGGGTGGCTGGAAAAGTCAATCTGGAACTTCTTGAAGGAAAATGTCAGCAGATGGGAATAGAGCGCAGCCGACGATGAAGGCACCCGTCCTGAGAACCGAGGGGAGTCATCTCAGAGAGGCAGACTGCTGTCACCATCGTCGGCCGTGGGTGCAGACCTGCGAGCTATTGGGCACGCCAAAAGAACATGATTTCTGTTGGTGCGCGCACCGCGTTTGCGTGCGCAGCTCACTTTGCACGGACTAACAGCATGGGGATGCTGCCGGCCCGTAGCACACGATCGGCAACACTTCCCAATGCCCACCGCGCTGGCCCCGCTCCTGCGGCTCAGGTTCGATCACCTGCGGACGTTCGGTCCACACAGGCGTGTGCGTTCGTACGGCCAGGACATACCAACGCGCATTACGGGCAATCAAGTCCCGCAGCGCGGTCGAGTCGCCGTAGACTTCGTCGCCGGTTACCCAGCGCATGGGTACGCCTGCCTGCCAGGTATCTTTCAACATCGCCATGGCCTGCTCGGGCTTGGTCTGAAAAATCACCTCGTCAGGCATCTTGGCTCGCTTCCGCCGCTCAAGGTCGCTGCACCACTCTTTGGGCAGGTACAGGCGGCGATCCAGGAAGGCGTGCCCCTTGGTCGTCGCATAGCTCAGAAAGGTGCCGATCTGACAGTTCTCGACCTTGCCCGCTGTGCCCGAGTATTGTCGTTTGACGCCCACCGAGTGCTCGCCTTTCTTGAGGAAGCCGCTCTCATCTACGACGCCAATCGCATCCTCCTCACCAAAAACTTCAGCCACAAATTGCCGAAGCCGATCCCGGGCGGCGTCCGCACGCCACTTCGACCTGTACAGCAAGCGCTGCGTGGCATCTGGAATGCGGTCACCGACCACCTCGGCCACTTGCCAGCTATTCTTGCGCGGCACCGACGACATCAGTCCGCGCAGGTACTTGGCGGCTTGGGCTCGCGGCTCCTTGCGACCAAAAACGTCAGCAAAACGGGCGCAGAACCGCACAAAGTCTGCGCCCCACTCATCCAATTCTTCAGCAGTCATCGGCCCTCCGGTGGCTTGGTGTTGCCACCATTATCCGTCAAATGGGCCGTTTTGTAAAGTACGGTAGTAGTACTAGGGGACAACGCAGAACACCAATAGGGCCACGGATGCCAGGGCGGTGACGAGCCAGTCCA
>DDYO01000232.1 GCA_002348045.1 Anaerolineales bacterium UBA2232
GGGGCACGCCCCCTCCCTCAAGACACGAAAGACCCTACCGTCCCTGTATCTTGTTCAGTAACGCAACCATGAACGGAGTCCAGCCATAGCCGGTTGGCATGGGCGAGGGCAATGTACCTTGGGGCAAGGTCCGTGCCTGCTCCTGGTTCACGCCGAACGCGGGGATCTTGACATAGCGCGGCATGGGCTGATCATAGCACGCGGCGATCATGTACAGCGCAACCACACGGCCGATTTCGGTCGGGTCCGAAGTCGCGGTGTACACCCATGGACTGTTCGGCTCAGACATACGAGCGATGTCCTCGCTGCTCATATCCACGCTGTAGATGGGAATGTCCATGCGGTTGAGCTGCTTGAGGGCTTCATGGGCGCCCAAGGCCATCTGGTCAAACGTGACCCAGATCGCTTTGATGTCCGGGTTGGCCCCCAGAGCCGCTTCGGTCTTGGCCATCACGTCAGCTGGATAGTTGGCGGTGCGCTCGCCGTACTCGATGGGGATGATGTCTGGATAGCTCTCGAGGATCATGCGCAGCACGCGCACGCGGTTCTCAAGGGGCACCGAGCCACCAATCCACACCACGCCGAGCTTGCCCTTGCCGCCAATGAAACTGATGGCCTGGCGCAGTCCCATGAAGGCGTGTCCGTAGTCATCCTGGGCCACCTCACACGAGACACCGTCAACATTGGGCTGCGGGTTGTCAAAAGTCACTACTTTGATGCCCTTGGCCACAGCCTGCCTGACCTGAGGCTCCTGAGCCGCAGTTGTGCCGTGATCGACAAAGATCGCGTCCACGCCTTGAGCGATGAAGGCTTCCATGTCCGACGACATCTTGGCAAAGTCGCTGTTCGCATCGCTCTTGAAGACCTTGATGTTGTACATATTGGTGATCTCATCAAAGCCAGATCTCAGCAGCTCGTTGTGCTGGTAGGCCGTGCGCTGGTGTACTGCACCAAAGACCAAGTCCTTTACCGCAAAGTCAGCGGGCAACTGCGCCGGATCGGGCAGCTTAACCTCGCCGGTCTTGAGAGCAGCATTGAAGACTTCCTCGTAAGCAGCCTTGGCGGCACTAACACCAGCGGCGTCGTTCTTGGTGTAGGCATCCCACACTTCCTGGCTCCAGCCCCACTCGCTCACCGGATTCTTGGGCATCTCGCCCGCGCCCAGTTTGCGTGCGTCTTCCTGTGTCAGATGGTTAGCCACGATGTAGGCGTAGCGCTGCACCTTGCCGGTCAGGGAGGTGACGAGCAGCCGGACCGCGACGCGACCTGCTTCGGACCAGTCGGGATACGTCGCATGTGCCCACGTGCTTTCGGGAGCGGCCATGACCTTGATCAGATCTGGCGTGAGCTTGCTGACCGCGGCGTAGACCGGGACCGCCTGCGTCAGGTTGCGTCTCTTGATACCGTCCATCATACCAGCGACGAACTTGCCGTCGGTGGCAAAGTACACGCCGACGTCCTGGTTGCTCTGAATCGAGTCATAAGTCTTCTGAGACGCCTGCGCCTCCGTGTCCGTTGCCGCCCCGATGCCAAACGTCTTGACATTGGCATAGAGGTCGGACATCAAACGCACCACTCGGTCACGCAACTGATAGTTCTTGGAGCCGACCGCACCGTAGACGCCCAGCTTGCCCCTGCCACCGATGGACAGGAACGCCAGCTTCAGGGACTCGAATGCCAGGTCATAGTCATCCACAATGACCTCAGCCGTGACACTCACCCGCGCCTGCGGGATCGTTCCGATGGTCACCACCGGGATCTTGGCCGCCTCGGCCTTGCTGAGCACGGCGCCCATCTCAGGCTGCGCTCCACCGGTGACGATGATCCCATGGACGCCCTTGTTGACAAAGGCTTCCATCTCGGCGAAGACCTTGTTCATGTCCCCACCAGCGGACGCTTCGAGTACGTCAACTCCCAGGCTCTTGGCCATATCGGCAATGCCTGCCTTGACGTCAGCATCGTCCACATCGTAGACAACACCAAAGGTCGTCTTGGCAAAGGTGGGTTTCGGAGTGGCGGGAACCGCTGTGGGCGGTGCCTGGGTGGGCGGCACTGGCGTCGGCGTCGAAGCCGGCGCGGCGCAGCCGGTCACCACCATCGCGACAATGGTAACCAGCACGACAACTGCCGTAACGCTCTTGCGTATCATGGTTCTCTCTCCTCACAATTCGCGTCAGTATCGTACAACTCACTTCGCTGGACACCGTTGCACTAGTCGCACCTTGAGCTCTCTGTTGTGGTCACCTCCTCCGCAAAAGTCGAATCAGCACTTCTTTGGTCTGTTTGAGCACTACTGGTCCCTGGGCCGCACGAAAGGAAAGGGGTAGAGGGACTGGGCGCTAGTCGCGAGGTACAGCATGTCTTCCACATCCAGCACATCACGGCGCCCCAGGATAAGCCGCTGAGCGATCTCAATGCCCAGGCTCATAGCCCGCGCCTGCGAGTGCGGATCCTGGATGCCGTCCATGTCCTCGACATGGGCACTGCCGATGATCCGCCGCATCATCTTGCATCCAGCGTAACCCACCGCGTCTTGCAGTACTTCTTTTAGGAAACGCCGGCGATAGGCCGGTGTGACAAGGCCATCGGGCTGCTGCATCCAAAGCCCCAGATACTCGCGCTCAAACTGGTTCCAGGTTTGTCGCACGAGTTCAAGCAGCCAATCCTGATAATCCGCGCGTGCCTCGGGGTCGGCGATACGGACGCTTTGGGCAGCGTAGTTAAGAATGTAGTTACCCAGCAGAGCTCCCACGTCAAAGCCTATGGGGCCGTAGTACGCAAACTCCGGATCGATGACCCGAGTATCGTTCTCGTTGACCATGATGCTGCCCGAGTGAAGGTCTCCATGAAGCAGCGCCTGCGCTTTGGTCATGAATCCGTACTTGAGCTCCATCACCTCGGTTTGCAGTTCCTTGTCGGAACGAACTGCCGCTACCTGAGGATCCAGCAAGTGGTTCCACTTGTTGCGCTCGTGGTCAAGGTAAGGACGGGTGAACACTACCAGCTCGGTAATCTGGCACAGCTCGGGGTTGATCCATTTCTCGACTTCACGCTTCTTCTTGAGCGGATCGATGTGCCAGTCGCTGTTCACGTACAGCATCGTTGCCATGAAATGGCCCAGGTCCTCCGCCAGACGTGGATACCGATTACCCTCGATCAGACCCTTGCGCAACACCACATGGTGATCAAGGTTCTCCATCAGGATCAGGTACATGTCCTCATCATAGGCATAGAGCCGTGGGATAAGCCCTGGCACGAACCTATTGCAGAGCTCATAGTACGATGCCTCGAACCGCAGCCTCTCTAGCGTCAGCTGGTACTGCACATTGACCCGCAGGTGAGGTAGTGCCTGTTTGATCAAGACGGTGCGGCTGGGGTCTTGCTCTGCCCAAATGGCAAACACTAGGTTAAGGTTGCCATCGCCGACCTCTTTGCAGAGCAGGGGCTCCTTGGATCGAAACATGCCAGCCAGAGCCGGGTGGCTGCGGGCAAACTCCGGCGCGGTATGGGCATTCAACGGGTGGTATTTGAGGTCATTGGGCATGTGTACCTCAACTTATCTGGCTTAACTGGCTTGGCTGCCTGGGTCGAGTATCAGCGGATCAGGACCATGCTGGCACGGTAGATGTCTGCCCGGTTCTGAACTTCCACGTACTCCAGTGGCTGTCCGTCACCGTTGTAGTTGATGCGTTCAACGTGGACCACCGCACTGCCAGGAGAGATCTCCAGAAGGTGCGCTTGTTGGGGGGTAGCGGTTCGCCCTTCGATATGCTGTAGAGCGCGTTTGTAGGTATAGCCCCACGATTCCATCATCCGTGACAGCGATGGATTCGCTTCCATGTCAGTCTGAAGGAGTTGAGGAGCGACGGACTGAGGAAGATAAGAGGTGAGGATCGCAATCGGCTGCCCGGAGGCGACGCGCACCCGTTCCAGTCGGATCACAGGAGCGCCGTCGGGCAGATTCAGGGCCTGGGCAACCTTGGGCTCCGCTGGCACCAACGTGAGGCTGAGGACTCGAGAGGTCGGTACCAGTCCCCGCAGCAAGAGTTGCTCAAAGCTACTAACAAGACGGGAATAGTCTCGGTCTATGGGTTGGCGAGCCACGAATGTGCCCACCCCGCGGCGCCGGACCAGCAGTCCTTCTCGAATCAGGTCAGCGAGTCCGTGGCGAAGGGTCATTCGGCTCACGCCGTGGCGCTCGGCGAGGGTCTTCTCTGGGGGAATCCGCTCGCCTGGAGTGAGGCGGCCGCTGGTAATCTCCTCCCGCAAGGCTTCGCGGATCTGCACATAAGCCGGTATTCCTGAAATCTGCGACAGCGAATCCATGGAGTTGCCACTCTCCTGTGACATCGATGTCGACGTAAACGGTCCGTTCCGAGGCTAGGCCCGTCTAGATGTCTATACTTCTAGTATAGCACGAGCGTGGCGACTTGTCAAGCCCCCGAGAGGAGGGTGTTGAATAACAGTCCAAGTTGCTCGGTGGTCGATGGAGCTGTAGAGTGTGGTCGGCGACAGGGTTAGAGACATGGAGGCTACACAGATGGGTGCGGAGAGATTCAAGTCGAC
>DDYO01000023.1 GCA_002348045.1 Anaerolineales bacterium UBA2232
TGCTGGTTTCGTTTGTGGCAGCGGTTGGGCTGGGTTTCTGCCTGGCAAGCGTGCACATCTGGCCGTTTTGGCAATGGCTGCAGAGGAGTGCTGAGTGGAGCTTGAGGATCGGTTCTCAGAATCTGGATGAAACCCGGCTTGGTCTGCGAGCGCAACTTCCTTTACTTCTTACCACGGTTCTGCCCAATGTGCTGAATAATCCGACATGGCCATACCCTTACCGTAGCTTTGTTCCTGACTCCAATTTGGCTGAGCAGGCCCTATATGTAGGCGTCACCAGCCTGGTCTTGGCAGCGGTTGCTGTGGCTCGCCGACGGCGCGATGGAGTGATCGTGTTCTTGGCAGCGCTTGCTGTAGGATCCCTGGGCGCTGCCTTAAGGTTGCCGGTGTTTGACTGGATCAACCACCTGCCCCTGTTCAGCATGGCTGCCTATGGGCGCTTCCGATTGGTGTACAGCTTGGCGGCGGCTGTTTTGGCCGGGATGGGAGTGACAGTATTGCTGAACGAGGCGCCTGGCAGTGTGCTGGTGGGCCGCACTGCACGCTGGCTCTTGGGATTGGCTCTGGCCAGCTCGTTGGGGCTGGTGGGCGCGAGGTGGGCGCTGGAGGCGATGGCTGCCGAGTCCGCGACCGGCAAGTTGGGACGCATTCCCTTCACCAACATCTTGCCCGTTCTCACCATAACCAATCTTGAGCTCTATTGGCCGGTATTGGTTGCCGTGGCTGCTGGGGCGGCGCTCTGGTTGTACGGTAAGGGACGAGTGGACCGCAGGGTGATCGGCGTAATCTTGATCCTCCTGACAGTGGTGGACCTATTCGGTTTTGGGATCGGGTATCATTCTGTGACATCCCGTGAGTGGGTGTATCCCAAGACGCCTGCCATGGGTTTTTTGCAGGCGGACGACGGGCTCCATCGTTTGGTTGGCATGAACGTTGACTTGATGCCCAATACTAGCATGGTGTATGGGCTGTACGATGTCCGAGGACTGGATTTTCCTGAACGCCGCTATCTAGAGTTCTGTCAAGGGATTGGCGGTCGTGATTGGATGGGCTACGGTATCCTGTTCATGAACCAGCCCGAGGCCAGGGTCTTGGGCTTGATGAACGTCAAGTACCTTATCAGCTCGGTCGCTTTGACCGATGACGCGCTCTTGGATCTCAGGTTGGCTTACACCGATGGGCAGATCTCCGTCTACGAAAACACCCACTGTCTTCCTCGGGCGTTTGTAGTGCACCGGGTCCGTGTGATGCCAGATACGCCCGATATCTTGCGCGTTCTCCAGGATCCGGGCTTTGACCTGGCGAACGAGATTACTCTGGAGCAAGCCCTGCCGGTCACTCTGGCTGATACTCCAGCCGGTGTTGCCAGGGACAGCGTTGAGATCACCCGATACGGCATCGGCAGTGTGTCTGTGGCGGCCAACCTGCAGTCCGACGGCCTGGTCTTCCTGAGTGATAGATTCGACCCGAGCTGGCGCGCCTACGTCGATGGGACAGAGTCGCCAGTGTATCGTGCCGACTATGCCTTTCGAGCCGTGTACGTCCCTCGAGGCGTGCATAAGGTCGAGTTCGTCTATGAGCCGGAAGGGTTTGCCATCGCCATGGTTGTGAGCCTGCTGGCGTTGGCGGTGATTGCCTCGCTGATGGTGGCGCCGCATCTGGTCAAGGCGCGAACAGCCCACATGAGCTCGCGGGAGGGCTGACAGTGGCGGGACCATGCCGCGTGCTTTACCTGGATACGTCGCCGACAGTAGGTGGCTCCGTGTTGAGCCTGTACGACCTGTGCCGGGGGTTGAATCGCGACAGATACGATCCAATCGTGGTGAGCTACGCGCCGCATGCGTATGTCGAGCGCTTTAGAGAACTGGGTGTGGAAGTGATCCCCTGGAATGTATATGGTGCTGGAGATCACCGCCCCGCCTGGGTCAAGCGACAGCAAGAATCGGGCTGGCTCAGCCGGCTTCGCCAGATTCCACTAGGGGCTCGCCTGTACCATGGGGCAGGCTTTGCATTACTGCTGGCACGGCGCGTGTGGCCTCGGGCCAGAGCTCTGCAAGCCCTTATCACAGCGCGCCGCGTGTCCCTGGTCCACACGAATATTCGAGTGGGTCACGATAGGGAGGGAGTCCTGGCAGCCAAGCTGGCTCGCATTCCGTGCGTCTGTCATGTGCGAGACTATGAATCCCTTGGCCCGGTAGACCGGAAGCTGGCGAGTTGGGCTGCAGCTTTCATCTACATCTCGCAGGCTGTGCGCGCCAGTCACGTTAGGGCAGGCGCACCAGCTTCCAAGGGGCACGTGGTGTACAACGGTATCGATGTGGACGCTTTCGAGGTGGGCGCCAGCCGCGAGGAAGGCCGGCGAAGCCTAGGACTAACCGATGGGGACTTGGCGGTCGGGCTGGTGGGTCGCCTGGAGCGTTGGAAGGGACACGAGCCGTTCCTGGGTGCGATGGCCCTGGTGCATCAACAACTGCCCGGAGCCAAGGGGCTGATCATAGGGAATTCGGTTCCCTATGACCCGGACTATGCAAAAGAACTGTCCGATCTGTGTCAGAGCCTTGGTCTGGCTGACTCGGTCCACTTTAGTGGGTTCCGCCCCGATGTAGCTCGGGTCATGTCGGCGCTGGATGTGGTTGTGTTGGCATCGACGTCGCCAGAGCCATTTGGCCGGGTGGTCGTCGAGGCTATGGCGGCGGCCCGGCCGGTTGTGGCGGCGGATGCGGGGGCTTCCCGGGAGATACTGGATAGCGGCGTGCAGGGCTTGCTGGTCCCACCTGGGGATGAGGGCGCATTGGCCGACGCGCTTGTCCAGATCCTGTCGGATCCGTACTCGGCTGTCGCAATGGGTCAACGGGGTCGGGAAAAAGCAAGAGCACGCTTCGGCGTGGAGGGGTATGTGAGTGGAGTTCAGAGGGTATATGAAGAGCTGTTGCACTGAGGCAAAATCATGAATCGACCGTCTGCCTCCAGGATTGCGCGCGTCACCCTGTCGATCCTGGTCGGTTTGCTGCTGGCTGCCGTGGCCCTTGCGATCGGATACGCAGTGGGCGACCGACTGCTCTCTCCAGGGTGGCAGGATGCCATCCGTTTCTCGGTCCTGGGACTTGTGATTGTCGTCATACTGATGAACCCTCTAAGCGGCCTGCTGTTGTGGATAATCCTAGAGCCCTTTACCCGGTTCTGGTATCTGAACATCCGCATGCCCCCAGGCATCCCGGATCTGAGCCTCGCCCGGTTCAGTGCGGCGCTCCTCACCGCGATCTTGGTCGCGCAGTTGGCGGCTGGACGCCGCAGATTGCGGCGTTTCGGGGCAACTGAGTTGTGCATGATCGCCTTTGCCATTCTCGTGATGCCTGCTACCGTGGCTGGCCTGGATGGCTTGAGCAGGTCTGGGCAGGTGGTTCTGGACAAATTCCTCACGCCATATCTCGTCTTTGTTCTGGCCAAGAACTTGTACGAGGACAAGACCGGCGTGGACGCTTACGTTGGCGCTGCCATCGTGATTGGACTGTATCTCTGCTTCATGGTGTTCTATGAGCATCTGACTGGTCAGCCGTTGTTCTACTTGTTCGGCAGGACGACGACGTATTCCCGGAGCTTGCGCAAGATCGTGAGCCTCCTGGGGAATCCACTCTTTCTGGGGACCATCGTAGCTATGGTGGTGCCGCTGATCCTGTACAAGCTGATCAGGACAGCCCCAGGCCTGGCGAGGGCATTCTATGGTGGGGCTTTTGTAGCGGCAATGGCAGGCAACTTCTTGTGCTACAACCGCGGTGCCTGGCTGGCTTTGGGTGCTGGGCTGTTTGTCATGCTGCTGGTGGGCAAAGAGTACCGCAAGATTCTTTTTCCCGTGATTATCGTCGCACTGATCCTGGGAGTGGCCTACTGGGAGCTCATCAGCGGAAGCGCCGTGATCACGGAGCGACTGACCAACGTCAACTCTTTGCGCTTTCGGCTGGACATGCTGGAGATAAGCGTTAGGATCTTGAAAGACCACCTGTTGTTCGGGGTGGGCGTGGAGTCCTTTTCCTACTACTACCTCTTGTATGGCGGGCGTTGGGAGACAATGGCCTTTGACGTCCCGATGCCTCACAACACCTACATCCTGGTCCTGGTCACAACGGGGCTATTGGCCTTCACGCCGTATCTCCTCGCTTTTCTGTCGCTCCTGGGTGAGATGCTGGGCGGGATCTTTCGGTCGCGAAAGGACTCCAGGGTGGATGGATCGCTTGCTGTGGCCGGTCTCGGAGTGGTTGTTGTGTACATGGTGGCCGCCGTTTCAGCGGACCTTTATGTCAGCACCTTTACTACGCTGGTGATGTTCATGATTACGGGGGGCATTGTCGGGTATCTCAGCACCCGCTATTTCCATGCGCCGGCTGGACCTGCCTCGTAATGGCCCTGCGGGTAGCGGTGCTGGGGGAGTATCCTCTGGATCCGCAGAGGATAGCGGGAGGTGTGGAGGCTGCCATGGTCCCTCTTCTCAGTGGACTGGCAGCTTGTGGGGATCTTGAGATGCATGTGGTCACGTGCCTTCCCGGTGTTCGGGATCACCTGTCTATGACCACTTCTGGTCAAGCGCTGCACGTCCTGCAGAGACATCGCGGAGGCCGGATGACGTTCCACGTGCGGGATGCTGCTGGCCTGCGTGGTGCATTGGCCCGGATTGTGCCCGATGTGGTTCATGCGCAAGGGATGGGCATCTATGCCCATGCGGCGGTTGGGTTTGGTGCGCCGCATGTTGTGACGGCTCATGGTATCTTTTCCCGCGAGGCTCGGTTTGCCCATGGCCTGGCTGGAGCTCTGCGGGGTATGATCGATAGCGCCTATGAGCGCTATTGCGTCCGGAGGGTGAGGAATCTCATTGCCATCAGCCCGTATGTGGAGGCAGAGCTGGCACCGCACGGCAGCTTTCAACGGGTGTACTGTATCGAGAATCCTGTTGATGATCGCTACTTTGCGAAAGCGTCGGCACCACAAGAGCCGGCCACATTGCTGTACGCAGGCAGGGTGATTGCACGCAAGGGACTGATGGATCTTATCGCTGCCATGGCAAAGCTGCGTAAGCGACATCCCGAGGTACGCCTGCGCATAGCGGGGGAGACAGAGAGCGATGCTGTGTACGTCATCGGCTGTCGGTCCTTAATCACCGCTCATGGCCTGGAAGATGTCGTAGAGTTTCTCGGGGCATTGTCGATTGATGAGATGATCGAGGAGTACTCCCGTTGCACGGTTCTGGTTCTGCCGTCCTATCAGGAGACTGCGCCAGTAGTGGTTGCCGAGGCAATGGCTGTCGGTCGAGCGGTGGTCGCCACCCGGGTATGCGGCTTGCCGTACATGATTGAAGATGGTGTCACCGGTACCTTGTTCGAGGCTGGTGACGTGGCTGAGTTGGAGAGAGTCCTTGCGGAGCTGCTGGCTAATCCAACAGAGCGACAGACCATGGAGGGTGAGGCGCGGAAGAGGGCTGACCGGCGCTACCGCGCAGCTACCGTGGCTGAAATGACTCGCCGTGTGTATCTCGAGCTAGTCAGTTGAGGATGGTTTGCCGATGGCTGTAGGATTGCTCAAGTTGCTGCGAGCGCCTTGGGGCGCTCTTGGGCGAGGAGTGTACGAGTACAATGTGCTGCGCCACCTGCGTACACTTCAGCCAAGGCAACTGCAAGTCAATGTAACGTACCGCTGCAATGCTCGCTGCGCCATGTGCAACATCTGGCAGATGCCAGAGCGCCATGAGATGAGCGTGGATGAAATGGGCCGCGTGGCCGAAGACCCCATTTTTGAGAGCATCGAGCGGCTGACCCTTGCGGGAGGCGAGCCCAGCCTACGTCACGATCTCGTGCCGTTGACGGAGGTCTTGCTGGCGCGCATGCCTCGGCTTCGCTCCGTGACGCTCATCACCAATGGCCTGGCGGTGGAGCGGATACTGGACGATACCCACAAGTTGCTGGCTCTGTGTGGGCCGCTGGGCATCTCGCTGAATGTCTCCGTCTCCCTGGACGGAGTCGGGGCCATACATGACGAAATGCGCAACGTCCCGGGCGCCTTTGGCAAGGTTGAAAGATGCCTGGTGGGGCTGCAAGAGCTGCAGCGGGAGCAACGATTCTGGTTCGGAGCATCGTGTGTTATCACGCGCAAGAATCTGTATCACTTGGTTGAGCTACAAGACTGGTGCGCGGAGCGTAACATCGAGCTGAGCTTCCAGCTGGTAGGCTTCCATGAAACCTACGTGGCTAACGTCGAGCAACGTTCTGAGTTGGACTTTGACCAGGACGATCAGGAGCACCTGTTTCGGTTCTTGTCTGGATTGGCTGCGGGACGCTCGCCAACGAACGTCATGCCCTACTACTGGAACGATATGCTCAAAATGTACCGTGACGGGCGTCCTCGTCAGACTCCATGTCCGTTCACGGTGGACTCGTTCGTGCTAGATGTCTATGGCGATATGTACTACTGCCTTTCGGAGCGGCGGATTGGCAATTGTCTGGATGCCGCCAGCGATAACGCACGCTTTGATGGTTGCAGCGCAGTGTACTACGATCGTGGGAACCTGGCTTTCCGTGCGGGACTCTGGAGGACGGCTTGTCAGCGCTGTAACAGCGGGTGCTTTGTCAACGTGGGGATCAAGAAAGACCTCAAGAAGCACCTCTGGTACTGGCTGACGGGCAGGTAAGACATGTCGCTTCGCGTGGCCATTGTGGCGCTCTATCCTGCGCCTGGCGCTCGGTCTGCTGGTGGGGTTCGCGCTGTGGTTCAGAACCTGGTTGGTGCCCTGCGCCACTGGGCTGATCTGCAGCTCTGCGTTCTTCACTGCCACGCAGATGTGGACCGGGACATGGTGGTAGAAGAGGGCAATCTCCGGGTCGAGTACATGGCCATGCCCAGGAGGCGCGTGGTCCCCAATTCCCTGATGTCTATTCTCCGTGTGGAAGGCGCCCTACGCCGGCTGCAGCCCGATGTGGTGAATGCCCACGCCGCCCACTATGCTCTGGCTGCACTGCGGATGGGTATCCCCACAGCGCTCACTATTCACGGCGTCGTGCGGCGAGAGGCCGAAATCTACCGCCACACCTGGTTTGACCGTACACGATTTGGACTGGAGAAATGGCTGGAGGGGCTTGTCCTGCCCCGGGTAAGTGACATCGTGGCGATCAGTGACTATGTGGTTGCCGAGTACGCGGAGCGAACCAGAGCGCGTTTCCATCGCATCAACAACCCGTTGCCCTCGGAGCTCTATGCCATTAACGATGAAGGTGAGTCCGGTCATCTCTTGTACGCAGGAACCATTGATGAGCGTAAGAACGTGCTGGAGCTTGTACGGGCAGTGGCGATGGTACGCGACCGCGTGCCGGAGGTGCGCCTGACCATTGCCGGCCGGACAACTCAGCCAGACTATGAGGCACGGGTGCGAAATCTTGTTGCTGAGCATTCTCTCCAGCGTCATATCGAGCTGGTTGGCCTGCAGGATTTTGGACAGATGCTGCGGCACTATGCCAGGTGCCGCGCAGTTGTGTTGGCCTCTTTGCAGGAGACAGCTCCGATGGCGGTCATTGAGGCCATGGCTGCCGGCAAGGCCGTGGTCGCCACCGCAGTAGGGGGCGTTCCTGGGCTGATTGAGGATGGACGCAGTGGCTTCTTGGTGGATACAGGAGACACCAATGCATTGGCCGAGCGCATGACCCGGGTGTTGCAGAATCGTGAACTGGCTGCTGACATGGGCCGACGGGGAAGGGAGTTGGCTCAAAGCTTCCGGGCCGAGGTGATTGCCGAGCGCTATCGTGAGCTCTACTATCGTGTTGCCCAGAGGGCCTTGCCGTGAGGATAGCTTTGGTGTCGGAGCGGCTGCGCCCTCCTTATGATGAGGGCATCAAGAACTTTGCCATTCACCTGCTGAGGGGCCTCCAAGCGTGCGGCCACGCGACCCTGGCGCTGACTACGGAAGGCGAATCCGACCCCGAGCTAGGACTGCAAAATGTGGCGGCTAACCGGCTGCTGCTCAATGAGGAGTTGCGGGAGGCCGTTGCTGGCTTTGAGCCAGAAGTCATTCTGTACATCCCTACCGCATGCGGGACCGCGTTTAGCCTGGTGCGAGGCCGGGTGCTTCATTTCTACTATCCAAGCTCGCTACTGGTGCTGCTGCTTCTGCAACCGCGACCGCAATCGCCGGGAGCAAGATTGCTGATGCGTGGACTGAGGCCCGACCTGGTACTAGCCCAATCCACTACTACCGCCTTGCCGTTTCGTAAGCTGGGCTGGCGCACCGCACTGTTTGGTCCAGCAGTGGATAGCCAGCGCTTTCGACCGGCTTCGGCAGCCGACCGGTCGCAGCTGCGGTCACGGTTCTCGGTGCCCGAAGACCGCCATGTGGTGTTGCATGTGGGGCATCTTAAGGAGAAGCGGAATCTGCTCCAGGTGTTGACATTGCACGATACGCCGGGCTATCATGTCCTGATCGTGGCGAGCACGAGCACCGAGCAAGATGCGCGGCTGGGCGCAGAGCTCAGGAGCCGAGGGGCAACCGTTGTGGACCATTATGTGGCTGACATTGAGAACATCTACCGCTTGTCCGACGCCTATGTATTCCTGGCTGAAGAGGAGACTGCGGCCATTGATCTACCCCTGTCGGTGGTGGAGGCCATGGCATGCAATTTGCCCGTCGTTTCCACACCTTTTGGCGGACTGCCCGATTCTTTTCGGGAGGGCGATGGCCTGGTTTTCTGGCAGAGTTCCAAGGACCTGAGGCAGGCCGTCGACAGGGCCATGAAAGGGCGGATCGCTACTCGGAATAAGGTGGAGGGGCGCACATGGCAGGTCATGGCGGATGAACTGGTGGGCCTTGTGGCCGACGACAAGGATGAATCATGAAGTCTGATTGCTCGATCGAAGAGCTGGGAGCGGCGTACCTGGCTGATCCCCTGCGCACGGCACCTTCAGAGTTTCCGTGGTCTGAGTGCCAGACAGAAAAAGTGCTCCTGATCCTTCAGAAGAACAAAGTGCCGCTGGTAGCTCTTGCCGGGCCTGAAGGTGCGGAAGGCCTGGTGCACCACCCCCTCTTTGAGGATGCGCGCGTTCGCGAAGCGCAGTCGCTGGAGCTACAGAGACGTGAATATCGCCTTGTTCGAGATAGCCTGCTTCAGGACGGGATAGAGGGCGTCCTCATCAAATCGGTCGGGCTGCGACCGGCCTTCCCGTATCGCAGCGATAATTTGGATGTGCTATACCATCCCCAGGATGTGCCGCTGATCCGTCGCCGTCTGCAGAGTCTGGGCTACGTAGAACTCAAGAACGTAGAAGAGCCCCACAAATATCTCTTTCGCAAGTTTCACATGGGTCGCTCCATTTCCGCCATTCACCTGCATGCTCACGTGGGCTGGATGGTTTCCTTTCTAGACGAAGAAGCGCTGTGGAAACGCGTGCGTCGTCTACCTGACGACGATCTTGTGCTGTTGCCGGGAATCGAAGATGCGCTCGCGACGGCTTTGGCCCACTACTTCTATGAAGACAAGCTGGTCGTGTTGCAGGACGTGCACAAACTTGCCCATTGTGTGCGCCAGGGAGTGGACTGGGACGAGGTGTATCGTATTGCTATTTTCCGAGGCTGGAGAGATGGCCTGAATACCTCGCTGCTCTTGTGTACATACCAGGAACAGGCGCTCTACGGAGAGTCGTCCACGCCGCAGGCACTGCTGGAGCGGGCACGCAGCGAGCTTCCGGGCTGGATAAAGTCGAGGCTGGACCGCCAGCTGGGGGAAGGAGCCCTTATGGGGCTGTGCCAGGGCGAGCAGTGGACCGGGAAGGACTGGCGCCGCGACCTCCCACTGCGCATTCCCTTTGTCTTCAGCAAGTATTTTTTCTACGCCAAACTAGTGCGGGATCCCAGCCGAGCCCCTGTTCAGAAGATCAAGGATGTGGCCGTACATACGGGGAATGGCACCAAGCTGAGGCTCCGTATTCACAGTCAGCCCAACATGCTGGTTACCCTCAGCGGAGTGGATGGCTGTGGCAAGACCACCCACGCGCGGGCCTTGACGACCGCGTTTGAGACCTGTCATCTGCGGGCGGACTATGTGTGGACGCGAGCCGGCTCAGCGCGATGGCTGTCGGCGTTGACTCGCCTGCTGGGTGGTCACCGGAAGGCGGCTGCCACGCAGCCTGCAGAAAAGGTCGAGCTCCGCCGACAGCGCTTTCAGTCACCGCTGCTGCGCTGGGGCTGGTCATGGCTGACCACCCTGGAGCTGGTCTCGGAATACGCCTGCAGGGTGGCATGGCCGCTGATTCGGGGGCACGTGGTGATCTGCGATCGCTATGTCTATGACGCCTGGGTGGACCTGGCTGCCAACTCCGGCCGACCGGCCGAGGGTACATTGCCCGCCAGGGTGCTGGGCTGGTTGAGCCCGCGCCCGGCACTCTCCTACTGGTTGGATGTGCCGGCTGAAGCGGCGCACACCCGCGCCCAGGATGCCCTTTCTGAGGAGTTCATGGCTGCTCAGGCAGCGGCGTACCAACGCGTGGCTCAGGCCCATCGCCTGCGCCGGGTGGATACACAGCGGGAGGTTGCCGAGAACAACGATGCCCTGGTCTTTGAGGTCTTGAGCACCTACTTTGCCAGGTATTGGACGCTCGTCAACCAGCTGTTTCTAAAGAACCCAGGCCAGTGGAAGTAGTGGAGGAGGACGGCGTGCCGCGCTCTTTTGGCCAGTCATCGCGAGTTCCGCGGGTGCTGGTCGTGACCAACATGTATCCCGATGACCAGAACCCGGACTTTGGAACGTTTGTCCAGGAACAGGTGGAAGGTCTACGGGCCCGTGGGCTGCCGGTGGATGTGATCGTTGTTGGTGGCAAGCGGGACAAGTGGAGTTACATCGATGGAGCCCGGCGCTTCTGGCGCCAAATTCGGCAGCAGGAGTATGACGTGATTCACGCCCACTATGTCTTCTCCGGCGTAGTGGCGCGGTTGCAGCGTGGTGTACCGTTGGTCGTCAGCTTTCATGGGGCAGCCGAGATGGTAGGCTGGGTAGGGTGGCTCTGCCGGCTGCTGGCACCATGGGCCGATGAGGTCACCGTGACTTCTGCTGTGCACAAGCGTGAGCTAGGACGCCAAGATGCCCACATCGTGCCCTGCGGGGTTGATCTCCGACTGTTCGTCCCCATGTTACGGGATGAGGCCAGGCGTCGTCTGGGCTGGCCCGACGATCGTAGGCGGGTGCTCTTTGTAGGTATCCCGCGCCCGGAGAAACGCCTGGACCTCATTCAGGCAGCCGTAGCGAGGCTTCAGCACACCGAGCCCGGCGTAGAACTGGTGATTGCCACCGGTCAAGCCCATCACCGCATACCGCTGTTCATGAACGCTTGCGACGTGCTGGTCCTGGCGTCGGACCAGGAAGGGTCACCCGTGGTGATCAAAGAGGCTATGGCCTGTAATCTTCCGATTGTATCGGTAGATGTAGGGGACGTGGCCCAAGTCATCGGCAGCACCGAGGGCTGTTTCGTGTGCAAACGCGATTCAGAAGACATGGCGAAGAAGCTTGGCTTGGCCCTGGCGTTTGGTCACCGCACTCAGGGTCGTCAAGTCATCGAGCGATTGGCTCTCGAAAAGACCGTTGATGCGGTGCTCGAAATCTATGAATCCATCTGGCAGAAGCCATGAGCAATAGGCTGATGGTCGTTTTGGGCTCAGGTGGTCATACGAAAGAGATGATCCGTGTGGTGGAGCTGTTAGGCGGCGGCTACACGTACTGCTATCTGGTCGCAGCCGATGATGAGCTCTCTCCGCTCAAGATTCAGGTTCCGGGTCCCGTGTACCGCGTAGTGCGGCCCCGCTGGAAGAGCACTGGAGCCGTGGCCGTGACCGCCCGTACGGTGCTTTCGACCGTTCAGGCAGCAGTCGCCCTGTTGCGATGCCGCCCACGGGCGATCATGAGCACCGGACCCGGTCCCGCGGTTCCAGCTTCCCTGGTTGCCAAGCTGCTGGGCATCAAGGTTATCTACATAGAGACGGGTTCCAGGGTCTTTGCCCTGTCAGCGAGCGGCAAGATCCTGTACCGCTTTGCGGACCTATTCTTCGTGCAGTGGCCCGATCTACAGAGCTTGTACCCCAAGGCCATCTACGCCGGCCGGTTGTGGTAAGATGATCTTTGTCACCGTCGGTTCTACCGATTTTGATGCTCTGGTTGCGACCATGGACGGGCTGGCTCCTCAGCTGGCAGAGGAGGTCGTTCTGCAGATCGGGCTGGGGACGTATGTGCCGCACAACGCCCAGTACTTTCGGTTTGCGCCCAGCCTGACGCCTTTCTACCAACAGGCCAGTGTGGTCGTTGCTCATGGCGGCCTGGGTACCATTGTGGAGGCGCTTGAGCAAGGAGTCCGGTTGGTGTGCGTGGTGAATCCTACTACGTACGACCGACATCAGGAGCACCTACTGCGCATCTTTGCGGGACAGAATCTGCTCCTGTGGTGTCCTGAGTTGTCTGGGCTGGCCGAAGCCATTGGGGAGGCCAGGAACAGGGATTTCTCGCGCTACCAGCCGCCCGAGTGCCATATTCATGAGGTGATCAAACGGTTTCTGGGCGGGTATCTCAGTGGATAGTCTAACTGGCGTCTTCAGGCGGTCAGACATTGACGGAGAGGGGACAGGGGGATGATTTCGATTGCGACACCGCTGTTGGGCGAGGAAGAGAAGCAGGCTGTACTGGATGTGATTGACTCGAGACAATTGGCCCAGGGGTCCACGGTCGAAGCCTTTGAGAAGGGATTCGCTGCTCTGTGTGGAGTGCGCCATGCGGTGGCCACCTCGTCTGGAACCACGGCATTGCAGACTGCGGTCCTGGCCCATGGTATAGGTCCAGGTGATGAGGTCATCACCACACCGTTCACCTTTATCGCTTCTGCCAACGCGGTTGTGCTGGCCGGTGCTCGGCCTGTATTTGTGGACATTGATTCGCGCTCCTATAATATGGATGCGGGACTAATAGAAGCCGCAATTACCCCCCGCACCAAAGCCATTCTTCCTGTTCATTTGTTCGGAAACCCGTGTGACATGGAACGGATCATGGCCATCGCCCGACGCCACGGCTTGGCCGTCATTGAGGACGCATGCCAGGCACACGGGGCCACGGTCGACGGACGCGCTGTGGGCAGCTTCGGTACGGGCTGCTTTTCGTTCTATCCGACCAAGAACATCACCACGGCCGAAGGGGGCATGCTGACGACCAACAATGATGCGCTCGCGGACCGTGCCCGGTTGATTCGCAATCATGGTCAGCGTCAAAGGTACTATCACGAGATGATCGGTTTCAATTTTCGGATGACCGAAATCCAGGCGGCCATTGGTGTGGTGCAGCTTGGCAAGCTCGAAGGGTTTAACGCTCGGCGGCGGGCCAATGCGGCGTTTCTGACGGACCACCTGAAGGGCGTGGTTACTCCTATGGAGGAGCAGGGTCGCAGGCACGTGTATCACCAGTACTGCATACGGGTTGCAGAGGGACGCGACCGCTTGGCCGAGCACTTGAGGGGGCAGGGAATCGGCACCATGGTCTACTATCCCGTGCCGGTACACAAGCAGGTTGCGTATGAGCGCTTGGGCTATGCTGATTGCCTGCCGGTTGTGGAGCAGGTCAGCGGGGAGATACTCGCGCTTCCCGTCCACCCGGCGCTTACGCAGGTTGATCTCAACGCAATCGTTGACGGGGTGAACAGCGCATGGTCCTAAGAGCTGCGGTTATCGGCGTGGGAATGATGGGGCGGAACCACGCGCGAGTGTATGCGCAAATGGAAGGCTCCCGGCTGGTTGCTGCAGCTGACAGCGATGTCCGTGCGTTGGAGAGCATTGCGCGGGTGTACAAGGTCAACGTCTACACCGACTATGTCCAGATGCTGGAACAAGAGAAACCGGATCTGGTGTCAATTGCCGTTCCCACGTGCGCACACCTAGCGGTTGCGCTGGAGGCGATGCATCGTGGGATCCACACTTTCCTGGAGAAGCCTATCGCTGCTTCGGTGGAAGAAGGCAACGAGATCCTGCGGTGTGCAGCGGAAACTGGGGTCAAGGTGGCGGTAGGCCACATCGAGCGCTTTAATCCTGCGGTTATCGAGCTGAAAAGGCAGCTGGATACCGGTCAGTTGGGGCGGATCTTCCAGATCCATGCGCGACGTGTCGGGCCTTTTCCTTCACGAATCTCGGATGTAGGGGTCGTCGTCGACCTCGCAACCCACGAGCTCAACCTTCTAGAGCATCTCGTCGGGTCGGAAGTGGAGAGCGTTTACGCCGAAATGCGCCAGCGGATTCATGCCAGCCAGGAGGACATGGTCACTGCCATACTGAGGTTCAAGGACGGTACCGTGGGCATCCTGGATGTTAACTGGCTGACCCCTACCAAGATCCGTGAGCTGTACTTGATTGGCGAAAAGGGCATGTTCTCCGTGAACTACCTGACCCAGGACCTTTTCTTTTATGAAAATGACTTTCTCAATGGCAACTGGGAAGGGCTAGCCATCATGGGTGTGAGTGAAGGACGCAAGATCCGTCACAACATCAAGCGCAAGGAGCCGTTGCTGGCGGAGCTGGAATCCTTCCTGCAAGCCATCAAGAATGACAGCGAACCAAAAATCAGTGGACAGGAGGCGCTCAGGACCGTGCACCTGGCCCATTGTGTCCTGGAGTCAGGGCGCACTCACAGGGTTGTCCCGGTATAGAAAGGTCAGCCACCACCCCGCGAACCGTATCCTGTATTATGAAAATTCCGTCATATTCGTAGCTAAGAGGCATATTTCGTGCTCATTGTGTAGTAGGGGACGGTGGGGTGAGGCATCTGACTTGGACGACGCGATATGAATAGGGGTCGATTAATCCTGGCTGCAGGCATCGCGGTAGCGCTGGCAATGGCTGCTACTGTGGCTGCTGGGCCAGTTGCCAAGTTGCCTGCCAATCAGGCTGGTTCCCGGGGCATATATATCCAGTATGACAACGTACTGGATAACATTGACCAGGCGCATGGGTTTTCCGTGGCGGGCGGGCACATGCGTTGGACCTGGAAGAGCCTGGAGCCGACCAGGGGCACGCGCCTTTTCGAAAGCGCTATACGCCCATTCATCTCCCAGCAAGCGGAACGCGGTAAGAAGGCGGCTCTGGGAATCGAGACGTTCGTGGGCCGTATCAACGTAAGCCCCCCGTATGGCTCTCTGGCGGTTCCTCAGTGGTTGTGGACTCAGTACCCGAGTGTTGCTCCGTACAACACCGTGAGCAACGATGGCTGGCATGTTCTGAACTTTCTGGACCCCAACTACCAGGCTCGCTACGCCGAGTTTATCAATGCCCTCGCCGATTGGCTGGCAGCGAATCCGACTCTGGCGGCCAATGTCGGGTGGATCGAGATGGGCGTGGGCATGTACAGCGAGACCCAGCCCAGTGATCAGTGGGTGACGCGCAACAAGCCAGACTATGACTACTATGCCAACCGCGCTCCTGGCGGTGAGAGCCCGCCTGGCTGGACCGGCAATGATTGGCGCAAGTACGTCAACTGGTGTACGGATACGTACTATCACGCCTTTCGGGTACGGAATCCCGGATTGGCGGCCATCCCTATCTTTCTCAATTGCGCGCCGGATTTCAAGAGCCAGCGAACGGCTTTTACCGACTATGCTGCTGGCAAGGGCGTTGGCCTCAAGAACAACGGGCTGCAAGCGGATCGCTATCCTGCGACCCTCTACCAGCCTTTGGACAAGTGGTGGAGCTCTGCGCCTATTGCCTTGGAAACGTATGAGCAGTGGCTTACCAACGAAACGAAACTGTACTGGGGCGTCCTTTGTGCTCTGGACAAGCACGCGGATGTGCTGGAGCCTGACCGTTGGCTGCTGATCGATCGCGACAAGCAGCCACGGGCCAATTATGTTGCCATTTGGAACTGGGCTGCGCCATTCCTGGGCGTGGATGTCTGGACCACACCCTCTGTGTGGTGTGCCTTGCGGGATAGCCAATTCGGTAGCGGGGAGAGGGGCAACTTTGAGTTCTTCCTGTCTCAGGACCGTAGCTACGGGCCTAACGGCGACACGGTGGCTATCACCGAGGATGACATCACGCCGGGGGTGAAGGAAGGACGCTATACTCGCCGCACCAATCAGGCGTCGGGCCACACCAATATGTGGTTTCGCATCGCCGACCAGTATGTCAACGGGAACGCCAGCCGGGAACGCTTTGTGGTGAAAGTGACCTACCTGGACCGGGGCAGGGACACCTGGGCGCTGACCTACGATTCACTCACCGGTGAGAAGCAGGCCGGCTTGGTGACCAAGGACAATACCAACACATGGAAGAAAGCCACTTTTGTTCTGGACGACGCCCGGTTCGGGAACGGTATCGGTACGCAGGCAGACCTGAGGCTTGATAGTATGGGCGACGGCGATGACTTTTTCCACATGGTGGAGGTGCAGAAGAGTGGCGATGCCGACCCTACCCCAACCCCCACTCCAACGCCGACAAGTACGCCGGTTCTGTGCAGCATCGACGGCCGTGTGGCTTTGCAGGGCCGTCCTGCGGCGCCCCACGTTCAGTGGTCGGTGCCCATCACGGTCAAGGTGGGCGGTACTGTCTACGAAGTGACGACGGACAACGAGGGGGGCTTTACGCTGTCCGGACTGCCCCCTGGTGATTATGATATCCAGGTCAAAGGCGCCCACACATTGAGCAATATTCGTCGCAACGTGACACTGGGAGCCGGCGTCAATACCCTGGATATGGGGACTCTGTTGGAGGGCGACTCTGATGACAACGATCGAGTCGACTCGAGTGATTTTGGGATACTGCGCCGCTCATACTTTATGGCTCGTGGCCAGCCTGGGTATTTTGAGGGTGCGGACTTTGACCACGATGGGGTGGTGAACTCGGCGGACTTTGCCCTCCTGCGCAGCAACTACTTCCGCAGTGGTCCTGTGGAGCTGACAATCGTGGCCGGAGTTCAACCGGCGGAAGTGAGCGGCGCAATGGGCGCTGGTATCACTGTATCGGCACCCTAATCTGAATGAGGTGAATCTGGATGACGAAAAAGCTTGTATGGCTGGCCGTGGGGCTGGCTTTGATCTTGATGCTGAGTGCGACGGCCATGGCTCGCCTGCCCAGCAATCAGACGGCCTCCCGTGGCATCTATATCCAATACGATAGCATCTTTGACAACATTGACCGGGCAAACGGGTTTCCCGTGGCCGGCGGCCACAAACGCTGGATGTGGAAGGAACTGGAACCCACCCGCGGTAGCCGCCTGTTCGACTCGGAGATCCGCACCTTTGTCCAGCAACAGGCCAGCCGGGGCAAGAAGGCAGCTCTCGGCCTGGAGACCTTTGTGGGACGTATCAATCAGACCGGGCCGAATGGCGCCCTTGGCGTCCCCGATTGGCTGTGGATTACCTACCCGAGTTCGCGGCTGTACAACACGGTCAGCAACGATGGCTGGTACGTGCTGAACTACCTGGACTCCAACTACAAGGCGCGTTACGCCGAGTTCATCAACGCGCTGGCGGATTGGTTGGCGGCGAACTCTGATGTGGCTTCCAACGTGGGCTGGATCGAGATGGGCGTGGGTATGTACAGCGAGACCCAGCCCAGCGACCAGTGGGTTACCAAGAACGCCAAGGACTATGACTACTATGCCAACTATGCGCCTGGAGGCGAAAGCCCGCCCGGCTGGACGGGCAACGACTGGCTGAACCATGTTCGGTGGGCGGTGGACACCTACGTCAATGCTTTCAGGGTGCGCAACACCAACCTGTCCCACATTGCCCTGTTCCTGAACTGCGCCCCTGACTATAAAGGCACGCGGAACGCTTTCACGGATTATGCGGCCATCAAGGGCGTCGGGCTCAAGAACAACGGATTGCAGGTAGACCGGCACCCGTGGTACCTGTACTCGCCCCTGGAAAAGTGGTGGGGCGCCAGCGGCGTCACCCTTACGGTGCCCGTTGCCTGGGAAACGTACGAGCAGTGGCTGACCAATGAAACCGAACTGTACTGGGGCCTGCTGTGCGCCATGGACAAACATCCCGACGTGCTGGAGCCGGACCGCTGGCTCATGGTGGATCAGAACAAGAACAAGCGCGTTAACTATGTGGCCATCTGGAACTGGATCGAACCCTACATCGGAGTGACGGTGGATACCACACCGGGCATCTGGTGCGCCTTGCGGGAGACCGAGTATCCCAGCAACGGGGAACCGGGCAACTTTAACTTTTTCCTCTTCCAGGCTGAGAGTTACGGGAGCGGCGGTGCAACCGTTGCCACGTTCAACCAGGGCTACAAAGAAGGCCGCTATACCCGGCGAACCGACCAAGCCACGGGCAACACCAACATGTGGTTCCGAATTGCCGACACCTACGAGAATGGCAACGCGGCGCGCCGTGCCTATACGGTCTATGTCACGTACCTTGATCGGGGCAACGACACCTGGCAACTCGTCTATGACTCTTTCACGGGCTCCAAGAGCGCGGGCACCGTGGTCAAGACTAACAGCAACACCTGGAAGAAGGCGACCTTTACTCTGACTGACGCCCGGTTTGGCAATGGGATCGGCACCCAGTCCGATTTTCGTATGGACTGCAACAATGACGGCGATGACTACTTCCATCTGGTGGAAATCAAGCGGGGGAGCGGTGGCACCACGCCCACGCCAACCCTGCCGCCAACATCGGCGACGATCCAGGGCAACGTGCAGTTGCAGGGTAGACCGGGTGCGCCTAACGCTCAGTGGGTAGTTCCTCTGGTAGTGACCGTCGGGGGCACGCCGTATTCGGTAACTACGGATCAATCGGGCAACTTTACGGTTTCGGGCGTCACTCCCGGAACGTACAACATCAAGGTAAAGAACAGTCACACGTTGGCCAACATCAAGAACAATGTCAGCCTCGTGTCGGGGTCCAACCCGGTGAACCTGGGCACCCTCAAGGAGGGTGATGCGGACGACAACAACTTTGTCAACATCACCGACTTTTCGATCCTCAAGTCCGGGTTTACGCCTGCCTTCGATCCCCGAGCCGACTTTAACCACGACAGTGTTGTAAACATCAGCGATTTCTCCCTCCTGAAGGCCAACTTTAATCAGGGAGGGGACATTGTCGTGGCCAGCCTGGGATCGATGAACGTTGAGGGTGATGCGGTGGCGGAGGGAACGGTGGTGGTCAAGCTTGTGCCTGCCTCGGCCACTGTGGCAAAGGATGAATACGTGAGCGTGGACATCCAGGTGGTATCCGGTGCGCAGATGGTGGATGGTGCTGAAATCCACCTGAACTTTAGCCCGGAGGACCTTCTGGTGGTGGACGAGTGGGGCAATCCGGCAGCCAGCATTCAGGGAGGCACAAGCCTGGATGTTCCACTACTGAACTCGGTAGACAATGCCACGGGCAGGATCGAGTTTGCGGCAGGGACTTTTAGCGCCACGCCCCCGGATGGCACGTTTACACTGGCAACGGTGCGCCTCAGGGCTCTGTGGGCAACCGGCCACACGTCCACTCAGCTCACTTTCTCGACGACGTTGCCGCGCAAGACGGAGGTGACTTTTGCCGGAGTTTCGGTAATCGGGCCGACGGAAGGTGGAACGCTTATGTCGGGTGAGCTATATCGCATCTACCTGCCTTTGGCTCAGTAGCAATGGATCTTATGAAGTGCCGCGGTGGCGGTAAGGAGTTGGTACATGGATGTAAGGGTTAGGCAGAAAACAACCAAGTTAGGACTGCGCTTTGCGGTGCTGGCCCTGATTGCCGTAGCTGCTTCGGTCTGGTGTTCCGCTGGGGTCCTGGCAGGGCCGGCTGAGTCCGCAGGACCGCTGGGGGTTTCTGAGGCAAATGCTGCCTCAGCCCTTGCTGTGTCGATCTCCCTGGCCCCACAGTCATCCAGTGTCGCGAAAGACAACCTGTTCACGGTCCAGGTCCAGCTGGTCGCCGGCGCGCAAGCGGTGGACGGAGCAGAGTTCCACCTGGACTTTGACCCCGTGTACCTGCGGGTAGTAGATGCGGCGGGGAACCCGGTGACGAGCATCGAAAGCAGCGGAGTGCTGGATGTGCCGCTGCAGAATAGTGTGGACAATGCAGCGGGCCGCATTGACTTTGCAGCGGGCACGTTCAGTGCGACGCCGCCCAGCGGCACGTTCGCGGTGGCGACGATTCGGTTCAAGGCCTTGTGGGGCACCGGGGGGGCGGCTACGCCTCTGACCTTTATCACCGTGCTGCCGCGCAAGACCGATGTGACTTTTGGGGGTGCCTCGGTGTTCGCTGGGGCGACCAACGGTACTGTTACCATCAGCGGCGAGACCCCGCCCGCCCCACCGACCCTGACCCCGGCTCCTACCCGCACCCCGACGGTCACGCCAACCATGGTTCCTGGCCTAACGGTGTCCGTAAGGCTAGAGCCTCAGAACGCTCTGGTGTCCAAGGACAACCTATTCACCGTGCAGGTGCAGGTCGTCGCTGGTGCGCAGGCGGTGGATGGAGCGGAAGTCCATTTGGACTTTGACCCCCTGTACCTGCGGGTGGTGGACGCGGCGGGGAACCCGGTGACGAGCATCGAGAGCAGCGGAGTCCTGGACGTGCCGCTGCAGAATACTGTGGACAATGCAGCGGGCCGCATTGACTTTGCAGCGGGCACGTTCAGTGCGACGCCACCCAGCGGCACGTTCGCAGTGGCGACGGTTCGGTTCAAGGCCTTGTGGGGCACCGGGGGGGCGGCTACGCCTCTGACCTTTATCACCGTGCTGCCGCGCAAAACCGACGTGACCAATGATGGCGCCTCGGTGTTCGCCGGCGCGACCAGTGGCACGGTCACGATCGTGGGAGAGACACCCCCGCCAACTCCCACTCCTACAGCTACGGCCACGCGCACGGCGACCCCGACTGCGACGGCGACCTTGCCTGCAACTCTCACTCCCACGGTGACGACGACTCCGACGCGCACGGCAACGCCCATGGGTCCGCCCATCCAGAAGGACTTTCAGAATGGGGTGTCGCCAGACGCATCCTACAATGGAATCATGGACACCTACCTCGACTTCTATGACTCGAGCAACGCCCAACTGGGTCAGAACGGCCAGATGCGGCTGCGCTATGACTCGCTGCAGAGGCCGCTGCTCAAGTTCAACCTCGAACCCCATGTGCCCGGCGGCAGCATCATCGTCGAGGCGCGCCTGTACCTGTGGATGAACTATGAGAGCAATGACGTTTTTATGGATGGAAACCTCTATCGGGTCTTGCGGCCTTGGGATTCGGCATCAGCGACGTGGAACAATCCCTGGCAGGTGATGGGCGGTGATGCCGTGCCCGCCGACCGCGAGGGTGTGCGGATTTCGACTGCGCGCCTGAGACGTGCCGGCAACTACTACGAGTGGGACCTCACGGCAGCAGTCCAGGACTGGGTGTCGGGCCGCGTTCCCAACGAGGGGGTCTTTTTGCTAGGTGATCCGGTCTATCCCCGGACCGTCGGATTCTACGCCTCGGAGAACAATGACAAGTCGCGGCGGCCCAAGCTGAGGGTGCTTTACTACGCGGTGCCGCCGACGCCAACACCGACGCCGACGAACACACCAACACAAACTGCAACGGCTACGGCTACGGCGACCAGCACACCGGTTCCGGGTCGCATCGAGGGCCGGGTGTGGAACGATCTCAACGGAAATGGTGTTATGGAGGAAGGAGAGCCAGGCCTGCCCGGTGCGACGTTGCGCCTGATGAACACCGGCAGGCCCGACATCGTGAGCGGCGCCGACGGCTCCTATGCCTTTGAGGATGTGGCACCCGGGCTGTACACGCTGGTGGAGACCAACCCGCCAGGCTATACGTCCACAACCTCGGACAGTGTCAGTGTGGTGGTCACCAGCGGCGCGACCACCCGGGTGAACTTTGGGGACTGGCTGGGGACAGGAATCGCAACAGCCACGCCGACCGGCACCTGGGTTCCGACGGCGACGCCGTCAGCTACCAGCACATATACTGGCCCGTGGTACCTGGTGTGGCTACCTATCATCCGACGTTAGGAGCGCGCGCCTCTCGTTGGTTTGGGCTAGACAGAGGAAGAACATGAAAAGGCTAAACCTAGCGGTCCTGATGGCCTCGTTCTTCGTGTTGCTGGGCGTTCCCACGGCGGCACAAAGGGAATGGATCTTGCTGCCCAGCGCCTCATTTGCGTCGCCTCGTGGTGAGGTGGCGGCTCTGGCTGACGTCACCTTTCAGAAAGGCGTTTCGCCTGACGCTCTGTATGCTGGTGTGGCAGACACCTACATCGAGAGCGAGAACAGGTTCGTAAACCACGGGACCGATGGCCTGCTCCGGCTGTACTATGACGGCCGTCAGCGATCGTTACTACGCTTTGACCTCTCGGCACACATACCCTCCAACGCAGTGGTCACCGCGGCGCGACTAGAGCTGTACGTTCAGAGCCGCTTGTATGATAGCAACAGCCTCAGTGGCGAAATGGGCCTTTATGAAGTGCTGCGACCCTGGGAGGAATTGGAGGCCACCTGGGAGCAGGCTGCGAAGGACGCCCTCTGGACAGCCAGTGGCTGCAACCACACCATCGGCTCGAACGCGGATCGCGCCGCCGAGTTCACAGCCAGCACCATCCTCAATGCGAGACAAGTTTGGGTCTCGTGGAGCAACGTTCCCTTGGCTGCCCTGGTGCAAAAGTGGGTGAATGACCCTGCCACGAACCATGGCGTGATTATCGTGGGCTTGCCGGACAATCCACGGCAATCGTGGACCCTGCACTCGTCTCAAAGCCTTACGGCGGCCCTGCGCCCGAAACTGACCTTCTCCTATTTTGTGGCGACGCCTTCCCGCACTCCAACCCAGACAGTTGTTCTTCCGCCGACCACATCTGGCACTGCTACTGGCACGGCGCTGCCGACCCTTACGCCAACACCCGAGTATAGCCAGAGCCACGTGGTAGGGAGGGCTTGGCATGACGAAAACCGGGACGGGCTTCGCCAACCCGGAGAGCCGCTTCTGGCCAATGTGACCATCATACTCAAGAACGAAGAGTACCAAGAGGTGGCGCGACGGATCACGGGCAGCGACGGCTTGTATGAATTCGGGGATTTGGCGGCCGGCAACTATGTGTTGACTGCCGGCGAGGTTCAGGGCTATTTTCGCTTCTGGCCCCCTGACGGCGTCTACGCTTTCTCTGTCTCTGGGACAAGCCATCTGGCTAACCTGGACTTTGGTTTCGTCCTGCCTCCAACGGCGACACCTACGGCATCACCCACCGCCTCTCCAACTGGAACTGCCACCGGGACTGCCACGCCGACGGCCACGCCGTTCGGCATGCCGACATGGACGCCTACCATCAGCCCAACACCAACGGCTACCGTGCCCACGGAGACGCCTACCCTGACTCCTTCACCGACGGCCTCGCCTTCGCCGACACAGCCTCCAGCCGGGACCTTTGCTGACCCGGTAGTGGTGCAGTGCCAGCATTCCTATGTTGGCACCACGGCAGGCCATGCAGCAGTGGTGAGTGACTATGGCATCTGTGGTTCGGGCCTGGCGGGGCCAGAGGTGGTCTATCGCCTCGATCTGGCGTCAACTATGGCGTACTTGAGCGTGAACCTGAACACATCTGCTGACCTGCTGCTTTTCGTCGTGCCCGATACGTACTCCACGGACTGCCTTAGCATGGGCCAGTCAGTGTTGCTGGCCAATGTCCATCCGGGGACGTACTACTTTGTGGTGGATGGCTATGACGTGGGAAGCGTTGGCACTTACGCTCTCGAGGTCATGTGCATGCCCGACGCCGGTACAACGGTGACTCCGACGCCCATCCTTACCGCATCTCCCACGGCCACGGCCGGTCCCTCAACCACCCCTACCACGGGGCCAACGTTGACGCCAACCACCAGGCGGACCCCTGGCGGTACCTCTATCATATACCTGCCCCTGGCAAGCAAGCCGCCACTTCAGATCCTGGCAGATTGTGGGGGCAATACGACCAGAGCAGACTACTACGGGCAGATATGGTTGCCGGATCGGCCCTATCAGGCAGGGAGCTGGGGATACGTAGGGGCGACGGAGACGTTCCACAGCTCGTTGGCCATCGCGGCCACCCATGATTCGTGGCTCTATCAGAACTCGCGCTTTGCCTACGGGGCCTTTGGCTACGCATTCGACGTACCCAACGGAACCTACGATGTGGAACTGCACTTTGCCGAGCTCTACTATGCGCGTTCGGGGCGCCGGAGTTTCAATGTGAGTATCGAGGGGCAGTTGGCGCTGCAGGATTATGATATCGTTGATGCAGCCGGTGGATGGTTGCGGGCTCGCGTCGAAACACGGCAGGTGGTGCTTCGCGACCAACAGCTAAACGTCGACTTTAGTCGTGGGTCAGCGGACTTTCCGATCATCAATGCGATCAAGATCACCAAGGTGAACTAGGGAGCAAGCGCCGATTTGTCCGAGCTTCTGCTGAGACAGGATCATTAGGCTGGACAGCTTTTAGATTGGGTTCTGGAGTCACTGTGGGGTGGATGCGGGTAACCGCTTCCACCCCCTTTCGTTTGGGCTTGTGCTGTCACCGCAACATAGGCTCAGCAAATCGTAGAATGACCTTCTTAACTGGTTGGGAGACGGCCTACCTTCTGTGTCGCCTTTCCTTTTCGCATGGTGAGGATATTGCCGCGCCTCGGATCGAAGGCAAAGTGGACGGAATCCATCAGCCTCTCCATGAGGAACAGGCCCAAGCCACCCTCCTGACGTTTGTGCAATGGGGCGGTGGTGTCAGGACGAACCACGGAGTCAGGGTCGAAGCTGCGCCCGTAGTCTTGGATCGTCACAACGACCGCCTGATCCTCGGATTTGCACAACGCGATGCAGATTTCTCCGTCGGTCCGTCCCTCGTACGCGTACTCGATAACGTTGGTGCATGCCTCGTCGACGGCCACCTGAAGGGCAAAAGTCTGATCGCCATCGAGATTGAGGCGCTGGGCGACTGAGGAAACAAAGTCGCTGATGACAGTCAGGCTCTCCATGGCGCTGGTGACACAAAGTCTCTCTTGAGCGACGATATCGCTTGAGGCGCAGTCTTTGTCAGCACGAGACCGCTTGAGGGAGCGATCGCCCGGCAGACCGGCTTGGCTGTGCATGTGTGTCCGACTTGCCTAGAAGCTTCCTACTGCGTCAACGCAGTTGTCAAACACCTTGAACAGGGGCGCCAGCCCTGCCATGTCCAGTACTTGTTGGATTCGAAAGGGCACGTTGCATAAGCGAACATCACCGCGATTCCAGCGTCGGGACTGCTTCAGTGCAACGATGAGGGCACGTAGGCCACGGCTGCTGATATACTCCAAGTTCTCCATGTCGAGGATGATGTTGAACCGTTTGGCCTCCGCCAGTGCCTGCAGGGCTTCCTCCAACTGGCCAGCGCTGTTGCTGTCCACGCGACCGCTGATCTCGACCACGTCCACCCGCTTCATATTCTTGGTTCTCAGTTCCATTCGGACCTCCCTTTCGTCGAGGGTTCCCTTGATCGCCATTATAGCACAACAACACCGAAGCGCCAGAAGCGAGCTAGCGCGCTGCAAGCTCCGGGAGCGTACAGGAAAGCCCCAGCGCCAGGCACAACCAGAACAGCGTAACAGCTGGCTGGAAGTTGATGTTAAAGTAATAGTGGTCGAGCACGCTCGTGACCATCACACCAACCAGGGCGGTCAGGAAGGCGAGCAATATTGCCTCGTCGCGAGGCCGGCCCGCCAGGGGCGCAAGCCCTCGCCACATGTGGACAACGGCGATGCCCAGAATGACAAAAAAAGTCAGCAAGCCAAGCAGGCCCATCTCTTCAGCAAGGAGCAAATACACACTGGATACCCCGATGTAGGTGTCGATATCCGGCGCGCCGGCAAAGCCTACCCCGAGCAGTGGATAGCGAGAGATGAGGGTCAGTGCGTCCTTGTACTCGCCAAAGCGCATCTGGGTGGCAAGGTCCTCACCACGAAAACCCACTATGAAACGATCGACATAGTACTGAGTGGGTGGAAGGAGCAGGATAACGAGGGCGATGACCAGCAGGAGGACAAGGAATCTCCGATAGTGCAGGAACACCAGCAGGGTACCTGCCACAGCTAAACCGAGCATGGCGCTGCGAGAGTAGGTGAGTATCAGGCAGACGGCCATCGTCGCCCAGATCGGCACGACAATCCAGTTGATGCCTCGCCAGTGCAGCCCTCGCCGGAAGATGGGCAGTGGATCAGGGGTCAGGAGCTGGGGTGTCGCGAGGGCGGTTGCGAACAAGAGGAGCCCCCCGAGGGAGTTGGGATCAATAGCGGTCGATGTAGCTCGCAGGGGTAAGCTGGAGTCGTTTTCAACATAAC
This sequence comes from Anaerolineales bacterium UBA2232, assembly GCA_002348045.1. Next base: position 26,325 of record DDYO01000023.1, read on the forward strand.
GCAAGACGGTGTCCCCCGCTGGATAGTGGAACACCCGGAGGGCTGACAACAAGCGAACGGTGAGGTCCTTGGGGAGGAAGTAGAGCACTAGCCCCAGGACAGCGGTGGCAAATCCTGCCAAAATGATCACCGTGAGGACATCACCCACACTCCGGGGACCTCGTACGTTGTTGGCGATGAGAAACACAAGAAAGAGGGCTAACAGGAACTCTACGAAATGCCGCAGGAGATTGGTGGTTAGCGGTCCGTAGGACAGGCCGATGATGAACGACAGACAAGCCAGCCCCATGAAGAGGACGAGTGGAATGGTGCCGGGCGGCAAGATGACCTCCTCTTGCTTCTTGCGGGCCAATCGGAAAAGCCAGCTGACGATCAGGATGCCCAGGGTTACGTCCAGAAAGGTTGGGGTGAAGCCAATGTCAGGCACTGGTACGGATCCGTAGGGAAGAAGGAAGATGATGGCCACCGTAGCGTACAGAGTCAGTTGCATGCTCCGCAGCAGCAGCAATCCCCCGGTGAGTCCAAGCAGGAGGGCAACGGCGAGGAGAGGGCCCAGGAACGCAAAGAGGCCTCCGACTGTCAAGCCCACGATCGCCGATAGCAGGAGGACTGCGATCACTCTACGAACACGTGGGCCAGTTACCAGCCAGGACTGCAGGCTACGAACAGCGGTAGATCCTCTCACAGACACTCCTGCCATTTGTGGTTCTGTTCATTGTCGAGTGTAGCATAATACCTTTCCCTGGACAAGGGCAGGGCGAGCTTTCGGAAAGCCTTCTGGCCGGTTGGCCTTGCCCGCGAAGGCGAGGGATCCACCCGGATTACCGGTGGATCTGCACTAATGTGAGCACGGCATGGTCTGCCTGCTGCCCACCCTGCTGGACCATCACTCGCTCACCGCTGCGCTCATCGTACAGCACCGCGATAAGGGTATAGTCCCCGGCGGGTAAGTCGGCAGGGAGGGCCAATTCGTGCTCATCGGTGATGACTTCGCCGGGCAGCCAGGCGGTGGTCGGACGGGTCCAGCGGGCCGGAACGGCATCGTGCTGGGACACGGGTGGCGAACCGGGAACGAGGAGTTGCACGCTCACCTTGTAGCCCGAATTGACTGGCCCTTGGCACTTCCAGTAGAGCGTTGCCGTGAGTGTGGCGCCCGTCTGGACGGCAGCTTCCGACAGGTCGTAGCCAACCAATGCGATGGAAGGTCCAAAGTCCGCTGCGACAATGTGTTGCATGGGTGGCAGCACGTACTGGCGCTCGCGGGTTGAAACACGCACCGTGACCAGCCGCGCCATTCGATTCCGGGCACCGGCCTCGAGGTAGTACTCACCTGCGGGAAGGTCAGGGGGTACCGTGAACGCATAGACTGCACGGTTGACCTGGCCTCGGCCGAGATTGTCCTCGCGGTCAAATAGGATCGGAAACTGCAGCTGCAGGGCCGCTTGGCCCTGGATGTCGACGAGCTGCAAGGCGACCGGCTCTCGGGCAGAAACTGGCGCCTCGTTGCGCCACCACAGGGATAAGATTACCGTCTCGCCCTGGCTGGGGCTGGACGTCGAGACGTCAAAGCCCAGCAGTTGCAGGCCACCCCCGATGTCAAGGTACAGGGCCTCCGCTGGTGGAGTTGGTTCAGGGCCCAAGTCGCTCTTTGTCAAGTCAATGGTCTCCAACGGTAGGAGCTGTCCACGATGCGCGTCATCGGCACTGGACCAATCCAGGTTGCGCCGCGTCGCAGGATCGAACACCTGCAACGATACGCGGTACTGGCCCTCTGGCAGGTCAGCTGGCAGGGTTAGGTCGGCGCGTCCTCGTATGGGTACACCCACTGGCCACACAGGAGGGAGAAAGTACGGAGTGCTCAGGGCCTGATCGTGGCGCAGGTATTCATTGCCCTGCGCATCGTGGAGGAGCCATGTGAAGCTGTAGTCTCGGGTCAGGTGCTCGATGGCCTGCCAGTAGAGGACATAATGCATTTGCCCACCTTCTCGCTGCCAGCGGTCAAATCCCAGGAGGCGCAGGCTCTGAAAGTCCACCTCCAAGGTCACCTGTGGTGATGGCGCGGCAGCGATCACGGTGTCGCGTTCAAGGATTTCAAAGGCAAGCAGCCGGTAGCCCAAGAACTGTGGCTGTGGCGTGATCTCGCGGCCTACCCGATTGAGCTCAGTCACCACCATATCCGTGGGGTCGGCGAACTCATAGTGCCACAGTACCAGCCACACCCGAGCCGGCTGACCGTGGAGGATTTCGTTGAGCTTGCCAGCAGCTCCCGTATAGTCCCGTCCAACGTGAAGTCCGTACCACTGGCTGCTGCCTTGGTAATAATGCTGCAAGGCGTACGGAGCGTTTTCGACGAGAAGGATGGCATCCTCGGGGCCAGTGTGTTGGCTCAGGTAAGTCGCGAGGCCTCGGGCATCATCACGGGCGTTGCTCCTGCCTTGCACGACCTGGAGGGCCTCAGTTCCCGAGAGCATTACGATGGGCACGATGGCTGCGAGAAAGAAGAGCGGTCCCCACCGACCCAGGCGGTGTAGAAGGGAGTAGAGCATGAGTGCCAGGGCGACGTACAGTGGCGGTGCAGCGATGATGGCGTAACGGGCTGCGAATTTTGGAGCAATGGCAACGGCCACATAGGCCAGTGCCAATGGGGAGACGACTGACAAAACCACTAGGGCGAATCGTGTGGCCCGTCCAGACCAACGCAAGCGGCTACGGAGGCCAATCAAGACCAACCCGATGGCAGCGGCTGCGCCAAGGAGCACACCCCAGCGTGCTGTGCTGCTGGGCAGGAACGTGCCCCACATGGCCCGAAGGAACGAGATCGGATCAATCCTGGTGGTGACCCAGTAGTCGGGAGACCGGAACATGCGCAGCATCTGCTGAATGGCCGGCCAGACCCATGGCAGGTAGAAACCCCCGGCAAGGAGGGTGCCAACGACGGCAGCCCGCAGCCTCTTGTGGTCCAGGAAGAGAGCGTGGAGCAAGAAGGCGGGCAGGATGAAAGCGGAAAAGTACAGGGTGTAAAGGCTGGAAGTCACCAGCAGGATCCACAACGCCCAGGACCGACAAGCGGCGCGTTGAGTTCGGTTGATGGTACGCAGGTACAACCACACGGCGGCCAGAGCCAGCATGGCAGCCATGGCATACATCCGGGTTTCCTGTGCATAGTACGCCAGGAAGGGTGAAGTAGCTACGAGGCTGGACGCGCCGAGAGCGGCCAAAGTGCCCGCGTGGGCATCGGGTTCGCTATGGCCCCATACCTCTCGGGTGATGGCAAAGGCAAGTGGCACCAGCAATACGGTACAAGCCGCTGAGATGAAGCGTACTGCCCACTCACTCTCTCCTGCGAACAACATCCAAAAATGCAGCAGCAGGTAGTACAGTGGCGGGTGAATGTCCTCAGTAACCAGGGTGTGAAACAAGGCAGGCAGCGATCGAGAGGCAAAGGTCGTGCTGAGGGCCTCGTCGAACCACAGGCCCTGCAGCCCCAAGGTGGGCACGTAAAGAAGGAACGCGGCCAGGGTCGGCAGGATGGCCAGCGCAATCCATCTGGAGTGAGGATGCAGCCTGGGGACCGGGTGAGGATCTGGAGTGTTCACTTGATGTTCAAGAGCTGCCATTGATCTCCACCTACTCGGCCACACGGAGTCTCGTAAGAACGAGGTGGTCTGACTTGGGCTGGCCAGCCGCATCGAGCAGTGTCAGCCGCTCCTGGGTTTCGGCGAGGTACAACCCTATCTGGACAGAATAGGCGCCGAGAGGAGCGCTCTCTGGTACTGACAGTGTGAGTTGATCGGCAACGAGCGCATCCACGAGCCAGGAGGAAGTAGGCGCCTGTCCCTGCTGTGGCCAACCATCGTGCTGAGCGATCCGTTCGCCTCTCTCGTCCAACAGGTGCGCAAAGACGCTCCAATTCTCACTCATCGGCTGCAAGGCACGCCAGTAAAGCGTCAGTCCCAGTGACTGCCCGGGTGAGACTCGACGATCGGTCACGTCATAGCCGACCAGTGCAATCCGACCGCCAAAGTTGACAGCAGTTGCATTGGGTAGCGAGAAAGATGCTGGTGTGATGGCCAAAGGATGAAAGCGCACCTGGTCATGGCCTGCCCAGAGGTCAGGGCTCGTGACGAGGAGCCGGCGCATAGTCAAAGGCTCGTAAAGCCCTATTTCGAGAATGACCTGGTCGGGAGTGAATGTTGTCACGGGCAGGGCCAGCATGTGAGGATCCGAAATGAGGTCGCCAGCTTGCCATCCGCGGGTAGGACAGGTGCTGAGACAAGGTGGGGCATCATGCTGAGCAACTACCAGGTCGTGCTGGCCCAACAGGTGTACAAATACCGTATAGTCCTCAGCCGGCGTGGCGAGGCACGTCCAGTACAGCGTGAGGTTGAGCACGTCACCAGGGTGCAATTCATTCTGGTCCACGGTGTAGGCCGTCAGCTCGATCTCGCCGGCAAGGACGATGTGCACCGGAACGGCGTTGGCTGGGACGGTAGCACTCTCGGTTTCGTATCGGGGCATCTGGCGTTGATAGATGGTGACCGGCCCGCCCCAGAAGGTGAAGTCCTCGAAGACTCTGACCGGTTGGTAGGCCGCCGAAAACCATTGGTCCTGTCGCAGGTCATAGGAGTACAGTGGGTTCACCCGGGTGAGAACGACATAGTCTGGTTGATAGTGAAAAAGAGCCCAATGCATGTGTCCAGCGCGCAGGGCCTCAATGACCGCTGGGCGCAGGAGGCCCAGAAAGTCCACCATGGTACGCTGCGCATAGTAGCCGATGACGCCTACTTCGGTGACGCCAACAGTGGCGTCAGGCGGCGTTTCCTGGTTGAGCCATTCACCCACGCGGCGATAGACGTTGACTTTGGCCTCGGGCAGAACCTTGTACTCAACCGCGTCCGGGGGAACCGCGCCCGGCTGGCGTAGGGCCTGACCGATGTGCGCGTTGGAGACCAACTGTGGAAGGACCAGGATCATCACCACGGCGATAGACAGGATCAATCGACTCCTGGGGGATGGAACCCTGATAGCCAGAGTTTGCGCCCCGACACCTGCCACCACTACCAGTGCGGGAATCAGTGGTGCATAGTACCAGTGATATGGTGCAACGCCCAGGGCCACGTAACCTGCTGCGTACAGGAGCGCCCAGGCGATGATGGGCCAGAGGCGTGGCTGTTGGCGCGTGCTCAAGATGCCCAGTATCAGGGCGGCAACAAGGGTGACATACAGCCAGCTCTGGTCGAAATATCCTCTGGCCAGGATGGCCGCGCCCTGCAAGAAGGTGGTGTGAGCGTAAAAGCCGGTCACTCCCAGGCGGGCCTGAGCGGCCTTGGCGGCCAAGGTAATGGGCAGGGGCGTACCGAACAACATCGTGAGGTACAGGAACCATGGTCCTGCCAGCCCCACGCCGATCGCCATGGACCGCCAGGGAAGCGAACGCCTGGAGACGACATAATGCAAGCCCACGACCACGATGGGGATGATCCCGTCGTTACGAATCATCAGGGCCAGCGCGAGGAAGACTGCCGTGCGGGAAAGCCTCCTCGTGTCGTAAGAGTGGAATGCTGCCAGCACCAGGGCCAAGTAGAGGGCGGTCTCAAACCCAAGGCTGAGCCAGAGAAGCGGCGCTGTCAGGTACAGCAGGCTTGCCACCACCCCGGCCAGTCTCATTCCAGAGTTCCGGCACAGCAGATAGAGGCATATGGCGCCGATCAACATGGCGGCCACTCCCAGGGTATTGCTGAGGAGGGGTAAGTCAGCGGTTAGCCATGTACCCGCTGCCAGGAGAACGGCATATAGAGGCGCCGTGGTGCTCAACACGGATTCTCCTTGGTTGTAAACGAGACCCAGGCCGTTTCGTAGGTTCCTGGCGTAGCGATAGGTAACAAACGGGTCATCGAAAGTCATCCCGCCGAGCAGGATGCCGAGAATCAGCGCCGTGAATAACAACAGCAGCAGTATGCCCTTGTCAATCCTGTCCAGGTGCCGTGCCATCACGTTCTAAGGGCTCCCAGCTCTTGATAGAACTGAGCGGTTTGATCAGCGATGTGATCCCAACTGAACTGCTTGGCAAGAGCTGAGGCTCCCCGTCCCAGGCGCCGGCGCAATTCTGGATCGGTGATCAGTCGCTCAGCAGCAGCGGAGATAGCGCGCACGTCATCGGGAGGGGCCAGCAGCACGTTCTGGTCATCCAAGAGAGTCTCAAGGCGCACTCGAGGCTGGGTGGAGATGATGGGCAGCCCGTGGGCCAGGGCTGCCATGAAGCTGCCCCGGCGATAGGAGGCTCCGTCTAGGTAGGGTAGTATACAGAGGTCGGATGCCCAGAAGTTGGCGGATACTTGCTCCGGCGCGGTGAAGCCTGTCCAGATCATCCGCTGCTCCAGGTTTAGCCCCTGAGCCAGCTCCTGGACGCGGCGCAAAGAGACGGCATTGGTTGGATCACTGGATCCGATCTGCCCTCCAATCATCAAGAGCTTGATCTTGTGTCCGCGGTGAATCAACTCCGCCGTAACGCGAAGCAACGCCTCGCCTCCCTTGCTGGCATTGAGGAACCCGAAATAGCACAGCACGGTTTCATCCTCGGAGATTCCCATCGCGCTGCGGTGCGCGCTGCGGTCATAATTCGGCGGAGCCTGTGTCGGAATGTTGCTGCCGATGGGGATCAAGCGCAATGGAGTGGTGAGCCGCGAGTCTAGGATGTCCTCTTGGTCTTCTTCGTTGGTGACAATCACTCCATCACAGTGACGCATCAAGAGCCTGTTTACAGCCTGGCGGAGGGGGCCAGCCTTTGGAAAGAGGTACGGCACTCTGAGGTCGTGGAGGGTTACCAGCAGGCGAGGACCTGGCTGGATCCTACGAATGAGCGAGGGCAGCAAGTTAATCGCTGGGTGCATGCCATACGCGGCAGTCTGGTACTGAATGTGCACGACATCGGGCGTCGATTGGCGCATCGTTGACAGGACGATGGACCAACACTGCCAGTTCCAGCGAGTGACCACAGGGCGCACTTCAGGGTCGTGGGGCAGCGATGGCTCCGGGGGCGGTTGTGCTGCAGTGGAAGTGAGCACACACGTTGCATGACCCTGGTGCTGTAAGGCCCGTCCCAGCTCGCGAGTATAGTCGCCGACTCCGCCCTGCATCGGCGGGTACTCCCCGCTAATCAGACAAACCCTCATGACTGCGCTCCAGTGCTTGGCCGTAGACCAGAACGCAGGACTTGTCGGTACGCTTGGATGCGCTCACGGCGCAGTGGCCTCTTGTGCCCCACCAACCACTTGGCCACTTCGAGGCCGAGTTGGTAGGCATAGATGAACAGGAGGTAGATGCGCAAAGCCTCACCAACTAAAGGGCCGTGGTGCTTGCGAAAATACTGGACCTTGCTGGTCTGGAAGTAGATGTGGCGCGCGGGCGCCACCTGACCGCTACTTTGTCCTTCATGGTGGATGATCTGGGCATCTGGAAAGTAGGCCACGCGCCAGCCGCTCATCTTGAAACGCCGGCACCAGTCCAACTCTTCGGAGTACATAAAGAACTGCTCATCGAGGGGGCCGACCTGCTCCCAGGCCTGGCGTCGTACGAGCAGGCATGCGCCCACCAGCCAGTCAACGTCCTGTTCCTGATCGTCACTGCGGTCCTGCACATAGTAGGTTCGCAGCATGGGCATATTGGGGAACCATTGCTGCACCACCGTGCTTTCGACGAGTGCGGTAGCCAGAGTGGGAAAGCGGCGACGCGAGGGCTGTGTGCGGCCATCGGGGAACAGCAGGCGGGGTCCCAACACTCCGATGTCGGGGTGGGCTTCCATGTAGTCCACCATGCTGGACAATGCGGTTCCCACGACCTCCGTATCCGGGTTCAGCAGAAGCAAGTAGGTCCCGGTCGCTTGCCCCAATCCGACATTATTGCCGCGGGCGAAACCGAGGTTGCGTTCAGCTGCAATGAGCTTGACCGTGGGGAAGCGCCGAGCCACCACTTGCACGCTATCATCGGTTGAAGCGTTGTCCACGACGATGATTTCGCAGTCGTTCCGGCTGCTGTCAACGCGGAGCAGGATGGACGCCAGACAACGTTCCAACAAGGGTCGCACATTCCAGCTTACAATCACGATAGACAGAGTGGGCTCAGACAGATGAACCGTACCTCGCTTCTACTCAACCATCGGAGGCAGGCCAAACAGCGCTTGCGCGTTGGCGGTGGTGGCCTCGGCGACCCTGTCCACGCTGATACCCAGTAGCCTGGCGATACCTTGGGCAACCATGACCGTATAGGCTGGTTCGTTCCGTTGGCCGCGGTATGGATGAGGGGCCAGGTAGGGACAGTCGGTCTCCACCAGCATTCGTTCCAGGGGTATCTTGCGGACCACCTGTTGCAGGCTCTGTGCGTTGCGGAACGTTACTGGGCCGGCAAAGGAGATGTAGAATCCCAAGCCGATGGCCTCATGAGCCATCTGCGCAGAACCCGAGAAGCAATGCAGTACCCCACGCAGCCGCCGGCCATGCGCTTTCAGCAGGGACAGGGTTTCGTCGTGGGCCTCGCGATCATGAATGATGACCGGCTTGTCCAATGTCTGGGCGAGCTTGAGTTGAGCAACGAACACCTCATGCTGCACAGCGGGCGGCGACAGATTGTAGTGAAAGTCGAGGCCGATCTCGCCGATGGCCACAACCCGGTCTCTGGCGCACCACTGTGCCAGCTCGTCCAGATACGATGGCCTGGCGTGAACTGCTTCGTGCGGATGAATGCCCACGGCTGCATACACCGTCGCATGCTGATCGGCGTAGGATACAGCCTTCTGACTGCTGGCCTGGTCAGCACCGACTGTCACTACGGCTGCCACGCCGGCGGCCGAAGCACGGGCGATTACTGCTTCACGGTCAGCGTCAAACCGATCTGCATCGAGATGGGCGTGCGTATCAACGAGAATCACAGGCCAGCGATCTTCCGCCCGTCAGCCAGGATAGCTGCAACCTGATCCCCTCGCGTCGTCTCGGTATAGATGCGTGCCAGGGGCTCAGTTCCCGAGAAACGGATCAGGAGCCACCCGCCGTCCTCTAGGATATATCGGAAGCCATCGAGGGCATCCTGAGCAACGATCTTGAGGCCTCCAGCATTGGCTGGAGTGGCCTCCTTGAGACGAGCGATAGCCTGTTCCCGCTGGTCGGGCTGCAGCGCGATATCAATTCGATCGTAATAGTGTGGACCCACCAGGGAAAAGACGTGTTCGATGAGTTGTGAGGGCGTCTTCTTGAGGCGGATCATGAGGTCCAGGAGGAACAGACCGGCCAGCACACCATCGCGCTCGGGGATATGACCGGCAAAACCAAAGCCGCCACTCTCTTCTCCTCCAAAAATCGCCCCGGTCTCCATCATCTTGGGGCCGACATACTTGAAGCCAACGGGCGTCTCATGCACGGGAAGGTCATAGATCTTGGCGAGCTTGTTGGCCATCGACGTCGTCGTTACCGTCTTGACAATCGGGCCGCGCTTGCCGCGAACCTCCAGCAGGTACAACAAGAGCAGCGCATAGACCTGGAGCTGATTGACAAAGTGCCCGTTCTCGTCCATTAGCCCGATGCGATCCGCGTCTCCATCCAAGGCGAGCCCAACATGCCCCTGGTTCTGTGCGATTCCCGCGACCAGAGCAGCCAGGTTGTGAGCGATGGGTTCCGGGTTGTGCATGCCGGGGAAGAGCGGATTGCGCTGGTTGTTCAGCTCGACGAGCCGAATGTTGCCGCCCGACAGCAGCGCCGGAAAGTAGCCAATCCCTGCGCCGAACATGGCGTCGGCGATCACGGTGATGTCAGCAGCTTTGATCGCCTCGAGGTCAACCATCGTCGCCAGGTGCTCCAGGTATTTGGGTGCTGGATTGAAACGGACCACGAGATCGCGCTTGAGTGCTTCGACCATAGACAAGCGATGAACCGACCCGCGGCCTTCCTGGATGTTGACAATGTTCTGCTCAAGAATGGCGACGATTTCAGGAGACGCGCTGCCGGCATACTCCGGCTTGACCTTGAAGCCGTTCCACGTGGCGGGATTGTGGCTCGAAGTGATCACCACCGCGCCGCCCGCTTTCTGATCGAGGATGGCGTAGGAAATGGTCGGCGTAGGAGCCGGCCGGTCACAGAGGAAGACGGGGATTCCGTTTCCTGCCAGCACCTCAGCCGTTGCCGCTGCAAAGTCCTCGGACGCAAACCGGGTGTCGTAACCGATGACCAGCCCCTTCGCCGCCCCGCCGGTATCCTGCAGCCACTGGGCCAACGCCTGCGCGCAGATACGGACGTTGTCAAAGGTATAGTCCTCGGCGATAAGGGCCCGCCACCCATCCGTGCCGAACTTGATCTTTGTGGCCATCAGTTGCCTGCCTCCTTAGAGTCGGTTCTCGCAGCGCTGCAATTCAAGGTCAGCGTCTACCATCATCTCGACGAGCTCACGGAAGGAGACGGCGGGTTTCCAGCCCAATACCCGCCGCGCCTTGCCGGGGTCGCCTACCAGCTGGTCGACTTCGGCTGGCCGGATGAGGCATGGGTCCACCACGACGTGGTCTTCCCAATTCAGCCCCACGTGAGAGAAAGCGATCTGGCACAGATCGCGCACCGAGTGGGTGCTACCCGTAGCGATCACATAGTCATCCGGCTTTTCCTGCTGAAGCATCAACCACATGGCCTGAACATAGTCGCCGGCAAAGCCCCAGTCGCGCTGGGAGTTCAGATTGCCGAGTTGTACCTGTTTGGCAAGCCCCAGCTTGATCCGGGCCACCGCATGGCTGATCTTTCTCGTCACGAACTCCAGGCCGCGGCGGGGGGATTCATGGTTGAAAAGGATGCCGGAGCAAGCGAATAGATCATAGCTCTCGCGGTAGTTGACGGTGATCCAGTGACCGTAAACCTTGGCCACCCCATAGGGACTGCGGGGGTAGAAGGGGGTCTTCTCGCTCTGTGGGACCTCACGCACTTTGCCAAAAACCTCGCTGGAACTGGCCTGGTAGAAACGAATGGAAGGATCGACCATGCGAATGGCCTCGAGGACGCGAGTGACACCCAAGGCGGTGAACTCGCCGGTGAGAACTGGTTGTTTCCAGGACGTGGGCACAAATGATTGGGCGGCCAGGTTGTAAACCTCGTGCGGCTGGTGTTCCCGCACCAGATCTACCAGTGAGCTCTGGTCGAGGAGGTCTCCCTGGGCCAGGATCATCTTGTCCTGAATGTGGTGGATGCGCTGAAAGTTGACCGTGCTGGTGCGCCGCACCATCCCTATGACTTGATAGCCTTTGTCCAGTAGGAATTCAGCCAGGTACGATCCATCCTGGCCGGTGACGCCGGTAATCAGTGCTCTTTTTCTCATTGAATCACCTTTGTGTCGCAAAGCCCGATCGAAACATGCCAGACCACTGACATCAATGAGGGCTCGTGCCTATAGTGCCCCAGCTGTCAGGGCTTGATGTTTGACCGCCAGTAGTCCAGGATGTCGTGAAGGCTCTGCCGTAATGGGATCTCCACGCGCCAGCCGGTGAGGGAGTGAAACTTGGAACAATCCGCCACAATGTCTGGCACATCCGACGGTCGCAGCCGCGCCGGGTCCAGCTCGACGGTGAGTCGCGCCTTGCTGAGGGAGATGAGCTCGTCAAGGACCTGGCGGATGGAGACTGAACGTTCGGAGCCCAGATTGTAGACCTCTCCAGGTTCGCCCATCGTTATGGCGAGATGATAGGCTCGGACCATGTCTCGGACGTCGCTGATGTCGCGGCGCGCGTCCAAGTTGCCCACTCTGACAATGGGCTCTTGGAGTCCTACCTCAGCCTCGGCGATTTGCTTGGCAAAGGCGGAAGCAACGAAAACAGGGCTCTGCCCTGGCCCGATGTGGTTAAACGGCCTCACCCGCACAACGGGCAGGCCGTGGCTGGCATGATACTGGTACCCCAGCATGTCCTGTGCAACCTTGCTCACAGAATAAGGGCTGTTGGGTCGTAAGGTATTTGTCTCACGTATGGGCAACTCAGAGGGATAAACGATGCCGTACTCGTCGGCTGAGCCGACCACCAGAATGCGCGGCAGTGTTTCCAACGCAATGGCTGCGAGCAGGACATTCAACTGTCCCCGGATGTTGTTCTCCAGGGTATGCCAGGGGCTCTCCCATGAGGTTGGGACAAAAGCCTGTGCAGCCAGATGGAAGACATAGTCTGGTCGAATGGCGTGAAAGAGATCGGTGAGCGCGCGCAGGTCCATCAAGATGTCACTCACGTGCAGTTGAAGCTGCGACCGATAGGGAGCAGCGCGTCCCTCCACGAGGTCCAACCCATGGACTTCCCAGTTGGAGTTCTCGAGGAGATACTGTGCCAGGTGAGTACCGGCGAAGCCGCCAATTCCGGTGATAAGAGCTTTCAGGATGTGACCTCCCGGGAGGATGCTACCAAGAGCCCGTCTCAGAGATGGGGCGCTGCGCAAATGTGCTGTGCTGGTTGCCCATTATAGCGTCTGTGGGAAGGAACGCCAAACATAAGAACCAGCGCACTGCGCTGGTTCAGCGTGTCCCGGTTCCGCCGGCTTGAAAGCTTGATAATCCGCATTCAAATGAGTGGAACGAGCCTGCTATCAACAGGGGGCAGATTGCGGCCTGCCCCCTGTTGAGAAAGTGCGCTATGTCCCCTCTTCCCACGATTCGAGATACTTGGCCTGTTTGGGGGTGAGGGTGTCTATGGAGATACCCATCGCATGTAGCTTCAGGCGTGCGACGGTGCTGTCGATGTCGGCCGGTACGCTGTAGACGCGCTTCTCCAGCGAGGCCGCGTTCTTGACAATGAACTCGGCGCACAGGGCCTGATTGGCAAAACTCATGTCCATGACGCTGGCCGGATGTCCTTCGGCAGCAGCCAGGTTCACGAGGCGGCCATCGGCCAGGAGTGAGATGCGGCGTCCATCTGACAACGTGTACTGATCAACAAAGTCGCGCACCCGGCTCTTGGACACCGACAGGGCCTCTAACGCAGGGATGTTGATCTCGACATTGAAATGACCCGAGTTGGCCAGGAGAGCGCCATCCCGCATGACCTCGAGATGCGCCTGATCAACAACGTGTGTGTTGCCGGTTGACGTAATGAACAGGTCACCCACCTTGGCCGCTTCCAGCATCGGCAGGACCGCATAGCCGTCCATAACGGCTTCGAGGGCCCGAAGTGCATCGACCTCAGTGATGATCACGTGCGCCCCCATGCCCCGGGCGCGCGTGGCGATGCCGCGACTGCACCAACCGTAACCAGCCACAACCACCTTCTTGCCGGCCAGCAAGACGTTGGTGGCGCGGATGATGCCGTCGATGGTGGATTGCCCTGTACCGTAGCGGTTATCAAACAAGTGCTTGGTCATGGCGTCGTTGACGGCGATGATGGGATAGCGGAGCACACCATCGCGGGCCATGGCGCGCAGGCGGATGACTCCCGTGGTGGTCTCCTCCGTTCCAGCAATGACGTGGGGGAGAAGGTCCGTGCGTTGCTTGTGCAGCGTCGAGACGAGATCTGCTCCATCGTCCATGGTGAGCTGGGGCTTGAGGGCCAGGGCACTATCGATGTGCTGGTAGTAGGTCTGGTTGTCCTCGCCTTTGATGGCAAATGTGGGTACCTCTAACTGGGCAACCAGAGCCGCCGCTACATCATCCTGCGTCGACAGGGGATTCGAGGCACAGAGGGTGACATCGGCTCCTCCTGCTTTGAGGGTCCGCATCAGGTTCGCCGTCTCAGTCGTCACGTGCAAACAGGCTGTTATACGCTTGCCTGACAGGGGGCGCTCATGCGCGAAGCGCTCCCGGATCAAACGCAAGACAGGCATCTCGCGCTCTGCCCATTCGATGCGCGAAACTCCGCGCTCGGACAGCGCCAGGTCCTTCACATCGTAAGATTGGTTGACCATCATGCTCCTTGTGGATTAGGGTGTACCGATGCTCTGGTGAGTGTCGCCAGAGCACCACTATTACCAAACACAGAACTCACCACGGGTAAGTCTCTGGGTAAAGTTGTAGATGTCCGCCAACTCTCGCTCCATCACCTCTTCGACTGGCCGGCGCACGTCCTCCAGCTGGACGCCTGGCGCCAGCAGCATCTGGGCTGAGGCGATGAGTGGCTGGTCGATGGGCTGACCGATCTGACTACAGAGCCAGACATAGATCTCGGCGATTCCCGGCACCGTAGTGTAGACCTGGTTGGCAATGGTGTGGGTGAGGAAGGTATAGATCTTGCCCACATGGCTGATGGGATTCTTGCCCGCTGCAGCCTCGGTGCTCATGGGCCGGTTGAGGGCAATGACCCCATTGACCTTGTTGCCGCGTCCGACCTGGCCGCAGTCCCCTCCCTCGGCCGAAGTGCCCAACACCGTCAGGTACATGCCGTCTTCTCCGCGGCCCTGTACGTCGAGGGTGTTCAGGTCAATCGTTATTCGGTCAAAGGCAAGGTTCTGGTCTGCGACGTATCGCTCAATAGCTGCCCTGATCTCCGCCTTACGGCCAAAATAGTCGTCTTCGCTGGCTACGAAACGATCCACAAAGGCCATGGCTACGGTCAGGGTCAGGTGACGGTGGCGGCGAAACCCCATTACTTTGATGTCTTCTCCCGACTCGGGAAACGCGGACTTGAACTCCGGGGAGTTGAGATATCGTTCGGTCGCAAGGACAATCCTCTCTGTTGCCGTAAAGGGGGCGTAGCCAACAGCAGCGGACGTATCGTTGGCGCCGATGACCTCTCGATCAAAGATATCGGTGAGCTCGGGCGATCCCGGCTTGATCTCGTTCTGGAACCGCATGTGCACCTGCGGCTCGACAAATCGGAGGTTCTTGCGCAGCCAGTCGTGGGCGGTGGCCACGGCAATATCGCCCACGGGGACCGTCTTTCCCTGAACCTCGTAGATGGCGCGGTCGCCCATGACCAACAGCATGGACTCATCAACCTTGCCACCGCCGATCCGGGGTGAGGTCTTCCCGGCGACTAGCATGCCCTTGTCGATATTGTGGTGTACTACCCGACCAAAGGTGTTCAAATACTCGCGACAGAGGGCAACAGAGATTTCTTCCATGATGGCATCGCAGATGGAGTCGGGATGACCGCGTCCCTTGCGCTCCACCAGCTCCACGGCTTGGGCTTCCACGGGGATATTGCGGAGGCTCTCTACGGTTATATTCCTCATCGTCCTTTTCCCTCTCTACAGCTGTCTGTGCAGCCTGTACCTTGAAGGGCGCGGAGTGAACTGGGTGAAAGCCCTCGCCGCGACCAACGACCGCGCACACCAGCCCTGAAACACTGACGCCTTGGCTAGAAACAGGTGAATCTCTTGAATTCCTCGTATCGTGTTGTGATCTCCGCTGCGTTTAGCTCAGCCAGCCGTGACACGCCAAAGTCCTCGACGGTATAAGACGCCACGACGCTGCCATGGATGATGGCGCGCCGGATGTCGTCTGGCTCCAGGCTCTGCTGGCGAGCCAGGTAACCAATGAACCCACCGGCAAATGAATCGCCAGCACCCGTCGGATCGCTGATCTTTTCCAGGGGATACGCGGGCGCAAAGAAGAAGGAGTTGATGGGGCTGTTGCCGTTCGCGAACATCACGGCGCCGTACTCGCCCTTCTTGACGACCAAGGCTTTGGGCCCCTGACTCAAGATCTTGCGGGCTGCCCGCATCAGGCTGAAAGTGTTGGCATATTGACGCGCTTCAGCCTCGTTTATGAGGACGATGTCTACTGCAGAGATGGCCTTGCTCAATTCATCCTTGCGGTAATTGATCCAGTAATTCATCGTGTCCAGCGCCGTCAGACGCGGCTTGCGGACCTGTGCGAGAACCTGCAACTGAAGAACGGGGTCAATATTCGCCAGAAAGACGTATTCGGCGTCACGGTAAGACTCGGGGAGGTCAGGGCGAAAAGTGCCAAACACGTTGAGTTGGGTGTCGAGAGTCTCCGCCGAGTTTAGGTCGTAGCCGTAGCGTCCTGTCCAGCGGAAGGTCTTTCCCTCGGCAATCTGTAGTCCAGCGGTATTGACGCCCCTGGTCTGCAAGAAGTCGATATGGTGTTGCGGAAAGTCGGTACCAACGACGGCGACCAGATTGACTTGATCGTACAAACGCGCAGCAGCGGAGAAATACGTGGCCGAGCCCCCGAGGACCTCATCGGCTTGCCCGAAGGGCGTCTGGATAGAGTCTAGCGCAACTGATCCAACGACGAGAATGCTCAAGACGTGATCTCCTTGGCAGTAGTGACGTAACGGGTGCGCATCTCAGCAGATACGGCGGCGGTGAGTTCCAGGACGCTCTCTGCGGTTGCTGGATCGAGAGAACCAGTTCCACAGGATGGCATGACCAGCCCCGCGTTGAGAAGCTTGTCCAGCGAAACCCCCTTGTCTACGAGAAGACCTAGCGCCTCGTGAAGACGATCAACAAGCGCCTCTGCAGTCTCGCCCTCCACGGAGGGGCTTGCTGGAACAATGCCCCAGGCGATGATCCCACCGCGGTCCAGAAAACCCGCTACGGCCTCTGGGTAGAGCGCCAGCGACTCGGCATAGTCAAAGGCGTCGAGGTGAAGGATATCCACCGAGGTTTCCAGCAGCACGGACCAATCAGTGTTGCCACAACAGTGGATGCCCTTGAGTCCACTGATGCCGGCAAAGACTTCCTCCAGCAAACTGACAACCTGGGCGCGCTCCAGCGACACGTATCCAGAGCCGAACGCGCTGAGGTAAGGTTCATCGACAAAGAGAATGGTCCGCGGTCCGAATGACTGGAGCTGAAGCTCCTGCCAGCTGGCCCGCAACCTGAGGTGCTTGGCCACCGCATCGGCCAGGATTTCGTCGTACAGCACTGGCCGGCGGTTTTCGTCCGAGACCGTCAGTCCCCAGCTGATTGGGCCCGTGATCTGCCCCTTGATTGCCACAGGAGGCGTCATCAGCAGCCCTTCGCTGCCCAGCAGGTGATAGAGCCCGGCGGCTTCCTCCGGGGACATTGCGCCGTACTCCAGGTCGTTCTGAAGGTAGGCCAGGTACAGGCGTTCCAGTCCAGGCTCCAGATTCCGGTTACGGTCAACGAATGTCCGCTCCGCAACGAGATCCACGACAATGCCTGGGAATCCCTGGGCGAACTGGGCATACATGTTTTCCTGGTAGGAGCGATGGGGTAGTTGCGGCCAGGCGGGGATATGGGGCAGATACTGGATCACCCAGTCCCAGGCTGTTGCCGGATGCGCCAGGGGCAGGCTGCCTGCCATGGTGGCCATCCATCCGGGCACAAAAGGTTCAGGCACCAGAACCCCCTTGCTTTGCTTCGGCATCGGCTTTGGCGCGCTTGAGGCCGGCCCCAAATGGGGGATAGATGATGCCTTCCTCAGTGATGATGCCCGTTACATAGCGGTGTAGGGTGATGTCAAAAGCAGGATGAGCGGCAGGAAAACCCTCGGGTGCAATGGCTACGCCACGGAAGCGGGTGACTTCCTCAGGGTCTCGCTCCTCGATGGGGATGCTGGCGCCGCGCGGGACGGTCAGGTCAACAGTCGAAGTGGGGGCAAGGGAGTAGAAAGGGATCCCATTCTCTTTGGCGAGCACTGCCAGGGAGTATGTACCGATCTTGTTGGCGACGTCTCCGTTGGCAGCGATGCGGTCCGCGCCCAGGAACACGATGTCCACCTTTCCACGGGACATAAAGTGACCGGCCATGTTGTCGGTGATCAGGGTAGCCGGAATCCCTGCCTGCTGAAGCTCCCATGCCGTTAGGCGTGCGCCCTGCAGGAATGGACGGGTTTCGTCTACCCAGACGTGAACACGTCTGCCCTCCTGATGAGCGACTCGTATGGGTGCCAGGGCGGTACCAAAATCCACGGTGGCCAGCGCACCGGCGTTGCAGTGGGTGAGGATGTTCATACCATCTTCGATCAAAGCCGCCCCGTACGCCCCGATGCGCTTGTTGGTCTCCACGTCCTCATCGGCAATCAATTGCGCTTCCCGCACCACGGCACGGACCACCTGCTCAGCCGTGATCCACTTGCGGTCATAGGCTACTGAAGTCATGCGCTTGATGGCCCAGAACAGATTGACAGCGGTGGGGCGGGTCTTGCCCAAGACATCGGCTGCTCTTGCGACGGTCGCCAGGACATCATCTCTCTGATGGCCCGTACAGCGGACCGCAGCGAGGGCAATGCCATATGCGGCAGCAGCTCCGATAGCGGGCGCCCCCCGGATCTTCATAGTCTTGATGGCGTCGGCGACGTCGTGGTAGTCAGCGTACTCCAGGATGACGGTCTCCTGCGGTAGGCGGAGTTGGTCAATCATCCTTACGATACCATCGTCCCATTCAATGGTGCGCATTGAATCTCCTATCATCGGCACAAAAAATCTCTCCCGATGGGAGAGAAGGTCCACGCTTCCCTCTCATCTATCAGGCCACGGAACCACTGGTACACCCATTTGGCCTGCCGGACTTGGCACCGCTACGGGATTTGATGAGCGGCAGTTCGCCATCTCCTCAACTCCGATCGGTTGCCGGGGCTTCAAAGGGCCGGTCCCTCCACCCCTCTGGATAAGAGTTATCTTGGCATATTCTTCTGAATGACGGCGCCATATTAGCATAGCTGCCGTAGATTGTCAAAGAGAGGGAATCGGCTCAGAGACTGGCAAGCACAAGCTGGAATCGTAGGACGACTGGATGGGGGGGTAGCCAAAGGTGACCGGCGCCAGCAGAAAGCTGCGGTATTGGAGAACGATTGGCGCCCCTGACGTTATGGTATACAATGGGATACACAGATTGGCAGGTTGCGCGTGCTATGACGATTGGCATCTTGCAGGTTTTCACCATAGGCCACAGCGATCACCCGATGGCGGAGCTGATCCAGCTTCTGAACCGGCACAAGGTTACGTTGGTTATTGACGTTCGCAGCCAGCCCTACAGCCAGTGGGTTCCTCAACACAATCGAGAAAGCCTGTCGCGCAGCCTGCAGAGCGCGGGCATTCGTTATTTGTACATGGGGGATTCCCTTGGCGGGCGGCCAACGGATCGTAGCCTGTATGAGGGGGACGATGAGGTGCCTGACTATGATCTTGTGGCCAAGAGTCCGGTGTACCTCGCAGGTATTGACAAACTGCTGCGGCTGGCGAGCGCCCAGCGCGTGGCGGTGATGTGCAGTGAGGGCGATCACACCAAGTGCCACCGGTGGCACCTCATTACGCCGACCCTGTTGGAGCATGGGGCGCGCGTTCTTCACATTCGCCCGGATTCCACAGTGGTAGAGGAGCAACCTCAACCCAAGCAGCTGACCTTGTTCTGATAGCGCAGTCAAGCGGCCAACCTGGTGCCCGAACAGTAAGCAGTCGGCAAAGGAGCAGCAACCGTGCCCACCCTGTTCACCATCGGCCACGAACGACGCTCTCTGCGGGAGTTCATCCACCTGTTGCGCAATGCAGGCGTGGACGCGGTGATTGATGTCCGCCTGCGCAACACCTCTGCGCTGGTTGGCTACACCAAGAAGGATGATCTCGCCTTTCTGCTGGCGGAGGGCTTTGGACTGGCCTATGAACATCGCCCCGAGCTGGCGCCCACCCCGGAAATCCTCGACGCCTATCGCCAGGAGCCCGACTGGGACCTGTATGTACAGCGCTTTTCCCAACTACTGCAATTGCGTTCGCCTGAGGCTGCCGGGCGGGAAATCCTCGCCGCGTATCGTGCTCCGTGCTTGATGTGTTACGAAGCTGACCCGGCGCGCTGCCACCGTCGCTTGGTGGCTGAGTGGTGGGCGACGCGCCTGCCGGGATTGGACATCGTTCACCTATAGCATGGGGTTGCTGCCATTGGGCTGACGGGTTCAGGAGGGTACGCCATGCCTGCTCAAGAGATCCTGATCCTGGCGTTCACGAGGATGCGCTCCGGGTTGTGCACGGCGGGATTCTGTTCGCAGCGAGATCCGGTGAGTTGCCTTCGCTGGGTGCGACCGGTGAAAGAGCATTCTTCCCTGCAGCTTGGTGACCTGACCGACCGCTCCGGCCGCGTGATTCAGTGCGGGGATGTGATCGAGCTCGAGATGCTCCGCCCTCGCTCTGAGCCGCCCCACGTCGAAGACTGGATCTGTGACTGGGTGCGCCACCGCCCTCGCCTCTTGCGGCGTCTGGAGGGCGACCGCTGGGCTAGGCTCCTGGCCAATCATGTTGACCGCGAGCCGGCCGATGTGATGTTGAGACACACGCGCTCCCTCTGCCTCGTCCACCCCGATGAAGTCTGGGCGCACTTTCACCTGGACCGTTACTCAGGCAAGTACGATGCACGCCTTGGATTTCGGATTGCTGGAGTCGAACATGCGGCCGCTGCTTCCCCTCGTGGAGTGACGGTCACCGATATCAAGTGGCGCGCTCAAGGGCGCGCGTGGTTGGGTGATGTGGAGAGTGAATTGACGCTGACGCGCGGCCAGCTGCTGGAACGCCTGGCGGCCAACGACCTCTTTCTGGCATTGGGACTCAGCCGAGGCTTCCAGGGGGAATACTGGCTTCTGGTTGTGGGCGTCCATGTGGTGCCGGACTATTCTGTGACACTGGACTATGCGGCTGTGTAGGATGGGCACCTCTCACCCGTGTGGTGTCGCGTGGAGGAATCTCTATGGCTGAAGGCGTGTTGACGGGTCTCGGGTTGAGTCCTGGCCAAGTGACAAAACTGCCGTATCGCCTGCAGCAAAAGCTGGTGCAGTTCCTCCGTTCGTGGCAGGCAGATGCCGACTTGGACGCTGTCCTGCGAGCGCTCATCACGAGGAGGCCCCTGCTCCCCTTTCTTGACGCTCAAGTGGAGATGTTCCTCAACAAGGGAGACTTTGCTGAGGCCGAGAAGGCGCTGGGTTGCCGTAAGAAACGGAAAGCCTCAGTGCTATCGATGCTGCTGGAGGCTCGCCTCTTGCGGGCGGAAGGGCACCTGAAATCGGCCCAGCAGATCGCTGTGGAAGCAGCGCAGCTCACGCCCAATGGCGCTAGCGCATGGATGCTGCTGGGCGACCTCTGCCTGGAAACCCGGGATTATGAGGGGGCTCTCAGTGCCTATCGTCATATTCACGACATCAGCCCGGACAGCCGTGGGTATCTGCTGGGTATGATGTCCCTTCAGAAGGCCAAGGGTGACTGGGTGGCCGCCAGCGCCTACGCTGTGCGGTTGCGGCAGAGTGGAGATTTCGAGAGCCCGCTTGCGGTGCAGTATCTGCGGAGGTTGCGGGACTATTTCGTTGCCAGTGGCGAGCCCAACTGGGTAACCGACATCGAGACCGAATTGGCCCAGAGGTATGCTGCCGAGTTCGCAGTACTGCGGGAGAGCCTTACCAAGGAACCGGGAGAGGGGCACGAGACCAGGCCCATGCCGAAGGATGAAGGCGATCCCAGAATCATGCACACTCTACCGACCGTCAGCCTGGACTCCTTCGAAACGGTACCCATCTCTGAGCAAGAGCGTGACTACGCCCGCTTGGCAGTGAACCGGCTCTTTGGGTTTTCGAGCCTCCTTCCAGGCCAGGCCGAAGTCATCTCCTGTGCACTGCGGGGTGAGGATGTGCTAACCGTCTTCCCAACCGGAGGAGGCAAGTCACTCTGCTATCAACTCCCGGCTCTGCTTGCAGAGACCGGGGTGACCCTGGTCATCTCGCCCCTGATCGCTCTGATGAAGGATCAAATCGACAAGCTGCCCGAAGCGCAGCGGGCTTTCGTGACCACCATCAACAGCTCCCTGCATGGCGATGAGTTGGAGCGGCGGCTGCAGGATATCCAGCGGGGGCGGTATCGTCTGGTCTATGCTGCACCGGAGCGTCTGCGTCAGGCAACTTTTGTGCACATCCTCAGAAAGACCGGGGTGAACCGCCTCGTGATCGATGAGGTGCACTGCGTCAGCATGTGGGGGCACGATTTCCGCCCTGATTATCTCTATCTCCCCGAGGCTCGCCGGGAGCTGGGCAATCCGCCGCTGCTGGCAATGACGGCCACGGCGGCGCCGCGGGTACGAAAGGACATCCTGCAGAGGCTGGGGCACATGCGGGTGATCGCCGGCGATGTGGTGCGTGCGAACCTGCGATTAGAAGTGTTTGGCGCGCGCAATCTGAGAGAGAAAGTGGACAGGCTCATTGCGCTTTGTGAAGGCGAGGCTGGAGCGGGGATCGTCTATGGCGATACTCGAGCTCGCTGCGAGGAACTGGCTACAGTGTTGCGCCGGAGGGGTATCTCAGCCGCCCATTACCACGCCGGCATCGAGAACCGGGCGAAGGTACAGGACGACTTTATGATAGGGCGCACGCGGATCGTAGTGGCCACGGTCGCCTTTGGCATGGGCATCGATAAGCCCGATATCCGTTTCATCGTGCATTTCCACCTGCCGCCTTCGTTGGAGGCCTATTACCAGGAAGCCGGCCGTGCCGGCCGCGACGGTCAGGCGTCGCGCTGCGTGCTATTTTGGGCGCCATCGGACCGAAACACCCTCACGCGACGGGCGCACCAGAACGGGCTGCACGTAAGTTTCATGGAGGCAGTGTATGCGGCCATCAGGAGTCAACTGGGCAAGGACAGCATTGGCCGCGTGGTGGTGGATGACCTTCGGCGCGAGCTTCAGGCCGAGGAAGTGGCGGTTCGGGTTGCGATCAGCGTGCTGGAGCAAGCGGGTCTACTCCAGCGCGGACCTGATCTGCCCCGATCGGTGAGTCTCCGTGCTGTGGCGGACGATACGCGGGGCGATGAGGCATGGCGAGCCTTTTTCGGTGCCGGGCGACTGGTGCGCGGTCAAACCGTAACCCGTGAGCTCCTCAGCCTAGCGTGCCAGACTGGCCTGGACCCACAGATCGTCGAGGACCGGCTGATGGCCTGGAGGGATGCGGGATTGCTGTCGCTGCGAGCGTCAGCACGGGACCTGCTGCTACAGCTCAAGCCCGGCGCCGAGCATGATTGGCATCGCCTTACAGCGCTCTTGGACGAGTACGACAACGTACAGCACCACCGCATAGCGGAGATGGTGGCATACGCCAATACGCACAAGTGTCGGCACGGACATATCAGCGCCTACCTTGGCGGCCGCGTCGTCGAGCACTGTTCGATGTGCGACAACTGCCAGTCAGGTACCGTCCGCAGGGCAACCGATAGGCATTCCAGGGCCAACAATAAGCGGGATCGGCCTACATCACATCCTCCGCGGCGGGCTGTCTCGGTTGGGCATCCCTCGCTCCGACAGCCGGAGGACACAGCGCTGAGCGCCGCGGATGAAGAGCTCTTCCAATGCCTGCGCGCGTGGAGGAGGAACAAGGCACAGGAGGAAGCAATCCCTCCGTTCATAATAGCCCACGACACCCTCCTGCGGAGGATCGCCGCAGCTCGTCCTCGATCGGCGGAGCAACTTCAGCAGGTCAAGGGTATCGGGAAGCACAAGCTAGGCAAGTACGGCTCGGAACTGGCCAAGGCGGTGTGTTCTGCTGACAAGGGCTGAGGCGAGATGAAGCACAAGCCTGTGGCGACTGCGCAGAACGCGAATGGGATTGCTGCCGCCGGCATCTGAGCTATAATGACCACGCCACAGATTGACCAATGAGCTCTCGTCCCCCTGGAGGTATAGATGCTTCAGTTTGATCTGGCTTACGGCTCTCAAACGCAGAGGGTTTCGTTACCGGCCGACCGCACCCGCGTCTTGACGGAGCGCCTGCCGCCAGCGGGATCGGAACCTGAAGGAGCCGTGCTGCACCGCGCCTTGTCCGAGCCCATCGCTGCCCAAGCTCTACGAGAACGAGACCTGGCGCGCGGCGAGACAGTCATCTTGGTCAGTGATGTCACCCGTCCGTGTCCCACAGCCCGCATGCTGCCCTTGCTGCTGAGTGAGTTGGCGGCAGCGGGAGCCCAAGATAAGAACTTGCGAATCGTGGTCTCCCTGGGCAGCCACCGGGCCCAGACCGATGAGGAGATTTCGCGCATCGTGGGGCAAGAGGTGCGGCAGCGAATCCGCTGCGAGAACCTGCCTACCGATGACTTTGTCAGCCTCGGACAAACCCGGCGAGGGACTCCAGTGCGGGCGTATCGGCCCGTGGTGGAGGCTGACCTGCGAGTGTATACCGGCAACGTGGAATACCATTACTTTGCAGGCTATACGGGCGGCGCCAAGGCCTTCCTTCCAGGCGTCTGCAGCCCGGAGACCCTCACGGCCAATCACGGCATGATGATCGATGAGCGCGCCGTGGCCGGCAAGCTGCAGGGGAATCCTGTGCGCGAGGACATGGAAGAAGCGGAGGGGTTGTTGGGGCCCTCATTCCTGTACAACGTTGTGCTCGACGGAGAGAAACGGGTCGTCGAGGCGGTGGCCGGAGATGTCACGTTGGCCCATCGCCAAGCCTGCCGGAAAGTGGATGAGCTGTATCGCGTTCCCATAGCAGCAAGGGCGGACATCGTGGTGGCCAGCGCGGGCGGCCTGCCCAAGGACATCAACCTTTACCAGACAAACAAAACCCTGCAAAATGCTGCTCACGCCGTGCGCGATGGCGGGATCGTGGTACTGCTGAGCGAGTGCCGCGACGGCCTTGGCCAGGTCTGTTTCGGCGAGTGGCTTACCAGCGGTGCGTCACCCGATGAGCTATTCCGGCGCCTCAGGGCCCAGTTCGTGATCGGCGCCCACGTGGCGGTGGCGATAAACAAGGTGTTGAAGCGTGGAGTGAGGGTCTTCCTGGTCTCATCCCTCGATCCGTTGCTGGTGAAAGAGGCCAAGTTGGAGCCGTTTGCCATTGCTCAAGAAGCATTGCAACGAGCACAGGGACAGATGGGACCCGACAGCTCGGTGCTGGTGATGCCCCACGCAGGCTCTACTCTGCCGGTGGCCGGCTAGAGTTGCTGGCAGCTGACGGCGAAGGCAGTGTCCTACAGGGTTAGCTGTCCAGCCTCTCCAAGATGGTGGCGATGCCCAGGCCGCCGCCGCAGCACATGGTTTGCAGGCCGTAGCGCCCCCGGCTGCGCTGCAGAGCGTGTACCAGGGTGACCATCAGTTTGGCTCCGGATGCTCCCAGGGGATGGCCCAAGGCGATGGCGCCTCCCTGGACGTTGACCCGGGACATGTCCGGCTGCAGTTCCCGTTGCCAGGCCAGCACCACCGAAGCAAAGGCCTCGTTGATCTCGATGAGGTCGATCTCCTCAAGCCCCAAGCCAATCTTCTGCAGGATGCGGCGGGTGGCTGGGATGGGGCCAGTCAACATGGTGTGTGGATCCACGCCCACGTTACATTGGGCAACCACGCGCACCAGTGGCTTGAGGCCCATGATTGCCGCGACGTCGGCGGACACCACTAGCAGCGCGGCGGCGCCGTCGGAGATCTGGCTGGAGTTGCCCGCAGTGATCACCCCCCCTTCCTTGAACGCGGGTTGGAGGGCGCTCATCTTTTCGAGAGAGGGGTTGAGACGGATGCCCTCGTCCCTAACCACCGTGACAGGAGTCCCATCCTCCAGTCTGGAAGCCAGCGGGACGATCTCGTCTTTGAACCAACCTGCCTGCGTGGCGCGGGCCGCCAGGGTGTGGCTGCCCAAACTCCACTCATCCAGCTCCCTGCGGCTAATGCGCCACTGTTCCGCGATGAGTTCCGCTGCGATGCCTTGGGAGGTGATGTCGTAGCGTTCCTGGATTTCAGGAGTGAAGGGCGTTCCGGGCCCATTGGCAAAGTTGCTGCCCATGGGCACCCGACTCATGCTTTCCACTCCCCCAGCGATGATGCAGTCGGCCTCTCCGCTCTGAATCAGCGCTGCAGCAAGGTGAACGGCTTGCTCGCTGGAACCGCACTGGTAGTCAACCGTCGTTGACGGGACCTCCATGGGCAAGCCCGCTTGAAGCGTGATCTGTCGGGCAACGTTGGCGCCCTGCTCGCCTATTTGACTCACGCAGCCAAAGATGACTTGGTCAATGTGGTTCCCGGGTAGCCCTGTACGAGTGAGGAGTTCCCGCACAACCGTGGCGCCCAGCTCCACGGGGTGGAATTCGCGCAGCAGACCGTTGCGCTTGCCCGTGGGCGAGCGCAAGGCCTCTACAATGACGACGTCGCGCATGGGTCACCTCCTGGCGGGGATGCCCCCGCTTTGGGACTAGCCCGTGACGCCAGATGTCCATATGCAAAGGGCCAGAGAGTCTGGCGGGATCAGCCTCGCGCACCAATGTGCCAGCGAGTCGACAGGTGTGGCTAGCTCTGTGCGTCCTTGGGCGATTCCGAACCTTCACCTGGCGATGCTGGTTTCTTCTCTGACCTAACCGCATCTTCCACGGCAGTCTGTATCTTGGTGCCCACTTTCTTTCCCACAGTGCCCCAGTCGTCCGTCGGTGCGGCGCCCGCCCACCCGCCGATGGCGGCCTTCATCTTGTCCTCAACGCGGTGGCCAATCTCGTCCCATTTAGCGTCCGGCGTAGCCCCCAGCCCGATCGCCGCCTCGGTGCGCACCTTGTGCTCTGTGGCGCGCCCAATCTCCTCCCAGGTAGCCTCGGGTTTGGCGCCTACGCCCTGAGCCAGCTCGCCGCGGATCTTGGCCTCAGCTTTGCGCCCGATCGCACCCCAGTTGTCACTCTCCTGCGCACCCGCCAATCGCGCAACGTCGCGCCGGATTTGGGACTCGATGCTGTGCCCGAGTGCCGTCCATTCTTCCCAAATGGACTTGCTGGTTGTTTGCGAATGCTGGCTGTCGCTGGATGCCCTGGTATCCTTCTCGTCGGTCATCGCATTCCTCTCCTATCATGTGAGTGTATATCGTTCACCGGTTGCACCAAACTGTGTCTGCAGGAATTGCCCCTGACGGGCGCACTGCGAATGCGTACTCGACGCACCGTCACATGAACTATACGCAGCCAGGCGCCGCAGGTAGCAGTCCTGACTCGCCAGAATCCAGGATCTGAGCGATTCGCAGTGCGGCGGAGTGAAAAGCTGGCCTGGCAGCGGCGATGATCCCACAGGACTGTGCTGTCACGGGTTGACCGCCAAAGTCCGTGGCGACTCCCCCAGACTCCTGTACCAGCAGCGCGCCCGCCAGGATATCCCAAGGATTGAGCCTGTCCTGGTAGACCAGGTCAAGCCGCCCACCTGCCACATAGGCCAGTTCCAGGGCAGTCGAACCAAAACTTCGTGTCCATCCCACGTTTGGGTACAAAGCAGCGTGCATCGGTAGTGTGAGCCGAGGGTTTTCCGGGCGCTGCGCCGACACGACACCGATCGAGACCATGGTCTCGCCCAGGCTAGCCGGAGGCTGGACACGCACGGGACGGCCATTGAGAAAAGCGCCCTTGCCCCTCTCGGCGCAAAAGGTTTCGTTGCGCAAGGGATCATGCAGCACCCCCAGGATTGCCTCGCCATTGTGGGCGAGGGCGATCGATACGGACACGAAGGGTATGCCCCGGCTGAAATTCTGCGTGCCGTCCAGGGGATCAACTACCCACAGGTATTCTGATGCGACGTCGTCCTTGTGATTTTCTTCACAAAGGAAGCGGTGGTTGGGGAACGACTGACGGATGGTGTCGACAATCAGTTCCTCGGCTTGGCGATCCGTCTCCGTGACCGGATCGGCTCGCCCCTTCCACCCCACGTGTTGGGGCCGGTCAAAATCGGCGCGGATCCGAGCGCCAGCCAATTGGGCAGCTGCTACTGCGACTTCCAGGGCATTCATAGGCTTCCTTCCAGTCGGAATTGACGATCATCAGGGTAGGGTTTCTGGCGAATGCAGCGACCAGCACTCTTGCGTGCTACGGGCCGGTGGCCGCGCGCTCGCTCATGACCTGCTGCGCCAGTTGCAGCATGCGGTGGTGAAAAGCGGTCTGGTTCGCCGCAAGGATGTCCCGGGAGGTCAGAGAAAGGGGTCTGCCGCCAAGCTCGCTGACGACACCGCCCGTCTCTTCTATCAGAAGCGCGCCTGCCAGGACATCCCACGGGTGCACGTTGTCGCTCAAGGAAATGTCCCAACGGCCGCAGGCGACGTAGGCCAGGTTCAGTGCCACGGAGCCGCTCATGCGAATGGCCTCGACCAATGGTCGGGCGCGCATGTAGATCGGCAGGGCCAGGTTACGATCGGCCGGATTGCGGGCAGGCATACTCCCGGCGGCAACGATGGATTCTTCCAGCTTGGGCTTACGCGAGAAGGTGAGCGGATGACCGTTGAGTTCGGCCCCTTCTCCTAGCCGCCCCGAAAAGGTTTCGTCATGGATAGGATCGTGAATGACCCCGAGGACTGTCTTACCCGCAACCTGCAAAGCGATGCTGACGCAGAAAAAGGGGACGCCCCGCGCATAGTTACGCGTGCCATCCAGGGGATCCACGACCCACAAAGGAGCGTCGGTGCTGGTCGGGTGGTGTCCCTCTTCTGCCAGCACCTGGTGGGATGGGAAGGCCGCCAAAAGCTGACTTACGATATGATCCTCCGCCAGTCGGTCCACCTCGGTGACGACGTCCGAAGGACCCTTGAAGCCCACGTGGTGCGGAAGGCGGAATCTCTCCATGATCACCTCGCCTGCTTCGCGAGCAACCTGAATCGCTACTGTGAAGGGATCCAAAGGCACACCTTTCCGAGCTCCCGATAGACCTCCAGGGTGGGTGGCACCGCGGGTAGTATACGTGGGATGGGGATGTACGCCAATTCTGTGCCCCGGCGGCGGATGTCCGAAGGCCGAATGCGGATGTCGGCTGTATAGACTGGCTTGCCTCTATCAAGGGGCGTTGCAGTTGAACAACGTTACCGCCGCGCTGGTGGCCACTCAAGCACGGATTAGATGTGGCGCTCCAGGAGCAGCGTGTGGTACAATGGAGTGGTACTGAGCGGGGCACTGGCAGCAAGTGCGGCAATGGGGCCACCTTGACGTGGCGCAGGCAGGACCGCCGACGATGGCCACTGTGTCATCGGTGCTCATCCAACAAAACATACAGGGAGCGCTCGAACATGGCCCAGTCTCTCACGGTGTTTATTCCAGAGCCAGAGTGGGAGCCTTCCCACCGATTGCTCGAAGCGATTGCTCACGTTCGGGTTGGTGATCCTCGAATCAAGTACACCGAAGAACGACTTTGCCAGGAGTTGGGCGACGTGGATGCGCTGATCATTACTTCACAGCATCACGTGACTCGCCGGGTCATCGAAGCGGCGCCCAAACTGAAAGCTGTGGTCAAGTACGGCTCCAAGCCGGGCGCGGACAACGTAGACCTGGCAGCCGCCACGGAGCACGGCGTTGTCGTGTCGTACACACCTGGCGCCAATTCTGACAGCGTGGCAGAGCATACCATCACCCTGGCTCTGGCGCTGCTCAAGAGGCTGTACATCACATCGTCTGAATTGCGGCGA
Source organism: Anaerolineales bacterium UBA2232 (assembly GCA_002348045.1). The sequence continues at coordinate 55,605 of DDYO01000023.1, forward strand.
GGCCGTTGGCGGGACCTGAGCAAGCTGGGCAGCGAACTGATGCACAAGACCGTGGGCATCGTTGGATTTGGAACCATTGGGCGCAAGGTCGCCAAGAAACTGAGCAGCTTTGATGTGCGAATCCTGGTTCACGACCCCTACGTTGCCGATGGCGATGTCCTTGAAGCGGGAGCAGTGCCGGTCGATCTGATGACCTTGATGCGGGAGAGCGACGTGATTACGTTGCACGTTCTCCTCAGCCCTGAGACGACGGGATTGATTGGAGAAGACGAGCTTCGTCAGTGCAAGCCGACGGCCTTTCTGCTGAATACCGCACGCGGAGCCCTGGTGGATGAGGCGTCTCTGCTCCAAGCCCTGCGCGAGGGATGGCTAGCTGGGGCGGGGCTGGATGTGTTCGATCAGGAACCCCTCCCAGCCGATCATCCCTTGCTGGAGCTGAACAATGTGGTGGTTACCCCGCACTATGCTTCATGTACCTTTGAGGCGTATGAGAATGAGGCCAACATGGCAGCGGAAGAAGTAGTACGTGTGCTGACGGGCAAGAGACCTCAAACCGTGGCCAATCCCGGAGTGTTGCGGGTGCTTTCATTGGCGGACTAGAGGCCAGGATCGGATACCATACATACGGAGGCTCAGGGATGGGAAGCAAGGAGAGGATCGGGTTTGTCGGGCTGGGGATTATGGGTACTCCCATGGCGGGGCATCTTCTGAACGGCGGATACTCGCTGGTTGTCTATGACATCATGCCAGCTCAAGTCGATGCGGTGGTAGCCCTGGGGGCCAAGGGGGCTGCCTCCTGTCGGGAGGTGGCGGAGAACAGCGATGTGGTCATCTCGATGGTTCCTGACTCGCCAGACGTAGAAAGGGTCTGCCTGGCGGCGGATGGTGTGCTGGCCGGCGTGCGGCCCAACATGCTGCTCGTCGACATGTCCAGCATCTCGCCGGTTACCGCCATGAAAGTGGCCAAGGCTGCTGCGGACAAGGGCTGCGCCATGCTGGATGCCCCCGTCTCTGGTGGGGATGTCGGGGCTAAAAAGGCCACTCTGTCCATCATGGTGGGAGGGGATGCCGCAGCTTTTGAGCGGGCCGCCCCCCTCTTCAAGCTATTGGGCACGGCGACCTACTGTGGTCCGTCGGGTGCCGGGCAGACCGTCAAAGCGTGCAATCAAATCCAGGTGGCCCTCAACTTTATCGGTATGGCTGAGGCGCTGGTGCTGGGAGCAAAGGCGGGCGTGGATCCAGCGATCATCGTTAAGGTGCTCAGCGCTGGCTACGCTCAGACCCGCGTTATGGACGTACGCGGCCCCCGGATCATCAACGGTGATTTTGAGCCAGGCTTTCGCAGCCGTTTTCACTACAAGGACTTGAACATCATCCGCGAGACCGCACGGGCCTTTGGATGCTCCTTGCCCGCCTCGGCTCTGGCGCACGAGTTGTTCAGCGCCATGTTGGCCAATGGTTGGGGTGAATTGGATCATTCGGCGGTGATCAAGGTGATCGAGCAGCTATCCAACTGTGAGGCCCGCACTCGACAATCATAGTGCGGCGTGAATAGGCCCAGATGTTTGGATCGATACACATCCTGATAGGAGAGAAACGCGATGACACTACGTGACCAGGTCTGGCAGACGATCGATGGCATGGCTGATTCGCTCTGGGACATGTCCCTGAAAATCCACGCTCACCCCGAGCTGGGGTTTGAGGAACACCAGGCAGCAGCCTGGTTGGCCGATGCCCTGGAGCAGGATGGCTTTCAGGTCGAGCGCGGAGTAGCCAATCTGCCCACAGCATTCGTAGGAACCCACCCGGCGCAGGCAGCGGGTCCGGCCGTTGCCATCGTCGCAGAGTACGATGCTCTCCCTGAAATCGGGCATGCCTGCGGGCACAACCTCATCGCCATGATTGCGGTGGGCGCAGCGCTGGCACTCGCCAAATGCAAGAAGGATCTGCCGGGCACGTTGGTTCTACTCGGCGGTCCTGCAGAGGAAGGGGGTGGCGGGAAAGAGTACTTGGTTAAGGCCGGCTATCTGAAGGGCATTGATGCGGCGATGATGGTGCACCCCTCGTCCTACACGGTGGTTGAGCGCGGCGCGCTCGCTCGCAGTGAGATTGAGATCTCCTTCAAAGGCAAGCCGGCCCACGCCTCCTCGCATCCTGATAAGGGCATCAATGCGCTGGATGCCGTCATTCAAACGTTTAACGGGATCAATGCACTGCGCCAACACATCCGTGATGGCGCGCGGATCCACGGTATCATCACCGACGGCGGCTTGAAGCCCAACATCGTGCCTGAGACGGCAGCGGCGCTCTTTTACGTGCGCGACTTGGACAATGCCTACTGCGATGAGTTGGTGGAAAAGCTGCGCCATTGCGCTGAGGGTGCGGCACTGGCCACAGGTGCCACGCTCACCTTCGAGAAGGTGGGCGTTGACTACAAGACGATGAACACCAACAAAGTGATCGCTGGGGCCTTTACCCGCCACATCGAGGAACTGGGTTATCCTATCGAAACGCCTGAGCCCGGTCTAGGGTCCACCGACATGGGGAACATTTCATGGGAAGTGCCCGCCATTCATGCCTACATACGAATCCTTGAGCAGGGCCGAGGCGTCGTGCCTGGCCATTCCCGTGAGTTTGCCGCAGCCTCTTGTGCTCCCGCCGCTCGTGAAGCCATGATTGCGGCGGCGAAGGCCGTCGCAGCCACGTGTCTCGATCTCCTGACCGATACCGCTCTGGCCCAGGCGGCCAAGGACGAGTTTGAGGCCAGCGTGAGGGGGGCCAAGAGCTGATCATGCCTGATCCAGGTGCGGTCTGGCAGGCGATCGACCAATTGGATTCGCAGCTTTGGAACCTGGCCTTACGCATCCATGCCCATCCAGAGCTGGGTTTTGAGGAGCATCAGGCCGCCGAGTGGATGACGGCCGCACTGGAGGAGGCTGGTTTCTGCGTGGATCGTGGCGTGGCTGGGCTGGCGACGGCCTTCCGCGCGGTGCACCCTGCCGAGCAGCCAGGTCCGGCAGTAGCAGTGTTTGCTGAGTACGATGCGCTGCCCGAGATCGGCCATGCCTGTGGACATAACCTCATCGCCACCATGGCTCTGGGAGCGGCGCTGGGCCTGGCTGCTGTCAAGGATCTCTTGCCCGGCCGCCTGGTGGTCTTTGGCAGTCCGGCCGAAGAAGGCGGGGGAGGCAAGATCATCATGTCGCAGGCCGGCCTCTTTCGGGAAATCGATGCCGCGTTGATCGTCCACCCGGCAAGCTATACTGCGGTGGAACTGGCCGGCCTGGCAATCGCCAAGCGTGACACCATTTTCCACGGCAAGCCGGCGCATGCCGCATCGCACCCTGATAAGGGCGTGAACGCCCTGGATGCTGTAATCCAGACGTTCAATGGGATCAATGCCATGCGCCAGCATATCCAGGATGGCGCTCGTGTTCACGGAGTCGTCACTGAAGGAGGGCTTCGTCCCAACATTGTCCCCGAACGGGCGGCAGCTCAGTTCTATGTGCGCGCCGCACAGAATGCCTACCGCGACGAATTGGTTGAGAAGCTGCATGGCTGTGCTCGGGGAGCAGCTTTGGCAACAGGCGCCTCGCTGGAGTGGGAGACTGTCGGCTATGACTGCCAGGCGGTTCTGCCCAACCATGCCCTTTCAGAGGCCTTTACGCGACACCTCGCGACATTGGGGATGCACATCGATCCGCTGGACCCAGGACTGGGTTCTACGGACATGGGCAACGTTTCGTGGGAGGTGCCTTCCATCCACCCATTCATCCGAATCGTGGGAGGGCAGGTAGCTGGTCACACTCGGGAGTTTGCGGCAGCGGCATGCGCGGAACCGGCTCGGTCTGCCTTGCTGATCGGAGCCAAGGCGATGGCTGCGACTGCTCTCGACCTGTGGTTGGACGGCGAGCTGATGCGCGCGGTGAAAGAGGAGTTCGTTAGAACTGCTCAGGGACAAAGGTATGGCTGATCGGCGGGAATAGCAAGGGCTCCTGCTGAGCAGGATGCGTCAGTCTGGTGCTGGAAGGTGTGGCGAAACAGGCACAGAGGAGGACTGCGTGGCCAGTGATCTGGTAGGGAGGGTCGCTATCGTTACGGGTGGCGGCAAAGGGATTGGCAGGGCGGTTGCGCGGCGGCTGGCTGCTGACGGTGCGGATGTGGTGGTTGCAGATATTGACCTGGCGGCAGCAACCGCCGTGGCTGGAGAAGTGGAGGCGCTGGGTCGCCGCGCGATGGTCACGGTGACCGATGTTTCCGTCAAGACACAGGTTATGGCCATGGTCTCGGCTGTCCTGGAGGGCTTTGGGCAGATGGACATTCTGGTGAACAATGCGGGTGTCATTGGCTCCGATCGGCCCATTGAGGAGGTGCCGGAGGAGGAGTGGGACCGGGTCATCGCAGTTCACCTTAAGGGCACCTTCTTGTGCTGTCAGGCCGTGATCCCGCACATGAAGTCACGGCGATCTGGAAGCATCGTCAACATGGCCTCTGTCGCTGGCAAAGAAGGCAACCCCTACTCAGCAGCCTATTGCGCTGCCAAGGCGGCTATCATCTGCTTGACGAAATCAGTCGCGCGTGAGGTCGCCCGCTTTGGCATCCGGGTGAACTCGGTAACGCCCACGGTCATTGCCACCGATCTGGTCATGGCTATGCCGGAGGAGGACCTGGTTCCCCTGCTGGCACGCATCCCGATGGGCCGCATCGGACGGCCGGAGGAGGTCGCAGCTCTGGTCAAGTTCCTGGTCTCCGAAGAGGCCAGCTTTGCCACCGGCGCGTGCTACGACCTTTCAGGTGGGCGGTCCAACTACTAGGCAGGTTGGTCTGGCGGCGGACAACGGTCACTCGCGGACAACGTACACCGGGCTGGTCCATGCCACGTGGCCGTCTTCCTGAGTTACCCGCACAAACACGGGGTTATCGCCCGGTCGCAGGTGGGGCAACGGCAAGGTGCAGGAGTACTCGTGGGATCCCGACACGCTGGGGAGCCGAAATATCGAAAGGCGCTTTCGGAGGCCACCGCACTCCCATTCCCGTGGTGTATAGAGCTTTTTCCGCAGTGAGCAGCTGGCTTGGACGTGAGGCGTGTGCACCTTCAGCGAGCCGGCATAGGGCTCCCGCAGCGTCAAAATCACCCCGGCCAGGCCTCCCGTAGTGACCGATCTCCACTGCAGGCGGCCCGGTTCCAGCTGCTCGATGGGTTGGTCGGCGTTCCAAAAGTTGATAGGCTGGAAGGACAGGATGGCGTTGCCACTCACTTCAAGCCATCCGTCCCAGCGGCTCATGCGGCCGCGGCCCTTGACCTCTGCGCCGCTCCAGGTCACCTTGACCCTGGTGCCCAGGGTCCCGGGGGTACACAGACGCAGCTTGCGCACCAACTGAAGACCGTTGTGTACCTCGACGCTCTCGATGGGGGCCGTGCCGATGACGTGAAGAGAGATCTCCGGCGTGCCGCCGCCTGACTCTACGATATCTCCCATCATGGCCTGCCGGCCGTCAGGCGTGACCAGCTGCAGGTCAATCCAGGGACGGTGGCCGGTTGTGGCGTACGTGTGGCGCTTGCGGAGGGCGTCCAGAACGCTCGGCCGGTCCAACCGTTCGGCCAGCACACAAGTGAGACCTCCCAGCGATCCAAACTCACCCGCACCGGGGTAGGCAGCACCCGGTCGGCCTTTGTGATCATCGGATCCGGCGACGATGCCGATGCGTTGACCGCGCACAAGGGCATCCTCTACCAGCCAGTCAAAAGTACCCCAGCTGGAGTGTACCTCTGCTGCCAGCTCCACCTCTGGATGGTGCATCACCATGTCGGCATAGCGCCCTCCCACATGGGCCCAAGCAAAGGCCTGGGGCGGGTCGCTGTTCTTGACCGTCTCACGTTCTGGTCTGGATGCGGGCACGGTCTTGGACAGGTGTTCAAACAACTCTGCCGCCGTGAGGGCAATGGGATGGGTTGAAGTCTTTCCCGGCAGGAGGTCGTAACAGCTGTGAACGATCGTGCCGCCCTCGTGGGAGTAATAGACATTTCGGTCGCCGCCCAAGGGCGTATTGCCGCTCCATTCGTAGCCGGGGAACGTCACGAATTTGCCTGGGATATTGAAGCGGCGAGTGGTTTCATTGATTTCGCGCCAAAAGTCGTCGGATACCTGAAAGTCATTCCCCTGGTGAGCAGCGATGTCCAGCAGCCCCATGTCCCGAGCGAAAGCAAAGTAGTCCTCGATGCTGTTGGTGCCGACAGTTTCCTCCGATTGTCCGTGAAAGTCAGCCCAATACCGACGCAGTGCGGGCTCGCTAGCCAGGACCACGATGGGATTGCTGGTGGCAACCAGACCGGTGGTTTCATCCTCGGCGGTAATCGCCTGGATGCCTGCCTGAGAGAACCCCGAATGGACAATCTCCTGGGGACAGGCAGTGGGATTGCCCCAGCGATCCTCCAACTTGAGATGGTAGGTGAAGGGCTTTCCCGCCAGTGTGTGGGACGGACCGATACACAGGGCGCGCACCGCTGGTCCAGCGACGACGCGGATGGTCGGTGATGTGGGCAGTTCCTTGAACTCGTATGTGGCGATGGGGTCAACTAGCACCTTGAACTCAAAGGTGTGTTCGCAGAATGTTTGCATTCGCCAGCCCGGCGAACCGCCGGAGCGGTCACCGAAGGTGACCGTAATCCTGTCGTCGCGGTCCACGTAGCCCTGGGTAACCTTCAGGAAGAGGGCGCGGCTCCACGGACGGGTATGACCCTTGTTATCCCACCGTGGCTCGATGCGACAATGGGCTGTCGTCTGAATGCTGCAATAGTTGGCGGCACTGGGGTCGGCGAACTGCGGCGTCCCAAAGTCGCCCATTTGCCGGAAAGCAATCTTGAGGTAACCCGAGTCGTCAATGGGATGGCCTGCGGTGTAGGTCAGGGCAATGGTTGTGTAAGCGCCGGCCACAACGGGGTAGCTTGGCTCGATTATCGCAGTACCGGGGTCCAATGCTTGCATGGTGCCTCCGTTTCCATGTTGTCCGTGCGGGTCAGAAAGACGGTGCTCCACTGTGTTTGCCCCGGCTGAGGCGAAAAGTCAAACTCGGCACTGGCTGTGTCACCAGCGGGCTGCAGTCCCCTCTTGTGGAGGGGTGACAACCGACTTTTCGTGGGGTGTAATATCGACCAGAATAGTAGAAACTGACCTGGAAACTGTGGGTGACTTGTGCCTGAATCATGGCGCGCGCAACGTACTGGTGGCTCGCGACCGGCCTACCCGTGATCGTCTCTGGGAGGCGCGCCGTATGATCATCGAGGCTCTCAAGCACGAATCGGGTGTGCTCTTCGGTGTAGACCAGGAACAGCAGGACTAGCGGGCAACGACATACACGCCCACGGCGGCAGCTAGCGCCAACACCATGGCCATGATTATCCCGTAGCGCAGCGTCTGGCCCAGAGCGTCTCCCTCTCTTCCGCCGAGGTTGACCGTACTGCACGCGACGATGATCTTGGCCGGAGCAAAGATCGACCCAATGCCGGCGCCCGTGGTCTGGGCTGCCAGGATGGTCAGCGCGTTCACGCCAATGAGGGCGGCCACCTGTTGCTGCAGATTGGCAAAGATTACGTTGGAATTGGTGTTGGAGCCCGTCATGAATGCGCCAAGCATACCGATAAAGGGAGATACCAGAGGGAAGGCGGGTCCTGCGATTCGGGCAATGCCCTCGGCCATCAGACTGGTCATCCCGGCATGTTCCATCGTAGCTGCCATGCCCACCATGGCGGCGATGCCGAGGCTGGACGTCGTGGCTCCCTTGACCACTGCTTGAGCAATCTTCTTGGCAGCACCTGCTCCCACAAACCCGCCGGCTCGCAGCAAGGCATAGGTGAGAAAGGCAGCATACAAGAGCTGAGCGCCCGCGTGGCCAAAGATGTCGATGGTGCGCCCGGTGCCTGCGGGGGTGACCCAACCATGGGCAGTGCGCAGCTCGGGAAAGGGCACCTTGACGACGACTTGTCCCAGGAAGGCGCCGACTGGTTCGATGAGGCTGGCTGACAACACAATCGCGATGAGCAAAGCATAGGGCAAGATTGCCCAGCGCAGGGGAAGCTGGCTGGCGCCGCCGTTGAGCCCGACAGCCGCCGATTCACAGGAATCGGCGCGTACAGGATCAGGCTTTCCTGCCATCCTTCTTCCGTGCTGCAGTGCAGCCCACACAACAGCCACGGCTAGCCCTGACAGCGCTGCCAGCATACTGCCCAGCGTGCTCAGCCCGCGGGTTAGGACCAGGTATTGAACCACGGCCATCACCGTACCGATGCTCACGACGGTGAGCCAGCGACGGCGAAGATAGGGCAAGCCGCCCGCGGCCAGCAGAACGAGGGCGCCGCTGGTTAGGCAGGTAATTCCGGAGAAGATTGCGCCGGCAGGCGCCAACTCGGCCGCGGTACGCCCTGTAGCCGCGATGAGGGCATAGAACGAGGCTCCCAGGGAGCCGAAGGACACCGACCATGCATGGCCGATGGAGGGGATGACGACTGCGAGGGCAGGGGCATAGCCAAGGGTCACGAACAATGGTGCAGTCACTGCGATGGGCACACCGTAGCCTCCCACCCCCTGGAGGAAGGGGGCAAAGATCCATCCCAGCAGGAGCACTTGAAAGGATCTATCCGGGGTCAGTCGCGGCAACCCGGCGCCGATGGCCCGCACCGCGCCTCCTGCCTCCGTGACGCGAAAGAAGGCCAGAGCGCCCCAAATAATGTAGAGCACATAGAGGGTGAGGAGCAGCCCCTTGGCCTGAGCGTACACCAGGACGGACAGCCCAGCGCCAAAACGCAGTGCCGCCACGCCTTGGGCCGCCACCCAACCAGCGATCCCGGCCTGTGCACCTCCCCAATGGAAGCGCAGCATCAACACCAGCACTACCATCAGGGGCAGACAAGCCAGCAGCCAGTCCAAGATGCCTGTAATTACTCCCGCAGAGGTGCCCATGGTCCCCCGTTCAACTTCTCATCTGTGCGTCAAGTCCGGCAGATTGTAGGCTCCCAGACCACTCCCGACAAACCAAGGAGTGTGCCCCGCAGATGGGGGGGCTGTGGTGACCATGGAATCGGGGCGACCGACGTCTCGTTCACGGAACCAGGTGTGCATACAGTCCAAGGCTTCCCGATTGCGCAGGACGCCATAGGGAGCCGATAGGCTTTGATGGGCAACCCAGCGCATCCGAATGAACCTAGGGTATCCTAGGCGTCATCCTTTACCCCAGGATTTACTCCCGTACCTCGAGGACGTCGCCCTTGCGGATGCCGTGATGCCGGATGGCGCCGGCTGCCATTTCCACTGCCGAGTGGGCGTTAAGAACGGGGCGATCGATGCGCCTGGGCGCGATGGACTCGGTGAAGGCTACCACCTTGCCGCGGTGATCCAGGTAAACGACGTCGATGGCGAATTTCATTCCGAACATGTGGATCCAGCGGCAAGGCCGAATCAGCATGCCCTCCCGCAGGCTCAGGGGGGGATGGCCCAGCAGCCCGCGCTTGCGCGCGGACACGCTCTCGGCAATCTCCAGGTCGTCCACCAGTGTTTGGTTCCGGGTGACGTTGTAGAGCCGAGTCATCTGCGTTGATTCAGGACATTGAGGTTGCCCCCAAAGAGGTGCGGCGGTATCTTGATGTTGGCTTGTTCAATGCGGTCCGCGAACTTGGGGCGGATTCCAGTGGGCTTTAGCTGGCCGATAACGTGACCGTCCTGCATCGCTGATTGCTCAAAGCGGAAGACGTCCTGCATGACGATCACTTCGCCCTCCATCCCCTGCACCTCTGCCACCTGAACGACTCGGCGCACCCCATCACGCATGCGCTCGAGTTGGACGACCACGTCCAGCGCAGAAGCAACCTGCTCCCGAATCGCTCGCAGGGGGAGGTCCATGCCGGCCATAAGCACCAAGGTCTCGAGGCGGTGCAGGGAGTCACGAGCCGAGTTGGCGTGGATGGTGCTCATACTTCCGTCGTGTCCTGTGTTCATGGCCTGCAACATGTCGAGAGCTTCTCCGCTGCGAACCTCGCCGATGACGATGCGGTCGGGCCGCATACGCAGGGCGTTGATTAACAGGTCCCGAATCGTGACGGCTCCTTTGCCTTCGATGTTAGGCGGCCGCGCCTCTAGCTTGACTACGTGTTCCTGCTTGAGTTGCAGTTCGGCGGCATCCTCAATGGTCACGATACGTTCATTTGCAGGGATGAAGGCCGAGAAGGTGTTGAGCATGGTGGTTTTGCCTGACCCGGTGCCGCCGGAGATCAAAACGTTCATTCTCGCTTGCACGCAGGCGCGAATGAAGATGACAAAGTCGGCGGTGAAGGTGCTAAAGCGCACGAGATCATCAACGGTGTAGGGAATCCGGGCGAATTTGCGGATGGTGAGGGCTGGCCCCATCAGCGCCACGGGAGGAATGATCACGTTGACGCGGGAGCCGTCGGGCAAACGTGCATCCACCATGGGCGATGACTCGTCCACTCGACGGCCCAGTGGCGCCAGAATCCGGTCAATGATGCGCAGGAGATGCTCATCATTCTCAAAGGTCACACTGGTGCGCTCAATTCGCCCCTGACGCTCGATGTAGACGTCGTGGGGACCATTCACCATCACTTCGCTGACGCTGTTGTCCTGCAAGAGGGGTTCGATGGGCCCGAAGCCCAGTATCTCCGCAGTCACCTGGTTGTAGAGCCGGTCTCGCTCGGGGCGGCTGATGACAATGTTCTCGCTGAGCAATACCCGGGGAAACATCTGCTCGATGTTCCTGCGCACGAGCCCCGGGTTGGTGATGTCCAGTTGGGGATCAAGGGCAGCCAGTAGTTTTCCCCTGATCCTTGCCACCAGCTTGATGTCCATTCCGGCGGCTGCCAGGGCGACGCCGTCCAATTCGGGAGTGGCGCGGCGGTTGGTGATCGTCATGGCAATATGCTCCAATCCTCAAGTCCGCAATGGCACTTTCGGCTGAGTACGTGGACAACTTGGCCGTAGGACGCCAGTGCGCCCCTCAAGTCGTTTCTTCCAACGGCAGCTTCTGCCTCGGCAACGTATGTGGAGTAGGATTCGGGGGGAATGGCCTGGGCGCTCTTGGTGATGATCTCAATCCCCGTCTGGATCCGGGCGACCCCCGTGGCCAGTTGGCCGTTGCGAGCGTTGGCCGTGCCTGCTTTAACATGAGCTACGAAAAGCCACTTGGCCGAGTCCTGGCCGCAGAGCGCAGCGGCCCAGATGCTCTGCTGATACATGTCTTCGGCCAGAAGATAGTCTCCAGCGGTGAGGCCGGCGTCTCCTCTGCTGACCAAATCTGCATAGTGCTGCAGGTAGGAGGCGCCTGGAGCAATGGGGACAGGGGCCGCCGTCGGCATAGGTGACGGGGCTGGCGGGAGGGAAGGCGTAGGCGTTGTCATGGGACCGGTCAGCATCTGCAGCAACGCCGCGGCGTTGCCCCCGGCATAGTCAGGCTGCTGCTTCACAAGCGCCTCCAAGGCGGCTTGGGCGCCGGCCTTGTCTCCCTGGCTCAAACGGGCCTGGGCTTCCAGGTAGCGATCCACCAGAGACATCTGCAGGACGCCCCGTGGGTCCTGGGGGCGGAGGGTGAGGGCTTTCTGGAAGAGTGCCTTGGCCTCCTGCGCGGCATCGGTGGTCCCCCTGGTGCCTTCGATTAGCTTTGCCCCTTGACTCAGAAAGGAGTCGAAGAGCCCATCGGTGACTTTGAGCTTTTCATACTCAGTGTTCAGGTTGCGCAGAGACTCAAAGGCGGTGATGGCTCGGTCCCAATCGCTGGATGCCGAGTATTGTTCCGCCTGCTGCAAGAATTCAAAGAGCCTCATCTGTTCCTGAACGTACAGGAGTTGCTGCTGAACGTCTCGGTAGAGAGGATCTTCGTGGAGGATATCCGTCAGGAGGGCTTCCGCCTGAGCCCAATCCAGGCTGGCAATGGCCTGCTTGGCCCGATCATAGCGGCCCGCCAGCGCGGCAATGGCCTGCGCCTGTTCGATGCCCGTCTTGGCAATCGGGTTCTCGGGATCCTGTTCCAGCAGCGTCCGGTAGAGGCTTTCAGCAGTGGCGTAATCTCGGTTGGCCATAGCCTTCTGTGCATCAGCGAGGAGCTGGGCTTGTTGCTGAGCATATCGCTCCGCCCGCTGCTGAGGCACGAGGTAGAGCTGGTTCACCAGGTACACCGACGTCGCGCCGCAGGCCAGGAGGGCAAGGCCGGCCAAGGCGATGGCCAGGACCCGCACCAGCCTGGGCATTCCTCGCCTCGGTTTGGGCTTGCTGGTCTCCAGCGACGCCTTTAGCTGAGTGTCCTCCAAGAGTGCCTGGGCATCAGCATTCTGAGGGTCCAGTTGTAGCACTTCCTGAAAGCCAGCCATGGCCTGTTCCCACAGGCCGTCCTGATAGAGCTGCAGGCTCTGTTGGTAAAGGGAATCCGCCTGACGTGACTGCGGTTCTTGGGACCGTGGACTCGACGGGCTAGCACCAAAGCTGTCGGCATTCATATTACGCACTCTCCTGCACGGATTATCACCGCGCTACTAGGGCACATTGACCAAAGTCTGCAGCAAGACTGGAACTGCCGGACCGATGGCCACGGCAAACAACGCCGGCAAGATCAGAAACACCAATGGAAAGAGCAGTTTGATGGGGATCTTGCGTGCCGCCTCTTCGGCACGCTGCCACCGGCGCTGACGCAACTGCTCGGACTGGGTGTGAAGGACAGTCGCAATGCTCAGGCCGAACTGGTCCGCCTGCAGCAGCACCGCGACAAAACTGGTCATCTCTGGGAGGTCAATGGTATTTGCCATAGCCAGCAGCGCCTCACGCCGCGTCTTGCCAATACCGATCTCTGCGACGACCCTGCCAAACTCCCGGGCGATGGCGTTGGTCCACTTGCGACTGATGGTTAGCATGGCCGCGTCCAGACCGGCGCCTGCATCGACACAGATCGTGAGCATGTCCAGGGCGTCTGGCATAGTGCGCTGGATGGACGTCTTGCGGCTGCGCACCTGGCGTCCTAGCCAAAAGTCAGGAACGAGGAATCCGATCCCTCCCGCGTTGACAGACAAGAGCAGCGCAGCGCCCGGGTTGGTCTGACGCAGGATCGTGAAAGCCAACAAGGCCACCACCATGGCTGAAAGGAGCTTGATGCCCAGAAAGTCAAGGGCAGTGAACTGGTAGGGATGGCCGGCCCGCATCAGGTTCAGGTGAAGCTTGTCGAGGTTGCGCGCCGGGGTCAACTTGCCAGCAGCGGTGACCTGGCGACGGAGCCAGGGCATGATGATGCGGTCGGTAATGGGCTGCTCAAGTTCGGCCTCCTCTATTGGTCGAAGGCCGGCGACGAGGCGCTGCAAACGCTGCTGCGGCGTCTCTGTGTTCAGAAACTTGAGCATGCCATGGAATAACAGCAGGCAGGCCAGTGTGACCAGCACGCTGGCGCCAAGAATCTGCGGTGGCAAGTTCATGGATGTCCTATACCTCTATCTGACTCAGCTTACTCATGATCAAGTGTCCCAGAATGACGAGCACAGTGGCGCCAATGGGGATGAGCAGGGTGACGCCGGGCGTGAAAAGGCCAGACATGTATTGCGGACTCAGGATATATAGCATGATCCCCAGGCCAACGGGCAGAAACGTCAGGATCAGGCGGGTGAACTGCTGTTGGGCGGTCAAGACCCGCACCTGTTGCTTGAGGCGAATGCGCTCGCGGATCGTTCCGGCAATGCTTTCCAGTACAGTGGCCAAATTGCCGCCCATCTCGTACTGGACACCGATGGCGGTCGCCACCAGGTCCAGGTCATCGCTGCGAATTCGGCGGACGAGGTTGGACAAAGCGACGGAGGTGGGTACGCTGAGGCCGATCTCGCGAACAACGCGACCGAACTCTTTGGCGCTGGGCTCGGGCATTTGTTTGGAGACGGCGTCCAGTGCCATGGTCAAGCCATAGCCACTGCGCAGGGAACCGACGACCAGGGTCAGGGTGTCTGGAAGCTGCGCTTGAAAGGCAACCTCCCGTTGAGATTGCTTGCGTTTGAGGTACAGGGTCGGAAGCGCAGCGGTGATCGCAGCGCCAAGCAGCCCGAAAAGGAGCCGGCGAAGGGTCCAGGAGGCCAGGAGAAAGCCGATGGACGCCGAGCCGATATTCACCAGGACATACTCGGCGACGGTGAGGGGCAGATCGGCGCGGGCCAGCTCGGTGGCGATGCCGCTACTGAATCTCTGGGTGGACAGCAGTCGATTGAGGGTACCGGCGAGGGGGTGTGGCTGTTTCTTTGGCTTGGCCCCAGCAACGACGGGCTCTTCAGTGACCTGTGGCGCCAGGGCATCCAGCCGCTCCTGAAGGGGCTGGTACCGGCGTTCTACAAGGCGGCCGATGCCGATTAGCACTAACAGGATGGCAAGGCCTAACAGCATTGCGCTGAGGGCTGCTGCGCCTAGCATTGTCTAGCCTCCGAGCCGAAAGGCACTGGCGTACCATTGGGCAATAGTGCTGCCGCACAGCAGTGTTGCCAGTGCGCCTGTGACCAAGTAGGGGGCATAGGGAATATACTGCTTGCCCGTTCGCGTGCGGGTGATCATTAACACCGCAGCGACGAGCCCGCCGGCTAGGATGCCGAGGATAAGGGCCTGCAGGACCGCGGGGAACCCCGTCATCGCTCCGATGAGGCAGGCTAACTTGACGTCACCAGCGCCCAGGGCGCCGCGGCGGGCAAGGGAGATGGCCGCAAAAAGCGCCAGTCCCACCAGCCCCCCTGCGCCGGCCGCATACCAGCTTAGGTCTGGATTTGACCAGACGTTGGTTGCAGCCAACAGCCCTCCCCATACCAGCAGGATGTTGGGAATCCGCCGCTGGTACAGATCGATGGTAGCGATCAACACGAGGATGGCGCACATGGCAAGCGCGATCACACACCTCAGCGCGATGTCACAGTACTGCTGCAAGCGCAGCCCTATCACCAGCATAACAACGCCAACGACTAGCCACCGGGTGATGCGGCTTGGCCTGCCATCTTTGCCCAAAGCCCAGTCGGCGTAGCAGTTGATGAGTATGGCGGCGCCCGCGCCTAGGAATATGCCCATGATCTCCCCCAGACAAGGGTAGCTCGCCATCCTGCAAGCCCGTCGATGGGGATCATTTCGCGACCTGCGTGCGAGAAACGATGGTGTTGGCAAGTTGGAGCAGGCTATGACCGATGGGGCTCCGCTTGTGGCTGATGACCAGCGGGATGCCTCGGTTGATGGAATAGGTGACCAACGGTTCATCATTGGGGATCTCGGTGTCAATGGAGCGCTGGAGAGCGCTCTGAACGTCCGCTTTCTTGATCCCCCCCTTGAGGGCAGAACGATTGAGCACCAGCAGCAGCTTCTCCTTGGGCTGCCCCCAAGACTCAAAGATGCGCAGGAACAGACGGGCATTCCTCAGCGTGGTCATCTCGGGAGTCAGTACGGTGACTACCAGGTCGGCCATCCGCAGTACGGCGGCCGTCGTCGGATCCAGCGAGGGAGAGGTGTCCACTACCAGGTAGTCATTCGCCTCCTGAAGCCAGTCCAGAATGAACATCAATTGGTCCGGCTGGGCGACCTGGCCATCCCGGCTCCATGGCATGGAGAGGAGCACCCGCACTCCAGTGGCGTGGGAGGCCAAGACCGAACTGAGCAGTTCCAGATCCAGGCTGTCGATGCGCGGAAGCAGGTCCGACAGAGTATGGCGGGACGCCACGTTCAGCATCACACCCACCGTACCTCCCATCACCGAGGCGTCAACCAGAGTGATGCGTTTCTGCGTGCTGCTCCGT
This sequence comes from Anaerolineales bacterium UBA2232, assembly GCA_002348045.1. The sequence continues at coordinate 71,392 of DDYO01000023.1, forward strand.
AGGGCCACGGCGACATTGCTGGCGACGGTGCTGCTGCCAACACCTCCTTTGGCGCCCCACACGACGACAACTTTTGCCCGCACTCGTTCCGCTGACGTGACCGCCACCCTGATGCGTACGACCAGCTCGGCCAAGTCCGCAGGCTTGACGACATAGTCCTGCACGCCGCACTTGAAACAGGCCACTTTGTCGGCGGTCTCGCTCCGCGCCGTGTACACCAGAATGGGGACCTTGGCCGTGCTGCGGCTAGACCGCAGCAGGCTACAGACCTCGAGGCCATCCATGTCAGGCAGGTCAATGTCCACCACGATGAGATCAGGCCGGTTCATCCGCGCCAGGAGCAGGCCAGCCTGGCCGGTGATCGAGGTCAGGACCTCATAGCCCTCAGCGGTGAGCACCCGCTGCAGCCTTTCAGCAGAATCCAGGTCTGGGTCAATGAGCAGGATACGTGGTGACAAGTCCCTTTGTCCCTATGGCAATTCTGGTATGCGAAACTGATAACGATCAACGAGATGGCTGAGGTTGACAGGCGCGGTGGTAAAGCGCTCACCGACATCGGGGGCGCGCAGGACCATGTCCACTACCCCGCCCCGATCCCGCAGATGCTTGAGCACCAGGGCATCCTGAGGATCCAGGGCAAAGACTATGGCCAGAGGCTGCACATCGCCGCCGCTTTCAGCCCGGGCCCTTGCTTCTAGAGCCCCCGGATAAACGATGGCCGCAATCTCCAGGTTCTGCAAGGCGCTAAAGGTCACCAGGGAATCCGTCTCTTCCTCGCCCAGCGTGACCTCCAGGGAGAAGAACACATCCACGTGATCGCCGGGCTTGAGCAGGTTGTTGCGGGTCATGAGATCATTGGCCGGGAAGGCCATGGCGACCTTGTCCTTGTCCATGGTCCAGGCAATGTTGCCCTCGGTAATCGTGGGCGAGATGACGTGGGTGGAAAGGAGCATCTCACCTCGCGACAGGGCCACAATGGCGATCCGGCCAACGGCGTCGTCCACCCGACGCAAGGCGGATTCGGGGAGCAGGTCCGCTGGAGCCTGGCGCACCTCGACGTCGGCTGCGGTGACCAATTGGCGCACGCCAATGGGTCGTGCGGCCACCAACACGCCCACCATGGGCGCTTGCACCACGGGCGCCGACGGGTTCTTCACCGCCTGCGCCAGGATGCTAAAGGTTACCACGCCCGCCACGATGGCGAGGACGAGTCCCGCACCGATCCAGATACACCCCGATCGTCTTTGCATGTCTGCCTACACCTTCTAATGCGTAAGGTCGAACGTACGCACGCCGCCGTCTGGGCCAGAGCCCGGAGGTCCCGCGGTGCAAAAGTACTCAAAGACGCCCCGGATGCCCTTCTTGTCGGTGGTGCCCTGGACCTGAATCACGCGAAAGGCGGCAAAGTGAACTACGTGATAATAGTTGCTCTGGATTGTGTCGTACACCACGATGCGCAACAAATCGCCTACTGACGCCTCGGTAATGACCGAGGCCTTGGTGCCGCTGTTCCCAAACACCCAATCGTCGGTATTGATCATGCCCGGGTACCCGTTGCGCATCCACTCGGTCAGCGTACTGGCGCCAGCCCCGACGCAACTGGTGGGTAATTTGCAGTCCAGGGTGAGCCAGCCGCGGCCACTGCCGGAGATGTTGCCCGTCAGCGGGTCCTCATCCTTGTCGCTGTCCCAAATCCAATAGGGCATGCCAAACTGGTAGTCAAAGTCCCTGATGGAGATGGGCGCCAGGCCGCCCAACCCCGATACGGGACCCATCCTGGCCGTGGCCTGGGCAGTGACGGGAAAGCCCTCCAGACCCAACACCCTCGCAAAAGTGGCGGGAACGGTGAACCCGGTCACGACAGTAACTGATGATCCATCTATGGTGACGTCGCAGGTGGTCGCACCGTTACGGGTGATGGCATAATCCTGGGCTGCTGCGGTGACCTCTGCCGTAGAGCCGTTGCCAGCCAGTACCCTGGCGCCGGCCATGGCCCCGGCATCGGCGGCATTCTGCATGCGGCGGCGAGATAGGTAGATGCTGCCGCCATCCAGGACGAGAGCCAGCATGGCCACCAGGCCCACCAGCAACACAGCAAAAACCACGAGAGCCTGTCCCGATTCGGATCGTCTTGTTCTTGAGGGTGCGTTCATGGTAAAGCCTCCTTAGGCCTTTGGGGGCAGAAGACGGTATACGAGTGTTCCCTCCCATCGCTCCACCAGCGCCAGTCCCGGACTGGTTGCATAGTCGCGAAGGGTGTGAGTTGACAAAGCTTGGGGCCGCAGTTCGGAAACGATCAGGACCTGGGCGTTGAATTGAGAGGCAGCCGCCAACACCTCCTCCATGCCCC
>DDYO01000008.1 GCA_002348045.1 Anaerolineales bacterium UBA2232
CATCTCATCCATGTCGATTTGCTGTAGATCATCACGGAAGCATGAGGTAAATGTCTTTTCACCCTCGAGTCCCTGCACCACGATGGGAATCTCCTGGGACGACCAGCCACAGCCATTGTAATGCACTTCGCCCAAAGCCTCCGAGTTCACGGTCAGAATGCCGACCTTTTGCTTCGGGTTGAGCATGCGATAGATCATGGGCACCATGAGCAGGCTCGAGGTAAAGACCGGGACCGTGACCGCTGCGGTCAGCTGCTTCTGGAACATGGCGAGAAACCCGCAGTTGGTGGTGATGGCTTTGACCCCCTGGGACTCGAGCTCTTTGGCTCCTTCCACGAACTTGTCTAGGAGCGAGGTGTCGCCCGCGACCACGACACCGTGATACCAGGCGTCCTTGACCACCCGAAGGCGAACGGGAAAAGGGAAGGTAGTGCCATTACCGAGGTCTCCCGGCGGTCGGGGAAAGGTGGACTCGTTCATCAGGATGCCCACGGTAAACCCGTACCAGTTGTATCCGCCTGTGATTGTGCGCATGTCTAGACTCCTTTGGCTATGTTTGGTGAGAAGCGTGCCGATGAGAAGGCCTGCAGAGCCGCTGGATCCAGTTGTCCGGTAATAAGCTGGGCGATACGCAAGCCCGTGATTGGCGCCAGAGCGATGGCGTCGCCCTCGTGACCGCTGGCAATGACCAAATCGGGCAGGGCGGGCGTACGCTCCAATATCGGGAGGCCGTCGGGAGCGGCGGGCCGCAGGCCGGCGTAGGTTCGGATTACATGCAAGCCTCGATAGGCCGGAAACAGGCGCGTGGCCTGCCTCATCAATTCTGTAACGCCTTCAAAGCTGCTAGTGGTGTCGTAGCCCAAGAACTGCCGGGTGCTCCCGATGAGGCATTGGCCGTGCGCCTCCTGAGCGGTCACGATCCCAGCTAGAAGCGTGGGATCCAGGTCACCCCACTGGGCGGGCATCTTTTTGCTGAGGAGATAGCTGGCGGTGAGGACGAGGCCCTTGACGAAGCGAGCACTGGCTTCTGTGACCAGAATCTCGCCCTTTCTGGGTACGATGGGCAGGTCAACGCCGGCGAGGTGTGCTACCTGGGCGGACCAGGGACCCGCGGCTACAACCACGGTTCGGGTGGCGATGTCTCCCTGGGGCGTTGTGACGGCGACGATGCGGTCCTTCTCAACGGCGATACCCGTCACCGGGCAGTAGGTGCGAAGCTGGGCGCCCATTTCCTGGGCCCGGCGAGAAAATGCCAAGACCAGGCGCAGCGGGCTGACAGCACAATCTCCAGGCGAGTAGAGCGATCCCAGCACCTGCTTGCCCAGGGCCGGCTGGATGAAGCGAGTTTCGGAACCGTCCAGATAGCTACAATTGACCCCTGACTGGACGTACTCCTCAGTTCGATGGCGGACATAGTCTACTTCCGCATCATCCTGAGCAACGATCATGCTGCCCTCGAAGCGATATTCGCAGTCATAGCCCAGTTCATCTTGCAGATCGCGGTGAAGTGCCATACTTTCCATGGCCAGGGCAAGTTTGGCACCCAGCGTCTTGGTACTCATCTGGACGCCGCCCATGCAGGCCCTCGAGGTGCCGGACAAGATGTCGCCACGGTCCACCTGGGTGACCTGCAGGCCGTGCTTGGCCAGGTAGTATGTTACGGCACTGCCAATGATACCAGCGCCAACCACGACGACATCAGCGCTGGGAGGCATCATCGTCTTCCTGGGCCAGCGCCTGAGCCTGCACCGGGCGACAAGGCGGCCGAGCGGTGATGGGGATGATGTCGGCCAGCTTCTGGTCAGTTTGCGCCGCCAGCATCCTTGCGACCAACCTCTGGCAGGTCTTGCCCTGACAGAGACCCATCCCGGCGCGGGTGCGAACCTTGATGCCAGTGAGGGAGCGAGCGCCCTGGCGGATGGCCTCACTGATTTCGCTCTCTTGAACCTCTTCGCAGCGGCAAATGATGTTGTCTGGCAACGTATCCACCTGTGTATCCCCCACGGCAACGCTAGGCTGGCAGCACTCCAGCAGCCTGGAGCTCTTTGCGCAAGATGACACGGTTCTGCTCACTGAGCGGCATCACCGGTCCTCGGGTGGGACCCATGGGCATGCCGATCATAGCCATGGATTCTTTGATCACGGCGGGATAGGTGCCGAGGCGCGAGGTGCGCCGCAGGATCGAAAGCTTGTCCTGAGCCTTAATGGCCCGTGCCATGTCACCGGCGGTAAATGCCTTCCAGACCTCCAGGACAAGATCGGGGGCGAGGTTGGCGGTGAGAGCTACTACTCCGGTGCAGCCGACGCAAAAGCCTGGGAAGAACATGCCATCCTGGCCCTGGTAGACGGCAAAGTCAGGGCGGCTAACCTCGATGTACTGCCGGGTGAGGGAGATATTCCCGGCGCTGTCCTTGATACCGCCAACGTTGTCGATGTCGGAGAGCCGGGCGACGGTATCGGCGGGGATGTTCACACCGCTAGCCCGGGCTGGGTTGTTGTATGGAAAGATGGGAATCTTGACCGCGCGCGCGATGGCGGCATAGTGCTCGTACAGCTCGTCTCCGTTGGGAGTAATGTAAAAGGGTGTGATCAGCACTGCGCCGTCACAGCCAACCTCTTCGGCCATTCGGGTAAGGTAGATGGACTCCCTGGTTGTCAGAGCGCCGGTGCCACCCCATACCGATACCCGGCCGCGCGCTTCCTCAACCGTGATCTCAAACAGGCGCTTTCTCTCTTCCCGGGTGAGAGCCCATCCCTCCCCAGTGCTGCCGCCAGGAAACAAGGCATGAACGCCTTTGTCGATCAGATGATTAACCAGTTGGCGGACTTTGGGTTCGTCCAGTTCTCCGTCGGCGGTGAACGGTGTTACGGTTGGAACAACGACGGCCTTTCCGGTCAGGTTCATGTGAGGTTCCTCCTCAATTGAGTTTGGGCAAGCCGCGG
>DDYO01000185.1 GCA_002348045.1 Anaerolineales bacterium UBA2232
TGAACGGCATCAACAAAATGGCCGGCGAGTGGTACCATCTTCTTTACAGCAAAGTGTATGGCATTCACGCGGTATCGTTGCGCCTGACGAATACCTACGGCCCCCGACTGCTGATGAAGCACAACCGGCAGGGGTTCATCGCCTCGTTCATACGCCAGGCCATAGATAACGAGCAGATCCAGATTTACGGGGACGGCTCTCAACTGCGCGACATGAACTATGTTGACGATGTGGTTGAGGCCATGCTCCTTGCTACTACGTACGATGGTGCCAATGGCCACTATTTCAATCTGGGCAGTAACGAACCGGTGAGCCTGTTGGAGTTTGTGCAGATCCTGCTGAAGGTGTGCCAGGAGGCCGGCGCCGGGCAGGGAGGGTACCGGATGGTTCCCTTTCCCCCAGACAAAAAGCGGATAGACATCGGTAATTACTATGCCGACTATGGCAAGATCGCAGAGGCTTTGGGATGGCAGCCCAGAGTCGGCCTGTATGAAGGGCTGCGCCGCACCGTCGCGTACTATCTCGAGCACCGCCAGTTCTACTGGGGGAATACGGATGCAGGTTGCCTCTGATCACAGGGCGAGGACTGGCGCGCCTGCTGGATGGGTGCGCTGGAGGCTAGCCCTGGTTCTCGGCCTGGTAGTGGTTCTGGCGGGCTACCTTCGGTTGAGGGGGCTCGTGCCGATGAATGTGGGCCTGTTGTACCCACAGGACTATGACGAAGCGGTATGGGGTACGACGGCCCAATTGATGCTGCAAGGGTATCTGCCGTACCGTGACTTTTTTGCCACCTTGCCGCCATTGGGTATCTATCTCTTTGCTGTGGCCCTGCGGGTGGTGTATGTGCCATGGGGTAGTGGGATTGGCTTCATGGCGATGCGCTATGCGTCGGTGTTAAGCGGCCTGCTGAGCCTAGGCGCCATATACCGGGTGGGGCGCAAGCTGGCGGGCCGATGGACGGGGATCGCCGCCGCGGCGATTCTGGCCCTCGACGGTATGGCCGTTGCGATGGATCGCCGGGTGATGCTGGAACCGTCCCTGAACCTGTTTTCCATCCTGGCCGTAGGTACTTACCTACACGTGGCCGAAGCAACGGACAGAAGGGTGTGCCGGCGTGGGATAGCCCTGGCGGCTGGCGCGCTGAGTGCCATGGCGGCTCTGGCCAAGACACCCGGTATGGTGGTGATCCTTGCGTTGCTTACGGTCTCATTGCTCCGTCGTAGATGGACCGAAGCGATACTGCTGGTGATTGGGTTTGGGGTGAGCTGGTTAGTAATCTGTGCTCCCTTCCTGTTGAGGTGCCCTGGCGATCTGCTGAGGCAGGCATATTTCTTTCAGTTGCTTCGGCCGCCTGACGGTATGCTCCGGCGGACCACGCGCCTGCTGGATATCTGGCGGAATGACCGGGCATGGCTGACCGTGCGGATGGGTGCGTTGGGAACGGCATGGACGCTGGCCTGGGTGGGGTTGCGACGTAGAACCCATCTCTGGTGGGCAATTCTGGCCTGGCTAGGCTATGCTGTTGCCCTGCTGCTGGTCAACGGCTCGTACTGGTCCCAGTACTATGTACAACTGGTTCCGCCGCTGAGCCTTCTGGCCGGCAGCCTGATCGGTGCGCCTGAGGTGCACCCACGTGGGAGCAGGCGCTGGGCCACTGCTCTGGGTTTGGTTGCTGCCAGCCTGGTTCTGGGCGTGGGCCTTGTCGGTGGAGGTGCAATAGCACAGACAAGGGCAACCCTGAAGGAGATCGGGCAAAAGTCGACGGCCTACACCGAGATAGCCGAGTACTTGGCGCAAAACACGGAACCCGACACGAGCATCTTGACCTTTGAGCCAAACTATACCTTCTTGTCGTCGCGTCGCTTGGTGGGGAGCGCGCCTGGTCGCTGGCTTGTGGACAGTTATGGTGAGATGCTTTACCTGAACCTGGGAATTGGGAACATGAGCGTGCAGGAGTTGACCGCGGCTGTCGCAACCGGCAAACGCAGCAGCCTGCAGGAGACGTTCTGGCGTGCTCCGGCCCAACGGCAGATTGAGATGGCTTTTGAGCGAGCCGAATATGTGATTGTGGATGGACGCGCGCGCTATCAGGTACAGCCGCCGCTTCTATCGCGGCTGGAAGCTCGCTCGGTGGAGGTTCTGGCGGCAGGAGTAGCCAGCTTGCGAGCAGTGGAACGACCTGAACCGTAGTGAACGTGAATTGTCTGGGATCGCTGGAGGACTGACGTGCCAACAGAAGCGCAGAATAGACTTGATAGAGTGATTGTGGTCATGCCTGCTTACAACGCGGCCAAAACACTGGAGCGCACTTATCGGGACCTTCCCAAGGACATCATTGAGAAGGTCATCCTGGTGGATGACGTCAGTTATGACGAAACCGTGGAGATCGCCCAGCGGTTGGGAATGGATGTGGTGCCGCATATCCAGAATAAGGGCTACGGGGGCAACCAGAAGACGTGCTACCTCAAGGCCTTGGAGGCTGGCGCGGATATCGTGGTGATGCTGCACCCGGACTACCAGTACGATCCCACGCTGGTACCTGACATGTTGCGTCCGATTCAGGAGGGACGGGCGGATATGGTCATGGGCTCTCGGTTCCTGGGATCGGGTGCGCTGGCCGGCGGCATGCCGTTCTACAAGTATGTCTCGAACCGCTTCCTGACGATTGTAGAGAACCTGGTCTTGGGGCAACAGTTGTCGGAGTGCCACACAGGGTTCCGCGCGTACAGCCGCCGCATGCTGGAGACGATTCCTTTTCTGCTCAATTCCGATGACTTTGTGTTTGACACGGAGGTCATTGCCCAGGCGGTAGCCTTTGGCTTCCGCATTGCCGAGATCGGCGTTCCGACGCGCTACTTTGCTGAGGCGTCATCGGTGAACTTTCGGCGAAGCGTGGTCTATGGCATGAGCACCCTCGCTGTCATGGCGCGCTACCTGCTAACCAAGTACAAGATTATGGAGTTTCGTCAGTTCACCCGGACCTTGCCGGAGATCCTCAGCCGTCATCATTCGCCCAACATCCTGCGGCGGGACTCTGCCACAACACCCCCAACCCAGAACGGGCCGGCTCCCGGTGAGAACAGGCCTTGATCTATGCTCGGCGCAGCCAGGCCAGTGTCAAAGTGTGACCGGCGAGCGGATCCGTTCCTGATAGCCCTGCTGGTCATTGCGGCCATCCTTGTCCTATGGCGACTGGATGATGCGTACCTCTGGCAAGATGAAGCAGAAACCGCTCTGGTGGCACGCCACTTGCTGCAGTTCGGCCTTCCCCTCTCGTCCGATGGCAGG
>DDYO01000209.1 GCA_002348045.1 Anaerolineales bacterium UBA2232
GGTTGGCCACCATGCTCACCAGCGCGGCTCCGATGGCTGCACCCAAAGCCGCCGCGCTTCCACCACCGGGCGCTGGAGCAGAACTCGCCAGTTCATCTAAAAAAGTCCGTACGGCTTTGTCACTGAGCATCCTGTTCTCTCCTCTAGTCATTTGTGATTGCTGGCCAAGGGCCATCTAATTGTCCAGACACCTACTCGACGATAATGCTGATTTCAGAGACATAGCTGTCATAGCTCCAGCCCGACGCGTAAACCCGCAACCAGACGATGCGACGTGGAACAATGGGAAGAAGGTTGAGCAAGTTCTCAGACTCATAGAGGTACCAACTTGCCTGTGGAATCTCCTGGCCGTTCACCGTGGGGTTGCCGCTCACATTCTGATAGTAAAAGCCCCGCACCCATTCGGTTTCGCTTCCGTACACGTCCTGGTAGCGAATGCGAATCATGAGGGGATACTCGGAGCTCAGATAGCCACCGCCCGATAGGCTCTGTCCGGCCACCTTGATCATGGCCCGCACCTTGAGCACAGTCAAGGGATCTGGTAGGTCACGATCGATCTGCTGCTCAATGATGGACTCACAATGGTTGTATTCGCCACCGGTGCGCAGAAACTGCACTGCCCGGCGTCCTTCGTCCACCAGCATCGAAATCTGGCCGTCCACCGAGCCACCATCAGCCCCCTGATCGTTGAAAGCAGACCACCCAGTAGCCAACGGCGCCCGAAAATCACCATTGATGACCAGGTCCCGCTCAGCCTTGAGGGCGGCGACTGGTGGTTGACCAATGTCAACGATCGTCCTCTGGCGGGCAGTCAGGTTCACCTTGGCGACGTCCGCCGGCACCGCGGTGGAAGCACTCGCCACATCAGCTACGCCGCGGTGTACGATCACCTCGGTACGCTCATTACTAACCTCAATGGCATATGCACCGTCTTCCGCCAAAGTGACAATTGCCTGAAGGCTCTCAACGTCAAAGGCCACCGGAAGAGACGCGTGAGCAACCGTACTGACATAAATCCGTCCGCCCTTGATGGATAGGGAGATCAGAGGAGGGCGCGGACTCGCTGCAAACCGTGGCGTGCGCATCGTTTCCAGCAATACGCGCGTTCGAGGAAAGAGGCGGACAAATGACTGGTCAAACAGGTTGAGAACTGCCTGCGCTGTATCGTCCAAGATCACAATGCTGCCCTCAGGAACCGTGATGGTCTGGCCCTTGAGAACCGGTGACATTGTGCCACGGGACGCATTCTCTACGATGGCGGTGCCCTCGAGACAGGTTATCGTGGCTTCCTTGGAGACCATGGAGTTGGACAAGTACCACTGGATTCCCAGCGGTACGGACACTGCAAGTGAGCAAAAGGCGACGAAGGCCACGAGCAGCACCGTCCAGGCCACCCTTTCGGGAGTATCACGCATCAAAATCGAACCTCAAATCCCCTCAAGCCTCCGCGTGCTTGTTCCCACTGAAACTGCACACGTTCCACGTGGGCAGAAGGTGGGCCGATACGCAGCCAGGACAGCAGGTTCTCCACCGCCCCGGGTTCGCCCTCAGCAACCACCTCGACGGTGCCATCAGCAAGGTTTCTTACATAGCCGCTCAGGCCCAGTGTTCGAGCCTGCTGAAACGTGTAGTAGCGGAAACTCACGCCCTGCACTTCCCCGATCACTTTGGCCACAAGCCGCACCGATTCCGGCATGACTCTCCCGCCGTTCATCCATCATCAACGATTATAGCAGCCTGCCGATAGCCAGGCAAACACTCGCAGCCTGATCACTGTGTGCGCTCATCCAGGCGGTACAATCCTGCTTCTCGGGCCAAACGAATCGCTTCCATGTACTCAGCCGGCGTGATACGACGTCCCAGCTGCGGATGACCTTGCGCCCGATAGCAGGGGCGGTACTGCTCCATAATGTTTACGTAGGTGTGTGGCGAGACTCTCTCCGCCAGAAGACGGACTATCTCCTCCGTACCAGCCAGCCCACCCGGTAGGACCAAATGGCGCACCAGCAAACCTCTTTGAGCGATCCCCCGTTCATCCAGTTCAAGGTCTCCCACCTGGCGAAACATCTCCATAACCGCGGCGGCGTTGACACTAGGATAGTCGTCCACCAGCGATAGCCGCTTCCCCACCGCTGCATCACCGTACTTCATGTCAGGCATATAGATGTCCACAATCCCATCCAGCAGGGCCAGAGTGGTGAGCGAGTCATAACCTCCGCTGTTGTAAACCAGGGGCAGCCTCAGGCCCGACTCTGCCGCCAGGCTTACTGCGGACAGAATCTGCGGAACCACATGGGTTGGGGAGACCAGATTGATGTTGTGACATCCCATCCCCTGCAGGTACAACATCATCGCCGCAAGCTGATCGGCACTGACCTCACGGCCGTCACCCAGCTGACTGATCTCATAGTTCTGGCAGTATTGGCAATTGAGATTACACCAGGAGAAAAAGATGGTGCCTGAGCCATGGAAGCCCACCAGAGGCGCCTCTTCACCGAAATGGGCATGGTAGCTGCTTACCACGGCACGTGCGCCAGTGCGACACACGGCACCTTTGGAACTACTGAGGCGATCGGCCCCGCACTCCCGCGGACAGATGTCACATCGTGCCAGCCTGCGCTGTGCTTGCTCCGCACGCACCGCCAGGCCACCGCTTCGAATCAGGGAAAGGTAGGCTGGCTCAAAGGCCATCGGGCCTCCACCAAATCACCAGCGCACCGGAACCATTTGTCGGCGGTACTGCCGATCCCAGTAGTACACCACCTTGTACTGTCTGCCGTGCTCGTACAGTGCCTTGGTCACCTCGACATCCTTTTGGCAGTACTCGAGCACCTTGTCAAGGAGGCCTTGACGATACCAGCGAACGGCCTGCAACCCGTCGGCCGACTTGCCAATGCGCAGCGTTGCAGTTGCCACAGACTCCAGCGACACTCTAAAGCCCAGTCGCTGGGCGAGATGGTCCATGAGGTCCATGGTCGGCAGTCTGTCTAGTGGCTCGCTGGTGTAGCCACGGAGAACCTCATAGTCAAAACCCAGAACGTTGTACCCCACCACCAGGTCGGCGGACTTGAGTTCCAGTACGAGGTCCTGGACTCGGCTCTCGGTATAGCGATGATACGCCTGTTGGGCAGAGCTGTAGGTAACGGCAGCAGCCAGTCCAAGCTGTCGGATGTTGGCACGCCCGCCCACTTCGTCCAGAAGACGCTGGGTTTCCAGGTCAAAGAATACGGTGTTATCCGCTAGATCCATGGCCCCTCAGATGTTTGTGGTAGATCATGAGATCGTCGCCAGGAGCGTAAAAGTCAGGAACCGCATTTCGTCCCTCGTATCCCAGACGATCGTACATGTGCCGCGCCGGAGCATAATCCGGAGTCCCGCTGGTCTCCAGCACAATCAGGCGTGCGCCCATGGCAACCAACTCTTCCTCAGCAGCAAGGAACAGCTGCTTGGCCAGCCCCTGCCCCTGTGCTTTGGGGGTAACAGCCAGCCAGTACATGTCATAGGTACCCTCGGTTAGGGGCGTGGGCCCAAAGGCTACATAGCCCAGGACCTCATCGGACTCGGCGCACGCAACGAGGAAAAAGTACTCCTGTTGGCAAGCTTTTCCATAGTACGTGTCCAGAAGCTCACCCACGCAGGACAGGTCTTCACGGGTAAAGACACCCACGGCTTCAGTGATGCTCAAAATGGCCTCTCGGTCACGCGCTTCGGCCTTGCGAATACTGACCACGTCATTCCTTTCCGGCTAGCGATAGAATGTGAAGGACCATCTCAGCGTAATCGTAGCCACCAGCCCTCGCTGCCCGGGCGAATCCGGCATCGGGCGCAAGGGAGGGATTCGGATTCACCTCCAAGACATATGCACGGTCCCCCTGCACCCGCATGTCCACACGCCCGTAGCCAGATCCACAGCAAGCCCACCACGCGCGGAGAGCGACATCCTGAATCTGCGCCTCTAGGCGCTTGTCCAGTCGTGCCGGGCAGATCGCGGGAGTATGGTGATACTCGAACGACTCCTCTTCCCACTTGGCGCGAAAGCCAACAATGCGCTCAAGGGGATCGGAAAAGGCCGAGAGATCAATTTCCGCGACGGGTAACAGGTCGGGTGGGTCGCCCCAGAGCGCCACGTTGATCTCTCGCCCGTCAATGAATGCCTCCACCAGGGCTGGCTGTCGGTATGCTGACACAATGTCCGCGACCCTTGCCCGCAGATGGTCAAGATCGGAGGCTACCGCTGCTGTACCGATGCCCAGGCTGCTGTCTTCAGCTACTGGCTTGGCGATGAGGGGAAAACCGAGCCCCCTGAGGCTTTCTTCCGAGACTTGATCCGCCGAGGCAAACACACGCCATTTGGGCGTCACAACTCCATGGTGTTCCAGACGCTCTTTGGCCTTTGCCTTGTTAACCGCCAGAGCGACAGCCGATCCGCGCGCGCCTGTGAAACGATAGCCCAACGCCTCCAAAGTGTACGCGGCCCGTGCTTCATCATCCACGCCATCGACATCGGCCGAGGGCTCATCAAGTCCCTCAAACAGATTGAACACCCAGTAGTCTCGGGGCGGATAGACCGCCAGCTTCTCGTCCACACGGTGAGCAGCCGAAACCAGGTGCACTTCCAGGGAT
>DDYO01000311.1 GCA_002348045.1 Anaerolineales bacterium UBA2232
CTCCACCCAGCAGTCGTCCTCGGTGACGGCCAGCAGGACGGGATCCAGCATCACCGCGGCCCCGATCAACCCCACGAAGGCCAGGGGTGGCGCGCAGAGCACGATCAAGGGTGCCAGCGCCAGGGCGCGCACCCAGGGCTTGGAGAGCAGCTCCTGGATGTTTGGCTTTTCGCGAGCAGGCTCTGCCTGGACATCCTCGCACTTCTCAGGTGGAGCATTGAGAAGAGGGGGCGCCTCATGGGCCAGTACGAAGCCCTTCGGCCTGAAGCCTGACTTGTAGATGGCNNATGGCTTCCACTCTCCTGCGTGCCTGCTCCGGGATCGGCGATTGGTCTTGCTGGATGGGCACCAGCCAGCCCCCACGCACCGGGATCGGTTCCTCGGGAAGCGGCGCCTGGCCCCAGTAACGGAACTTCCATCTGCGCTGCGTGCCGTAGTCCAGAAGCTCCTGGGCCTCGCGAGTTGGCGTCGGCCTCAACTCCCGTCGTGGCGCTGTATAGGTTGACATAGTTCCCTCCTTTTTGTTGTCAGCTGGCTATTTGACTATCATCCATCATGAGGTGCGATACCCTAACCATACACCACCTTCGGCCACTTTTCTACCGTAGGTAGCTACAGACTTGGGGGGCGAGTTTCTGCAGGATTGGCCCGTAACGCGGGTTTGGGTGACCTGGAGGTAACTACAGGTGACTGACGAACACGAACGAGAGGCCCTACAGCGGCTGACCACGTCGGAGTGCCAAGTCCTCTACTGGATCTGCCAGGGTTTGCCCTGCAAAGCGATCGCCCAGAAGCTGGTGATCGCCGAGAGGACAGTCTACTTCCATCTGGCCAACATCTATGAGAAGCTCGAGATACAGCACTTGAGCCGCTCTCAAAGGCGACTGATCCTTGGCCAGCTCTACTGCCCCATCCTCAGGGAGCAGGTAGCCGATCCGGAGCACGACTGTCTCCGCAGGCGTCAGCCTGACAAAGAGCCGCCCACGGAACCGCCAGAGGAAACCCTCGCCATCGTCAAGAAAGATGAAGAGCTGGGCATCATCCCGATTCAGCGAGCGCTGATGGTCGTCGAGGATACGCCTATCCAGAGGCCAGAACCCGACATCATTGTGATCAAACCGCCTCCACCCGATCGCGGCCGGACCCCGCGCCGTTTCCCAGCGCTGGCCATCATCGCGTTGGCGCTTGTTGTCATCGTCGTAGCCTGGGTTCTGAACCAGGTTGATGAGACAAACGGCAACCGGACGGCGTCCGCGCCGACGGCCACCCGTGCCTTTGCCACTTCCACATCTTGGCTTGCATCTACTTCCACACCGGAGCCAGCCTCCACCAACACGCGCGAACCAACCCAGCGACCAACCGCTACACGCACAGCCACGACCGAGCCCGCCTGGGGCCGTGTCAACGCACAATCGCTAAATGTTCGTAGCGGGCCAAGCACGGACTATAGCGTGATCACCCAGGTGAGGAACGGTACCCGCGTGGATATCATCGGCACCAACACGTCCCGCACCTGGTGGCAGGTGCGGTTGTCAGATGGCACGACAGGGTGGGCCCACATTGACTATATCGCGGCATCGGGCTGCCTCGACTGCGTAGGCTTGGCGTCGGCCCCGGCGCTGCCCACGGCCACCTTGCGCCCGCCTCAGGTCCAGCTTGCCTTGCCCTTCGAGGACAAGTTTGACGGGGGCATGAGGCCTGAATGGCAGACGATGTTCGGAACCTGGCGTATGGTCAACAACATGATGAAAGCCGACCCCAACGACGATGTCATGTCTTGGATCCTCGTGGGCGACGAAGGCTGGACGGATTATGCCGTCGATGTTGACGTCCGGGAGGATAGGTTGGGGTGCGGCGACAAGGTTCGCATTATCGTCAGGGCCTATCGCGGCTCCTACATGGCTCTTGATGTGAACGACTGCAATACCGACTGGATCCTCGTGTCCGAGGGTGGCGAGCGCCCAGTGGCACATAGTGATCAGGGCGGCATCATCGGTCGCGTCTACGAGTGGCACACGACTCATCTGCGCGTCGAGGCCAAGGGCGATACCTACACGGCCTACGCCAATGGCAACCTGCTGCTGCGAGTGCAGGATGGTACTCTCGGCTACGGCAGGGCGGGCATTGGGGTGCAGACTGGCTATAAGGAGATTCCCCTCTTTGACAGCTTTCGCATCGCCGCCCTGCCATAGCAGGCAGATGGGGCGCTGGCGGAAGCCCTTGCCAAACGATAGATAGCCTCCTGCTGGAGGTGCCCTTACTTGCCAGGAGCAAGCGTCCTATCCTTACAGCATGTTGTCTACCGGCCCCGTCTTGCGGTGCGTTTCCTGCAGGTCGCTGTCCGTCTGCTTCAGATAACGGCGCAACACGGTGAGATCGCTGTGTCCCATCAACCTCTGCAGGCTATAGATGTCCGCGCCATTTCGCAAGCTCCAGAGAGCGAACGCGCGCCGGAAGGCGTGCAGGGACGGCTCCGGCACACCTGCCTTGCCCGCTCTTCTGGTCATGATCCGGCGCAGGCCGCCATACGCCAGCGCATGTCCCTTCACTGTCACCCATAGGCGATCATCGTCCGCCACCTGCCCTCTCAGCTTGAGATAGCGAATCACGCTCTGTCGGGCCTTGCTGCCGAGGAAGGCGGTTCTCGCCTTGCCGCCCTTTCCTTCCCTGACCAGCACCGAGCCCGTGGCTATGTCCACATCGCTCACCTTGAGGCTCAGAAACTCGTTTGCCCGGCAGCCGGTATCGAGTAAGGACAGGAGCAGCGCCCGATCACGAAGCCCGACAAACGACTTGCGATCGCAGGTGTCCAGCATGGCCTTGAGATCGGAAAGGGGTACTGGCTCCAACGGTTCCTCAGCAACCCTCGGTGGGCGCACCTTCATCATGGGATTTGGGGCAGCGATCTCGTTCTCTTCCCACGTCCAGCGCAGGAAAGCCCTGACGGCGCGATAGTTGGCATGCACGCCGCCGGGATTGCGTGACTTGCCGAGGTGCAATAGCCACTGGCGCAGCAGCGTGGGCGTGATCTCTGACAGGCCGCGTATCTCGTAGCCCGCCGCCCAGTTGAGCCAGTGCTGCAGCTCCTCCGAATAATACTCGATCGTCCGCTGGCTCAATCCGCGAGCCTGGCGGTCGATGATAAAGGCGGTCACCTCGCCCTCCAGGGCGGAAGAAAAGTGACGAATCAGTTGTCCTATTTCGGGGTCTGACATGACAAAACCTCCATTCTACCACTACCGGTAGTATGGAGGTCCAGTCGCACCACTACACATTGTGTTTTGGCTGGGGGACAGGGATTCGAACCCCGGTTGACTGAT
>DDYO01000148.1 GCA_002348045.1 Anaerolineales bacterium UBA2232
TATCGCGGCTATCGGCGGCGTTCTCCTCACAGCACGCATCGGCTCTGGGCAGATCTACGCAGGGTCCCCCTATCAGTTGATGGGCTTGCTCTCGGTGTACGTTGGATATACGGTTCTTGCTGCTGGCAAGGCGTTCATTCCCGGTACCGTTGTCGGCGCCCTCTTTGCCACGATCATGTTGAACGGCCTGACCATGTCTGGAGTCCACCCTTACTCGGTAGACATCTTCCGTGGCGCGGCCCTGATCTTTGCCGTGGCGGTGCAGTCTTACCAATCCATGCGCGCCAAGACGGCACGCTAGACTGATTCCCGATAAGACACTCCACACCACAAGGAGCGACTGAATGCCACGAGCAGATGATGGCCTGGCCTTCCTCTTGCAGTACGAGAACGTCGCGCGATATGAGGATGGCGAGGTCTTGATCCTGGACCGACGGACCTATCCCGCTACGATCGAATATGTGCGGTGTGCGGACTACCGGGCGGTGGCCCAGGCCATACGCGACATGGTCACGCAAAGTGGAGGCCCGTGGCTCGCGGCGGCGTTGGGCATGGTCAGTGCTGCCCGGTCGGTCAAGAGCCTGCCAGCCGCCAGGGCTATGGAAGAGCTCATGGAAGCATCTGATACACTGATCAACGCTCGTCCGACGACAGTAGGCCGGCAGGCGGCGCACATACAACGCGTGCTGGCCGCTGCCCTCAAGGCCGTTGAGGACGGTCAGGACGCCGAAGCAGTAACCCACAAGTTCGTATTCGCTGCTCTCGAAGAGCGCTACCAAGGGGCACATCAGCTAGGCCGCCACACAGTCAGCCTTTTTCCTGACCAAGTCACGGTGCTGACCCAGTGCTTTGCGGAAACGACCGTGGGCTTTACGATTCTTGCCGCAAAAGAAGCCGGCAAGAGCATCTCTCTCATCTGTCCCGAGACCCGGCCATACCTTCAGGGCGCTCGGTTGACCGCGAGTGTGGCCTACGACATGGGCGTGCCCGTGACCGTCATCACCGACAACATGCCGGCATATGTTCTCTCACAGGGCAAGGTGGATGTCTTTATCTCCGCTGCCGACGTGGTTACCCTTGACGGTCACGTCGTGAACAAGATCGGGACTTTCCAGATCGCATGCGCCGCCCACTTCTGTGGAGTACCTTACTATGTGCAGTCGACACCCTCTCCCAACAATCCCACAATCTCCACCGTGGAGATCGAGGAGCGGGATCCTGAGGAGACGGTGCACGCCATGGGAGTGCGCACGGCCAAGCCGGGGGTCAAGGGGTACTATCCGGCTTTTGACATAACGCCACCAAGGCTAGTGAGCGCCGTTATCACCCCCAAAGGGATCTTTTCTCCCTACGACCTCAAGGCGCACTTCGCCGAATAGGGCGTTGCTACTGAGAGCACTAGGCCGGTGCATACACTGTAATCTCGTCTCGGTGGGTGCAACACCCGCCGCCGCCGGACGTTGGGCATCACCGCGTCCGTGGCACCGACAACTGGCCGTGTGGGGCAATGGCACCTTGCTTTGACAAAAAGGCGAAAGCGGATAGAATCCCTCTACAAGACTTGACAAAGGCTGTGAAGAGGACAGGTTACGCGGAGACCAAGGCTACAGAGAGCTGCGCCAGGTTGAGAAGCAGTGCAGAGGGACCCGCGAAGGATGACCTCAGAGCCGCAGGCTGAACGGGTCACACGGCCCCAGTAGGTTGTGCCGGACGCCCACCGTTAAACGGGCACAGCACTGGGCATACCCATGCTGGACGAGGCTGCGATGCAGTGAATCAGGGTGGTATCACGGGTAAATCCCCGTCCCTCAGGGACGGGGATTTCTTGTTCAAGGAGGCCATTGTGACCAAGTTCTATCTCACGACTCCCATCTACTACGTGAACGACGTGCCCCACATCGGGCACGCCTACGCCACTCTGGCTACTGACACGCTGGCTCGTTACCATCGCTTGATGGGCGAAGATGTGTTCTTCTTGACGGGCACTGATGAGCATGGCCAGAACATTGCGCAGATTGCCGAGTCCAAGGGGATGTCTCCCAAGCAGTATTGCGACCAGATTGTGGCCCGTTTCCAGGATCTTTGGCGCCGACTGGATATCACCAACGATTACTTTGTTCGCACTACGGACGACCGACATCAGCGAGCAGTAATCAAGTTCACCAAGGCGCTTCTGGCTTCTGGCGATGTCTACCGTGGTCAGTACAGCGGCTGGTATTGCCCTCGATGTGAGGCTTTCCTGGAACAGGAGGAATTGGAAGAGAATAACCAATGTCCCGTCCACCATCGCGCTTGTGAGTGGACTGAAGAGGACAACTACTTTTTTGCCTTGTCGCGTTACCAGGATCGGCTTTTCGAACTGGTCGCCAACACGGACTTTGTCGAACCTGAGACGCGACGAAATGAGCTGTTGGGAGTGCTTCGGGAAGGGCTGAAGGACTTTTCCATTTCGCGTCAGCATGTGCGCTGGGGAATTCCGATGCCAGGCAGCCCAGAGCAGGTCTTGTACGTCTGGGTGGACGCGCTGAGCAACTATATCACGGCGATGGGCTATGAGGATAATCCCGAGCAGTTTCAACGCTACTGGCCTGCCGATGTGCACATCATTGGTAAGGAAATCATCCGTTTTCACTGTCTGTACTGGCCGGCGATGCTCATGGCCGCGGCTGTGCCTGTGCCCAAAAAGGTCTTTGCCCATGGATGGCTGACCAAAGATGGACAAAAGATCAGCAAGAGCACGGGGAACGTCATTGACCCGTTCGATCTCGTGGACCGCTTTGGTCCCGATGCCATGCGCTACTATTTCCTGCGCGAAGGCGCCTTTGGACTGGATTGGGACTATACCGAGGGATCATTTATCCGGCGGTACAATGCCGACCTTGCCAACGACCTAGGGAACCTGCTCAATCGCACGCTGCAGATGGTGGTGCGTTACTTTGACGGCGTCGTGCCGAGTCCCGCAGGCGAGGCGCAGCCTGCAGATCGTGAGCTGCTCGATCTGGCCACCTCACTGCGCCCAGTTATCGAGTCTGCCGTGGCGCGCTTTGCGTTGCAGGATGTCCTTATCGCCCTATGGGCGGTAGTGGAAAAGGCGAATGGCTATGTTCAGGCCAACGCTCCGTGGGTGTTGGCCAAGTCCCGACAGGCGGGGTCGGCGGAGGCAGCCGACCGGCTTGCGACGGTCCTGTACAACCTGGTGGACGTCCTGCGGCTGTTGGGCTGGTACACCTTGGCGGTTACACCGGTCAAGTCACGCGAGCTTCTGGCTCAGCTTGGTCTGGAGACCAGCCCAGTGCCCGAGTGGGATGTCCTCACCGCCGTGGGCAAATACCCGGCTGGAACAAGGATCCGGCCGGGCGCTGTGCTCTATCCCAAGTACGAGCAATGAGGGGTGACGGCCCGATGGTGCGACACGGCTACTGCCAGCCACATCCCCGCGAGGAGAGGAATTCCATGGTCTGTTGTTGGGATGGCAGAGCCGCGCGTCCCCCCAGTCCTGTGCAGTTGATGGCCGCCACTGCGTTGGCAAAGAGCGCGGTTTGTTGTGTGGACCATCCCTGAAGCATGCCGTAGATGAAGGCACCGTGGAAGGCGTCCCCGGCGCCGGTGGTGTCCAGCACCGGCACCTCAAATCCCACTACTGCCAGGTTCTCCTGCCGCGAGAAGCATAGGCATCCCTGCTCCGAAAGGGTGACCACTACCAGCCTGGGACCCAAATCGAGCAGCCGCTGGGCGGCCTGTTCCACACTCGCCAGGCCAGTATAGGCGGTAGGGAAACTGGCGTTGCTGATAAGCACACTGATGTGCGGCAAGAGCTCCGGCAATCCTTCCTTGGGACGGTTTGCGTCGTACACGACCTCACCCCCGGCCTGACGCATCCAACGGGCAGCCTTGGTGGCTTCTGCCATGTACAGGCCGTCCAGGTGCAGGAAGCGGGCGGCGGTGATGTACGCTCGATCCGCCGGGCCCAGGGACACGTCGCCCACTGACCCCGGATAGGAGAGGAAACTGCGCTTGCCAGTCTCTGCTTGGACAAGCACAGTTGTCTGACGTGACTGGACATCGTGCAGCACCCTCAAGCGATCCAGGTTGACCTGTTCTGCGGTCAAGGCTTGCCGGATGCTCTGTCCCGCATCATCGTCGCCCACGTTGCCGATAAAGCCTACCGTCGCACCAAGGCGTGCCAGCGTCACCAGCGCGGTAGCGACGGGTCCACCGCCAGACGGCGCAAAGTCCAGCGCGAATTCGGGTTGGGGATCATCCCATTCGGGTATGCGCCGTACCAGAACCAGACTATCCCACACGCAGTATCCCAGGCCAACAACGTCCATCGCTAGCCGGCGCTCCTCTCCCGGGCCGCCAGAAAGGCAAAGGTCTGCTCCAGGGTGGGCAGTGCCTTCCGACCGCCCAGGCCGGTGCACTTGATGGCTGCGACGGCATTGGAAAAGGTGGCTGTGCGAACGGTGTCCCAGCCCCGCAGCATTCCGTAGATGAAGGCGCCGTGGAAGGCATCGCCGGCCCCCGTAGTATCCACCACGTCCACCGCAAAGCCCGGCACATGAACATGGCCCTGGCGCGACCAGCAGGTGCAGCCGCCCTCCGCCAAGGTGGACACGACCAGCGTAGGGCCGAACGCCAGCAGGCAGCGAGCGGCATCGCTGGGGTCGCTGGACCCGGTGAACCGGGCTGGAAAGCTGCGGTTCGTAATCAGCACATCCACAAGGGGCAGCAGGTCCGGCAGATCAGGAGTGACAAAGCCAGCGTCAAGGACCACTTGGCCGCCAGTCTGCCGTATCCACTGAGCAGCTGTCGCAGCAGCCGAGGAGTGGTCTCCATCCAGATGGAGAACTCTTGCCGTAGCGACGTAGGAGCGGTCCTGATCGTCCAGGATCACCGCTGTGGTGGTTCCCGGGTAAGCCAGAAAGCATCGCTTGCCACTTTCAGCCTGGACCAAGACTACTGTGGTGCGCGACCGCTGTCCAGACAAAACCCTCAAGCGGCTTACGTCTACGTGCTCTGCTACCAGCCCGGCCTGAATCGCGGCTCCCGTCTCATCATCGCCCACCGTTCCGATGTAGCCAACCCGTGCGCCCAGTCGACCCAGGGCGGCCAGAGCGGTGGCCACAGGACCCCCTCCCGAATGGGTGAACTGATGAACGGTGGCCGCCTTAGGATCGTCCCACTCAGGTACATAGTCGATCAGAACCACGTGATCCCAGGTGCAGCGACCCAGCCCGACTACTTCCAACTGCGTGCAATTCAGCCCTGTGTTATGGTCGGCAACGTGCATGTCTCAGCGCGCCTTCCCACCTTCGATGATCTGCTGTAGTCCTGTCTCATCGATTGTTGGCACGCCCAGGTCAAGGGCTCGCTCAAGTTTGGATCCGGGTTTGTCACCGACAAGGACATAGTCCGTTTTGGCACTCACTGCGCTGGTCACCTTGCCGCCGGCAGTCTGAATCATGGCCGTGGCGTCATCCCGGGACAGGGTGGGCAGCGCACCAGTGATGACCACAGTCTTGCCTGACAGGGGACCGGCCTGGGTCGGAGCGAGTGTGCCTGGTTGCGGGAGCACTCCAGCATTTCGCAGTTTGTGCAGCAGGGCTCGGCTGCGGTCCTGCGCAAAGAAGGCTACAAGGTTGGAGGCATTGATCGGGCCTATCCCTGGAATCTGTTGCAGTTCGTCCTCACTGGCTTGCATGAGCTCGTCGAGCGAGCGGAAGTGCTGTGCCAGAGTTGCTGACACGGTCTCTCCCACACCCCGGATGCCCAGGGCGGTGAGCACAGTGGGAAAAGGCCGCGACTTGCTGGCGGCAATGGCGGCCAGCAACTTCTCGGTGCTCTTGTCGGCAAAGCCAGGCAGTTGTCGCACGGTCTCGCGGGACAGCGTATACAAATCAGCGAGGTCGTGAATGTCAGCGTGATCCACCAGCAACTGGGTGATTCGTTCGCCCAGACCCTCGATGTCCATGACCGCTGACCAGTGGACCAGGCGCTGCACGAGCTGGGCTGGACATGACGGGTTGATGCAGTAAACCGCAACCTCGCCATCGGGATGCGTCACCGGCTGGCCACAACTGGGGCACGATTCGGGCAGCGCCACTGCCCGCTCGGAGCCATCACGAAGCTCCACGACAGGCCCCTCGACTTTTGGAATGACGTCGCCGGCACGCTTGACCACGACTGTGTCTCCGATGCGGATGTCCTTGCGATGAATGTCCTCAAAGTTGTGCAAGCTAGCCCTCTCAATGGTCACCCCGCCCAAAGACACCGGATCGAGGACGGCATAGGGGTTCAAGGTGCCCGTCCGGCCCACGTTAATCCCCACGTCGAGGAGCCTAGTGGTAGCCTCACGGGCGGCGAACTTGAACGCGATCATCCCCCGTGGATCTCTACCCACCGAGCCCAATGCCCGCTGGATGGATAGATCGTCGATCTTGATTACCACGCCATCAGCTTCGTAGCTCAGGTGCTCGCGTTGCTTCATCCAGTTCTCGCCGTAAGCGATGGCCTCGTCCAGACCATCGAAACGTGCGGCGTCAGGGTTCACCGATAAGCCCAGGCTCCTTAAGACCTGCAGAACCTGCCACTGGGATGCCAGTTCTATCCCTTCGACAGCCAGGATGGAGTAGGCAAACAGCCGTAGAGGGCGGCCGGCCGTGATGTTCGGATCCAACTGTCGCAAGCTGCCAGCAGCGGCATTGCGGGGATTGGCGAATGTCTTGGCGCCAAGAGACGCCTGAGCGCGATTGAACGCGTCGAAATCGGCGCGCGGCATGTAGACCTCGCCGCGAACCATCAGTAGTGAAGGAACGGGCACCTCGCTATTCTTCAGGAGCCGCAGGGGGACTGAACGCACAGCGCGCAGATTAGGGGTGATGTCCTCGCCGACTAGCCCGTCTCCACGGGTTGCTCCAAGGGAGAACGCGCCATTCACATAGTGAAGCACGACCGTGAGGCCGTCGATCTTGGGCTCAACGACAAACTGCGTCCGAAGTCCATCCGGCAGCAGTCGGCCAATGCGTTCCAGCCATGCGCGTACTTCATCTGAATTGAATGCGTTGGCGAGGCTCAGCACAGGCGTTGGGTGGCGGACCTTGGTGAATTGCTCCCGGGGCTGACCTCCTAAGCGCTGGGTTGGTGAATCGGGGGTGATCCATTGTGGATGAGCCGTCTCCAGTTCCCGCAGCTCTCGGATCAGAGCGTCGTACTCAGCGTCGGTGATTTCCGGGGCGTCGAGCACGTGGTACATATAGTCATGGTGTTGGACTCGCTGGCGCAGTTGCTCGATTCGCTGG
The DNA here is from genome assembly GCA_002348045.1 of Anaerolineales bacterium UBA2232. The sequence goes on from DDYO01000148.1 coordinate 7,299, forward strand.
AGCACCTTGTCGGTCATTTGTCTGACCTTTCGTCGGCACGACTGCCTCGTCAAGAACTCGGCGATTGGCCGCAGATCCATACAATCCGCCGAGCGATACGGCCATCTGTGTTCAGCCAGGAGGGAGAGTGGGGAGCCCCATCAGGTATGGGGCTCCCCACTGGCCGTTATTTGAGCAGCAGGGGAACGTGCAGCCGGACCGGCTGATAGAACCCAAAATCCCGTATGACGCTTACCGTATTGTCGGCCGGGTTGGAGACCATCACGTCATTGGTCAGCGGATTGACCGCGATGGCTCGTTGCAACCCAGAGCCCACAGAGGTCGTCGCCAGCCATGTGGCCGCATCCGCGTCGTATGTAAAGACCTTGTTGCCGGTGACGGCAGATACGAACACATGGTTCGTAGCAGGGTTAACCGCTACGGCCGAAAGGCCAGAGGCGATAGGGGGCGACTTGAGGGCCAGTACTTGGTGGCTGGCGCCGTCAATGATGGCGAGTACACCGCTGCCTGCAGCCACAAACACTCGGTTGGTCAAGGCATTCACCGCAATACCATTAGGTGCCGGTGCCGGCATCTGGTCTGAGAATGACAGGCCGATCCGTGACGTCGTGAGGGTAGTGCCGTCAATGACGATTACGGAGCCCGAATCCTGGCTGTAGCCCCTGCAAGCCACAAAGACCTTGTTGGTCACCGGATTGGCAGCGATTGCGCCAGGCAAAGGATCAACCGGCACGGTTGTCTGCACGGTCAACGTCTCGCCGTCGATTACGGTCACGGAACCCGCTGCCGCATTGGCTACAAAGATCTTGTTGGAGCTGTTCAGAACTGCAACCCCTTCGGGGGCTTTGCCGGGACCGATCATCAACGTCTTGATGTGGCGATCCAGGCAGGGATCAAAGATCGCCAGGCTCTCGCTCCTGGAGTTAACCACGTAGAGGCGGCATCTCTCGGGATCGGTGGCCACATAGCTCGGAGCCTGTCCCTCGGAACTGAAGGTGTTGTGTTGCCAGTTCAGGAAGCCTTCGAGGCTGGAGACGGTGTTGTCGCCGGCGTTGGCCACCAGGAAGCGGTTTACGCGAGGCATCACCGCGATTCCCAATGGCTGGCGTCCCACGCTCAAGGTCCGCACCACCGATACCTGCGGTGTCGCTGTAGGCACAGGCGTACGCGTCGGTGTGGTGGTCGGCGTACGGGTGGGGGCGGGGCCGCCCTCCTCTTCTATGATAACATCATCGATGTACAACTGGTCTTGCCCACCGCTGGTCGGGACCCATCCCTCAATGAATATGGTAAGGGTACTGGCGTTCACAACATCCGACCAGTTTATCTGCACCCAGGTCTTGTCCTGTCCGTGCCACGGGGTCCAAAGGATATCTGCTGCAGAGGGGTCTGTGCCCCCGTTGCGAGAGACTCCGAGGCGTTTGAGTATCTTGCCGTCTTGAACGGCAGACGAGGCGCCTGCATAGATGCTATAGACCCAAACACGGACCGTATAGCGCTTGGCCGCCTGGATGGCCGCGTCGCCTTTTGCCAAGTCGAGGCCAATGGTCTGCTTGATACCGGCGTACCAAGGGACACGGTCGGTCCAGATCTGCTGGCTGGCCGCCCCGCTCCGGCGATACAGGGTGGAGCGCAGGTATTGGGGAGGAGGTGTGCCCGCCGTTCCGGCGTTGTAGGGTGTCCAGCCCACGGCGACTCGCCCCGAACCGTAATCATAAAAATCACCCTCGAAGTTGCCGTTCACCACGGAGGCATACAGTGAGCGAGCTTCTTGGCCGCTGCCCGGCGCAACGACCACCAGAACAAGAGCTGCCGCCAAAAACAGCACTACCAACATCCGTGACCTGCGCATTCTGGCCCCTTTCTGCCGCTATCGGCGGCACACTGGTCTCTCGAGGGGTGATTATAGCGAAAATTGGGCAGCCCTCAAACCAGGATGGCCGAACGCAAGAACCAGGTTCACCGCGCTGACTCATAAATAAGTGTTACCATAGTAGTATGGTTGCCTCAGAATGAAGTGTTACCGACTGGGACATGGGTGTGTTCTATGTTGGAGACTGAGTGAGGCGCTGAGCAAGCTCTGACTTGGGATCGATGGCCTCCAGTCTCCACAGCTTGATCAGCTCTTCCTCGATCTGTTTGCACAGCTGTAGTGGATCGAGGCTTAGGTAAACGGCGTGCAATCTGCGCTGGGCGGCGCCGTCGAGGGCGTTGGAAGCGAGCAATCGTTGATAGGGGGTCTGAGCGCAGTCGTAGCGCTTGATGGTCCTGTTCCCCTGGTGAGCATAGCCGAGGAGTTTGGCAGTAGGCTGGAAGAAGTTGGTGTGCAGTCGGAGGAGCCCATAGACGCGGTTGAGTTGCTCGAATGCGGCACGAGAGGTGTAGCGGCCATAGCCGACGTAGCCACGGACCACATAGCCGTTCTTCTGTTCCACAAAGGCCTGGTCATTTTTCTGGTGGGGTCTGCCGCGGGAGAAGCGGAGGCTATGGCGCTGGCAGTAGTCGTAGAAGCTATGGTTGACAAACTCGCTGCCGTTGTCGCTGTGGACATGCAACACAGGGAGAGGCCATTGCCGTCGGAGAGCGTCCAGTGCGCTACCAACGCGGCTGTGGCCTTTGCCCCAGGAGGCGCGGCATTCGGTCCAGCCGGTGGCTACATCCACTCCCACCAATGTATGCAAGAAGAAGCCCTCCAGAGAGAGGCCACAGTGGGCCACCAGGTCGACTTGGAGAAAACCTACAGGTGCCTGCCGAAAACTTCTAAAGGTCTCTACCGGGACCAGCCGACTCAGAGCCCCAGCAGACGGGCTCCTGATGTGTGGGTGGCGCACATACCGCAGGCGCGACTGGCGATACGGCCTCAGCACCCGGTCGATCGTCGCTGGGCTCACTCGCAACAACTGCTGGCGCAGCTGGGGGCTGGGGAGCAGATGCTCGAAACGCTCCAATACGGTGATCAGTTCCGGAATGAACGGAGCCAGTCGCTTTGAGCATACTCGACCGCTTGCCTCCCAGGCCATATGTAGTGCATCGTGCAAGTCCTTACCGTACCGCGGTGGACGACCGCGACTACGAAGAGCCCTGGTCTGCGGAGCGTGGTTCAGCAAACGGATGGCTGCTTTTCGATGATATCCGGTCACCCGGCAAAACTCGGTCAGGATCGCGCCCTTGTCCTTCTTCTTTGCCGCCAGGTACCGCGGCCGCACTCTTGCCGCGTATTCCAGGATGCTCTGGTGGGTCATGTCGCCTCCGTGTTTCGGTAACAGTATTTATGAGGCAACTATACCCATTACGGTAACAGTAATTGTGAGTCGGAACG
>DDYO01000116.1 GCA_002348045.1 Anaerolineales bacterium UBA2232
ACTTGACCGCATTGTCCAACAGGTTGGAGACGAGACGAGCTAGCTGAACCGGGTCTCCCAAGATCCGCAAGGGTTCGCCCGGCACGCTTAACATAAACGACTGGCCCCTCTGTTCGGCCTGGGAGGCGTAAGGCTCACTGGCCTCCCGAACTAGCAGCACAAGGTCCAACACCGAACGCTCCAGAGCAACTGCACCGGTCTCCAGTCGCGAAAGGTCCAAGAGACCGATGGTCAGCCGCTCCAGTCTCTCGACCTGCGACTCTGCCTCGCCGAGGAGCTTGCTCCGCTCGCCCGCCGAATGGGCCGTCGCTGCAAGCTCAAGGTTAGTGCGCAGGGCAGTAAGAGGAGTATGGAGCTCATGAGCTGCATCTGCTACAAACTGACGTAGCGTTGCTACAATCTCTTCAAGCCGATCAGCCATTTCGTTGAATGAGGACGCCAGAATGCCGAATTCATCGTCACCGTGTACCCCAGCCCGCGCCGAAAGGTCGCCTGCAGCCATTCGAGCCGTGACCCCAGCGAGAGCCAGGACGGGGGCGCCAATGCGGCCGCTGATGACCCATCCCACGGCGCCAGCAATCACGACAGCCACTGCACCCGCAATCGCCCAGCCGCGGGCCACGCTCTCGATAATGTCCCGGCCGTAGGCGGGGCCGTCAGAGAGCTCCAGGTAACCCACCAATCTTTGACTGGCGGTCACGACAGGCCGGCGAACGACCAGCTCCGACCGGCGGTCACCTGAGCCAACCTCCGGGTTCATGCCAAAGCCATACGGGGTGCCGACCACTGCCACATCACGGGCGAACACCACTCGGGACCAAGGGGCGCTACCATCGAAAGCAGCAGAACCCCAGCTCCGAATTGCCACAGCCGCAGGCTCCATGTGTTCACCACCGATGAAGATGAAAGGGGTATACTCCGTCGGTTGATCCTCAGGTCCTCGGGGGCCCTCCCGGTCCGCCAGCATCCCAAAGGTGACATTGACCCTGGTGGGAGTACCGGAATCCAACCAGACGTTCCCTTCAGCATCCAGCATCCGCACCCGGGTCTGAGACAGGAACGACAGACTCTGAACTTGGAGTTGAAGCATGCGCGTTGTGGTATCGGCCCTTGTTGGAAGCGCCAAGGCCGTGGCGATCGCGTCGGCATTGGCCGTTAGGTAGTCACGCTCACGTTGTGCATAGTAGTTCAGCAAAGTCGTGAGCAGCACTGCCCCAAGACACAGGACGGTAAGCAACGCTATTGCCGCGTAGCTGAGCGGCAGACGCCACCGGATCGACCGGGGTATCATCGAAGCACCTCGAAAGCATCAAGATCAATCGCACCCGCACCGCTGCTGCCGGCTCTGCGTCAGGCACAGCTGACTTGCTCACCGGGCCAGACGCGGGTCACGCTCCAGCTGAAGAAACGCCGTTGAGCCCGGCAATTCCGAACCCTTGAGCCTCGGGACTTGCGCGTAATCGAAGCCCATCTTCCCATCGCCGAGCGATCAGCCCAAAGGTAACGCCCCCGCCTACCGGTGGTGCCAATGGTAGACCTGAGGCAGGACCCTGCTCTTTGAGCCCACCGACGGCAGGTCTAGTTGGCGCTGGGCCTCGCACCCAAGGTCACCGAGATCTTCTCGACCTTGCCCTGGCGTAAGACATCCATTATGATCGTCTGCCCCACTCGGGTGGACCGAGATAGGTATGCAATGAGATCATCCATATCCAGAATCGGTTCGCCGTCAATGGCTATGATCACATCGCCGCCAACCTGGACCTGGGTATTCTCAATCCTGACGCTGCGCTCACTGGGCCGAAGGCCGGCGCTGGCCGAAGGCCCACCGGCCACAACAGCGATCACCAGCGCCCCACGCTGACCAGCAGGCAAGCCCATGGCTTCAGCCAGATCCGGTGTGAGGGTGGTACCCGTAAGTCCCAGCCAGGGATGCTCGAACCGTCCTCGTTCGATCAACACAGGAACAACGTTCTTGACGATTGCAGACGGCACTGCAAAGCCAACTCCCGCCGACGCTCGTACAGGCGAAACGATGGCGGAAGTGACTCCGATCAGGCGCCCTTCGCTATCCACCAACACACCTCCCGAGTTGCCCGGGTTAATCGAGGCGTCCGTTTGAATCACGTCTGGGATGCTATAGGATACTCCCTCAGTCTCGGGATCCACTGGCAGGCCGCGGCCGGTTGCACTGACGAATCCCACCGTCATCGTGTTCTGTAACCCAAAAGGGTTGCCGATGGCTACAACGAGCTGACCCACCTGAACCAGGGACGAGTCAGCCACTGTGACGGGCTTTAGCTCCTCCGCTGGGCGGCTCACCTTGAGTACCGCCAGATCACTGTCCCGATCAGTACCCACAACCGTCGCGTTCACGGTCGTTCCGTCGTGGAACATGACAGCGAGCCTCCCGCCATCAGCCACCACGTGATTGTTGGTGACAATGTGGCCGTTCTGATCCCAAACAAAACCAGAGCCGGCTCCGCTGCTCCCTACCCGAATGCTCACCACCGAAGGGTTCACATTGGCATAGATGGACTGCAGGCTGCCCTCGAGCGCCGCAAGGACAACGGAATCTGTCATCGCAATCGCAACATCCGGCGGTGCACGCGTCGGCTCCTGCAAGAGTCTGGTCTCAGAAGTTGGGGCCAACGCAGGCACGCTCGATGTTACGGAAGTGCCGGGCACATCACAGCCCAAGAGCAACGAAGCCAACAGGATCAGAGCAAACATCAGCCCAATGGATCTCTTCATCTCTAGTTCTCCTTGCTTGCTCCCAGCCGGTCCTCGTTCAGGGTCTAGTCCCGACATGGGAAGTCGTTGAAGCTAGTTTAGCATGGGGAGGTTGCAGTCAGACTCCTGTCCTGTTACGGTCTCGTAATCGGCGCTGAGGTAGGTCAGCGCATTATCCCGCCAAGCGATAGCCGACACCGGGAACGGTCAGAATCAGCCTCGGACGGCTGGGATCCGCCTCGATCTTTTCGCGCAGGCGCCTGATGTGTACGTTCACCAAGCGCTCGCTGTCCACATCAGCGTCATAACCCCACACACCATCAATAATCTGCGCGCGACTTAGCGCTTGGCCAGGATGGCGCGCCATATGGATCAACAGCCGCAGCTCGGTCGGAGTCAGGCTCAGATGATCATCGCCCCGCCATACCTGGAGCCGTCGCGTATCGATCACCACATCACCCGCGTAGAGCAGATCGGCCCCGGCCGCCGACAACTCCCCGTACGCACGCCGCAACAGCGCCCGTACCCGGGAAACCAGCTCCCGCAAGCTGTACGGCTTGGTCAGATAGTCATCGGCCCCCATTTCCAGCCCGAGGACCTTGTCCATCTCATCGCGACGCACCGTGAGCATCAGGATGGGCTGCCGCAATCCCAGCTGGCGCATCTGCCGGCAAAAGTCAAACCCCGAGCCATCGGGCAAGCGAATGTCAAGGATGATCAGGTGCGGGCTATGCTCCCGTGCATAGAGCACCCCCTCAGTGCCTGAGGCCTTCCAGGTGGTAAAGTAGTCCTCGCGTTCCAAGCCGTGCTGGAGGCTCTTTGCCACGGCAGCATCATCCTCGATGATCAGAATCCTGTTGTTTGGCGGCCCTGCGGGCTTGGTCATGGTCGCGCCGTCAGAGTGGGCCATGGCGTCACCATGACCGACGGGGTCGGGGCAGGCGGCGGCGACAGCTCCACATCCTGGACAACATGGACGCTTCCCGTCTGGGCATCCCCCACATAGATCCTGTTCCGCGTGCTATCCACCGCCACGGTATACCGATAGAGGTGAGTTGACGCAGATGGAAGGGTCAAGCGGGCAACGGTTCCCAGTCCCCGGCTGTCCAGGACCAGCAGCTCCGGTTTGGTCTCATCGGCCAGGCCCACGGTTGGGGACAAGCAGATGAAAAGGTGGGAGGTGGTCGGATTGTGAGCCAGCGCAACGGGATAGTTAGGCAGTGTCACCGAGACCGTTTCACCAGACCCCCCCAGATCATCAACAAACAGGCGGTGAGTGTTCATGCGCGAGGCCACCGAGTACAGGCTCTGGCCCCTCTCATCCAAAGCAATTGCCGTCGTGTTGAAACCTCCTAGTTGTTTGTCCAGACGCTGACCGGTTGCCAGGTCCAGCACATAGATGAGCAATCCGCTGTTGGAACCGGGAACGCCGTTGGACGCCACTGCGTAGACCAGCCCTTTCGAACCATCGACTTGAACGGACACCGGCTGCACCGGCCGTTTGTCAAAGACCGACAGGATCGGTATGGTCTGTATCTTTATCAGGCCCTCAGCGTCAAAAACGGCGTCACTAGCAATCAACCGCCCATTCTCGGGCGCAACAACAAGTGCCTGGGGCATCGTGCCAACCGACGTGCGGCCGATGATACGTCCATCGTTCGTGGCAAGCACGGCCAGATCGCCACTGACGTGGTTGAGCACAAAGAGCCGCTCTCCATCATCGCTGAGTGCCAGCTCCGCCGGATGGACCCCGACTGCCAGCTCGCGAATCGTATCGTCAGACAGGATCAGTGCCGCGTTGCCCCCAGGCAGTGCCACGTACAACCTGTCTGAGGGTTCATCCACGGCCATGCCCCCCGGCGAATGGCAGACAGGGACAGCCCCCACCAGCCTCGTGGTCTCAGCATCCACCACGGCAACGCTATCCGCGTCAGGACAGGCAACGTACACTTCCCGGTCCAGCCCAGCAGCAACCGACCCCGGTCGCAGGCCAACCGTCACTGTGGCCAGCGTCTGCAGGCTATCCGCATCGATCACGGAGAGATCGTTGGTGAAGGAATTGGCCACATAGATACGGCCCTTTATGCGATCCAGAGCAATGCCCCGCGGGTCTCCGCCGATACGAACCCGGCCGAGTTCTTGCTGGCCAAGAGCATCGAAGGCCACCAAGTCATGAGTGTTCGCTTGGGAGTCATACGCGGCGCAAAAGAACCGCCCTGTTGCAGGATCCGCTCCCAGTGTGACATAGACGCCAACCTGCACGGTGCCGATAACAACGAGGCGCTCAAGGTCCACGATTTGGACGGCATCGTAAACCGACGCGTAGAGGAGCTGGCGCTCCGGGTTGACCGCCAGAGCGAGGATTCCGACTGAACCTGGCACAGTAAGCGTCGTGATCCTGTCGCCAGAACTAGCGTCGTGTACCATCAGCTCATTAGAACCACGCCCCCCCACATACACCCGCCCGTTGGCCAACGCGACACAGGCGGGGTCCTTAGCGGTCTCCACGGTCTTGATGACCCGATCACCCCAAACAATGGATAGGGAATGATCCCCCTCGTTCACCACATAGACTAACCCTGACCGGTCATCGGCCACCAGGGCAACTGGCGCGTCGCCTACGGGGACCACTGCCACGACCATCCTCGCTTCAATAACCGACAGGTTGTCGGTCCCCCGATTCGCCACATATGCCCGGCGACCCAGAACGGCAACGGCCACAGGATCATGTCCGACAGGGTGCGCTGGCCCGAGGGCTATCTCGCGGATGAAACGTATCTCCGGTACCACTGGAGAGGGCAAAGCTGGGGACGAGGGCGTCGCCGGCGGCAACGCAGCAGTGGGCGAGACAACGGGAGTGATCGGAGCGGTGGGCGTCGTGGCGGAAGTGCAGGCGCCAACAGCGAGCGCCACAATGAGGATCACCAAGACCCAAGAGCGCCTATTGATCATAATCCACACAATGTCTTTGCCATACCTGAAGCATGTCGCTACCTACCAGTACAACGCCCGACCGGGCGGCCAGGTTCCCCTGGCACCCGACCGCGAACCGACTGGTTGGCCTAGGCCGACTCACCGACGATCGGCTCTCCACGCCTGGATGATTATACCCTCGAGAGGGGCAGGCGGTATAACGGTCAATACTCACCAGCGACGCGGAGAGACTCGCGTCCTTCACTGACCGGCATTAATGGATGCCCTCGCCATAACGGCAAAGAAAACAGCCCTGCTCGCATGAGCAGGGCTGTTTCTACCCTACGCGGTCTTGGGCGACCGAGCAAACAGCCGCCGAAGCTCGCCTTTTTCCCACACCACCAACAACGGTACGGCCAGAAAGATCGACGAATAAGTGCCACTGACCAACCCGATCAGCAGCGTAGCAATGAACTTTTGGATCGTCGCCCCGCCAAAGAACAGGATAGCTACAAGTATGAAAATGGCATTCAGCTGAGTGGCCAGCGACCGGTGCAGGGTCTCCAGCAGGCTACGGTTGACCACGACCTCGTAAGGCTCACCGCGGCGCTTGGGAATGTTCTCGCGAATTCGGTCAAAGACCACGATGGTATCCTGTACCGAGTAGCCAATCACCGTTAGCATGGCCGTGATGAACAGCGAATCAATTTCCCAGCCCAGTACCAGACCAAGGATCGCATACACGCCAGCCGTAATCAAGGCCGTATTGATGGGTGACGCACTGGCACAGATACCATACCGTAGGGCGTGAGGGACCTTGCGCCAGGCAAAGACAATAAAGCCCATGATCACCAGCGCTGAAGCAAGGGTGGCGATCGTAGCACTGCGGGTGACTTCACGCCCAACCGACGGCCCTACCTGATCGAACCTCAGCTCCACCGCCGGGCCAAAACGTGCTACTAGCTCGGCGACGATGGCGGACTTCTCCGACTGCTCCATCTCCTTGGCGCGGATGAGGACCGTGCTGGCATCGGACGTCGTCTGCACGGTCGTATCGCCAAAGCCACGGTCGGCGTACACATCGCGAACATCACCAACTGGCACGTCATGATCAAACTTGAGCTCCAGCAGCGAACCGCCCGTAAAATCAATGCCCAGACGGAGTGGGCTGCCGTAGCGTACCCATGAGATGCCCATGGCGATGAGACCCACAAGAATGATCGCCGCCGAGATCGCAAAGTACAAATATCTCTTGCCGACTATATCCGTCATGCATCCTCCCCAAGCCAGACCCGAGTCTGGGCTTGTCTATGCTAGAGACCGATTAACCAGCGGCTGTCGCGCAGCCTTTCACCAACGAAAGAGTACAACACCCTGATAAAAGTGCGCGTGACCGTGATGGCCGTGAACATGCTAATAAGCACGCCGATGAACAAGGTCACCGCAAAGCCCTTGACAATGCTCGCCCCAAAATTAGAACCGAACCAGTACAGGATTCCGCATGTGATGAACGTGGACAAGTTCGAGTCACGGATGGACGTCCAGGCCCGGTCAAAGCCAGCCTGAATGGCCGAGCTGAACCGTTTGCCCTGTCGCAATTCTTCCTTCATGCGCTCAAAAATCAGGATGTTCGCATCCACCGCGGTGCCGACTGAGAAGAGGAAACCAGCCATGCCCGGAAGGGTAAGGGTGACCGGGATGAGCTTGAACAGGGCAAAGGTGATCAGGGCATAGATCAGCAACGCCAGGTCAGCCACAACACCGTGCAGCCGGTAGTAGACCAGCATAAAGACCAGGACCACAAAGACGCCGATAATCCCAACGCGCGTGCTGCTAGCTACCGACTCCTGTCCGAGGGTCGGTCCGACGCTTCTGCTCTCGATGACCTTGAGCGGCACGGGCAACGCGCCGTAGCGCAGCTGAATCACAATACTGCGCGCTTCCTCGAGCTTGAACTCGCCGGTGATTCGCCCGCTGCCATCGGGAATCGCGGACTCGATGCGGGGGCAGGAGATGACCTCACCATCCATGACTATGGCCAGATAAGTCCCAATGTTGGCCCGGGTGTGGTCGGCAAAGATCTGGGCGCCTTCGGCGGTCAGCTCAAAGTTGATCTGTGGTCGGCTATACTCATCCTGGCCAACCAGGGCAGTCTTCAAATGGCGTCCGGTGATAATCGTCTGAAAGATGCGCGGCGCCGGTGTTGGCGATGCTTCCGGTGTGGGCGTCACTTGATCGCTGGAAGCGACTTCCGGAGTTGCCTCCGGGGAGGCAGTCGGCTCAAGCGTCGGTGTCACCAGGCCCACCACTCCGGTCTCACGAAAGCTAGTGCGGACCTCCGTGCCCGGCGCCAAGAAAATGGTTCCCGCATCCACGAATTCCAGCAAACCAGTCTCGCGCAGGGTCGCAATGGCTAGCTCTGGGTCCTTGATGCCAGGCAACTCCACCACGATCCGATTGGCGCCCGCAAGCTGCACCAGAGGCTCAGCAACGCCCAGGGCATTAACCCGGTTCTCCACCACTGCACCGGCTGCCTGCATGGAATCTGCTTCCAGCTGAGTTCCCGGGGGCAGGTCGGCCTCCAGGACCACCTGCATGCCTCCCTGCAAGTCCAGGCCCGTATGCACACGGATATCGCGGCTAATGTTAAAAGGCCCGAACTGAATGCGCAGACCGGGGTTGTCCGGCCAAACGGTCCACGCCGCAATACCCACGAGCAGGATGATGATCATCAGCAGAGACAGGTCGCGTTGCTGCATTCGCTCTTCCTCCAGCGCCCATGCCAAACAAATGACAGCCACACCCGGCAGGGGTGTGGCCGGCGCCAAGATCGGTTATACGTTTGGCGATTATAGGAGATACCTAGACGCCTGTCAAATGATTCGTGCTCTTGTGCTCCTGCCAAGCCGATAAGAACCCGGCTGCCTTCTCCAGAACCTGCTCGACGCTCAGTTCATCGGTCATCAGGTAGAGGTCGGCGTGGTCCCGCGCATGGGCCAATCGGCACCGCTGATCCGCGAGGAAACTCGCAAAAGGGAGGCGCCGCCCGCGCCGCTGCACCACCTCGTCACTGGCGTCGAGGAAGATCAGTACGTCCGGTCGTGAGATGACCTGCCACATTCGTGGAACCCCGGAATGCTCCTGTCGACACTCCCGAACCTCGTAGCCGAGCCGCCTCAGTCCCTGCGCCAATGTCGTCTTGCCGCTTCCGCAGACGCCCACCAAGACGACGCGCATGCCTTCCCCCTGTGACTACAGATATGGCAGTGGGAAACTGACAGCCAGTCTTCGCACAAGCAGGGTTTGCGGTCGCGCCGCCAAGCGGAGCACCAGCACACTCATGTCGTCCTCAGGGCGTCCCTGATCCAGCGCCATCGCCTGGTCCAGCAGGGTGTCTGCCAGAGTGGCTGCCGAAGCAGTAGGTTGAACGGTATGTTGCACCACCAACGGCTCCACATCCAGCACGTGACCAGAATAGCGCCCGGCTTCCAGTATCCCATCGGTGAAGATCACGACCCACATACCCTCTTGCAGCGGCAGCTCCGCAATCACCGGCTTTGTCCACTCATAGATGCCAATCGGCGCACTGGGCTCGTTCAACCACCTTGTGCCCTCCCGATCCAGCACCAGGACAGGGCAATGGCTGTTGCGCGAAATCACCAGACTTTTCGTGACCAGGTCCAGAGAAACGATCACCAGTTCTGCTGACACCTTGCCCTGGCGTTCCGCATGAAGATAGTCGTGAGCCGCCCTGGCAGCAGCCCCATCACGCACCCCTTCTGACAGCAGCGAGATGGCCTTGCGCGCTACCAGGCTGCTCACCCGCTTGGCGCCACGCCCGCTGCGCTGCCCGTCAACCAGGACGAAAGAGATCCCCCCCTTCGGCCTCTCAATCAGCTCAAGGGTGTCCCCGCTTTCGCCAGCCGCAAACTTGCCGACCTTGGCCATGCCCACCGAAAGCTCTAGCTCACTGTCCATGGACGAGATTATAGCGCACGTACACAGGGGGCGGAAAGCAAACCTGCACCGCGGCGAGTGCCGGGACCATCGCCAGGATCACTGCGGTTGCGGCGGTCTCGTTTGCCCACGTGAGCGGAGCCATCTATAATAGCCGCATGGTAACAGCTGCCCCTATCTGAGACGGGCACGCGTCGTCCGGGAACCGCCTGGCCCATACGGGTGGGAAAGCAAACGGCCTTCATGACACGGGAGGGTAGACCGGTGAGCCGACGTTACCTCACATTGCTGGTTGTCGGGTTAGTCATGATCCTTGCCTGGGCCGCTTGGCCCAGGCCCACGGCCGTTGCCAAAGTGGAGTATGCACAGAGAACGGGACAGCCGTGCCTCGTCTGCCACTCTGACGCCTACGGAGGAGGGGCGCTTACGACTACCGGTGCCGCCTACGCCCAGGGTGGCTACCAGTGGCCCATCCCCGAGGATACCCAATCCTACATTCCCTCGACCTTCGCCCGCATCCTGAAACTCATCGCCGGCTACATTCACCTGGCAACGACGGTTGCCTGGTTCGGCACCATTTTCTACATCCATATTATCGTCAGACCCCAGCAGCTTACCAGTGGAATCCCAAAAGGCGAGAAGAAACTGGGGTGGATCTGCATCGTGATCATGGCGGTGACCGGAACCGTGCTGACGGTATTCCGCCAGCTTGAGACAGGCGCCGTATTCTCGGGCACATGGGGCACTGTTTTCATCATTAAACTGGTGCAGTTTGCGCTCATGGTGACCCTCGCCGGAGTCGCCACAGGGATCCTCGATCGTCGCATGCGCATCGCTCGGCGGCAAGCCGCCGATGCTTCCGGAGACGATCCGGCCAGCTGTGACACCCTGGCTTGCCTCGACGGCAAAGAGGGGCGCAAAGCGGTCATTGCCGTCGATCAAAAGCTTTATGACGTCACAGCAAGTCGACTGTGGCGCGAGGGCGTGCACGCCAAGCGGCATCAAGCTGGGCATGATCTCACTAACGATCTCAACGGAGCCCCACACGGCAAAGAGGTCCTTGAACGTGTGCCGGTGGTGGGTGTGCTAGAACCTGCACCCGTTGTGTCGGCGGATGGGCGCAAGTCCGCACACCGCATCTTTGTGATAATGGCCTATGTGAACCTGATCTTTGTGATCGGCATCCTCCTGTGCGTTGCGTGGTGGAAGTGGGGGTTTCCTCTAGCCTCCTCACCAGCTCCCACGCCCGGCACTATCCACCCGACCGTGTCGCAAGCCTCTGCTCAATGCATCACCTGCCATCGTACCAAAGGAATCATGCCCGCCCAGATCGTGGAATGGGAGCGCAGTGTGATGGCCCAGGCAGGTGTTGGCTGTCACGAATGCCATGTCGCCCAGGCTGGTGACGTGGATGCCATGGAACACAATGGTTTCTTGGTTAGCGTGCTGGTGACACCCCAGGACTGCGCTCAGTGCCACGTCCGGGAGGCGGCCGAGTTTGCTTCAAGCCGGCATGCCCAGGGTGGCGATATCCTTGCTTCGTTGGACAACATCCTGGGAGAACGGGTGGAGGGAGTCGCCGCAGCCGTGTTGGGCTGCCAGCAGTGTCATGGAGTGGAGGTCCAGCTGGACGACACCGGCAGGCCAGTGGCAGCCAGTTGGCCCAACACCGGCATCGGACGGATCAACCCCGATGGCAGCCGTGGCGCGTGCTCCACCTGCCACACCCGCCACCTGTTCAGCGTGGCCGTGGGCCGAGAGCCCAGCTCCTGCGGCAACTGCCACATGGGTCCCGATCACCCGCAAAAGGAGATCTACGAAGAGAGCAAGCACGGCGTCGCCTTCCTCGCCAACCGGGACCACATGGCTCTGGACCAGAGGCCTTGGGTGCTGGGCGAGGACTATTCCGCCGCTCCCACGTGCGCCACGTGCCACATGAGCGCCATTCCCAACGGGGAGGTCAACCACGATGTGGGCCTGCGCATCGCGTGGACCCTGCGCCCCGAGATCTCGGTCCGATTGGAGAACTGGCAGGTACGGCGGCAGGACATGAAAAACGTGTGCCAGAACTGCCACTCGCCAGGCTTTTACCAGAACTTTTTCCAGCAATATGATGACGCTGTGGACCTGTACAACTTCAAGTTCGCCTCCCCGGCCCAGCAGATCATGGACCAACTGCGGGCAGCGGGCAAGCTCACGCCGACCCAGTTCGACGAACCCATCGAGTGGACCTACTACCTGCTGTGGCATCACGAGGGACGTCGGGCTCGCCACGGAGCCGCCATGATGGGCCCGGACTATGTGCAGTGGCATGGCTTCTTTGAGGTCGCCGACCGTTTCTACAACGAATTCGTGCCGGAGGCGGAACACCTACTGCCAGGTGTAACGGAGCCCTTCCTGGCTGCTGAGGAGCATCAGTGGCGACGCTGATGGACCGAGCGCCGGCCTGGTTTTGACAGTTGGCCTCGTGCGTGTAAAATCATAACACCGTTCGGGATCGTGAGTGGGGTCCCTTCATCGGGCGGGCGTAGCTCAGTTGGCAGAGCGTCTGCTTCCCAAGCAGAATGTCGTGGGTTCGAATCCCATCGCCCGCTTTGGTACAAGAAACCTGCCTGATCCGCGCCGAGCAGCTCGTTAGCATGAGCTGCTCGGCCTTTGTTCTTCCGCCGCTCAACGGTCAAAGAAGACATTGCCCCCTCTGACATCTGTCTCCTCGCACCGAATCTGTGCATCGCCCGTGGCAGGACTCATCCACCTTCGCGCCTAACCCGGTCCACCGGACATACCCTGGCAGGCTACCACGTTGCCCTGGTATGAGATTTGAGGCGATCTATCTTCCGCGCTATTATGCGGCGTAGCGGCACTGCTGAGCCGTGGGCTGGATCACCGCGCTTTCTGAGTGGCCCCGATGCCGGCCGTGTTGCTCTTCGTACTCGTGCCTGTCGTTGGATCCCAACCCGCCAGGATTCATCTTGACACTTCCGAGGAGGTAGATCGTGATCCGACCGAACAAACTGCGTCAGCTGCTGAACGACAACAAGCCCAGCCTGTGCGTGCGGGTGAATACTCTCTGGCCAGACCTCGTCGAGTTCGTCGGCGCGCTGGGCATCTATGACTATATCGAGTTTGCCGCGGAGTATGCCGCCTTCGACTTGCAGGGCCTGGACAATTTCTGCCGTTCCGCGGAGCTCTATGGCCTGGGCACGATGATCAAGCTAGACCAGGATCCACGCCTGTTCCTGGCTCAACGCGCCATTGGCTCTGGCTTTCAGAGCATCCTCTTTGTGGATTGTCGGACCAAGGAAGAGGTCGAGCACTGCGTGCGTATCTGCCGGCCGGACACCCCCCAGGACGGCGGTCTGTATGGCGCGGCCAGTCGCCGCTTTGCCTATGAAAGCAGCGGGCATGATGAGTTCTCTCAGGCGCTGCGTGACATCGTGGTGGCGATCATGGTAGAGAAAAAGATGCTGATCGACGACCTGCAGCAGGTGCTCTCAATCCCAGGAGTCGATATGGTGCAGTGGGGGCCTTCCGACTTTACGATGAGCAGTGGACTGAAGAGAGGTGATCCGGCGGTCAAGGAGACGGAACGCTTCGTCATCGAGGCCTCGCTCAAGAAGGGCGTCGCACCGCGCATCGAACTGGAAAGCCTCGATGGTGTCGAATACTATCTGGGCTTGGGTGTGCGCCACTTCCGCATGGCCAATGACTTGACGATCCTGCGCCGTTTCTGGAAAGAGAACGGCACCAGACTGCGAGACATGCTAGCTCAAAGCTAGGGACCAGAGGGGCCTGGGTTGGGATGGCCGGCAGCCAGCGCTGGCTGCTTCGGGTCACGGTGAGTGCCTCCTGGCCTTCGCCTCTGCCCACGGCAACGTGAGGAATCCGAAAGCAGCACGGGGTAGACCGCAGCGATCTGGGTTGTCTCCTCCGGAGCTAGGTGCACATAGCAAGTATACTGCTCACGTCATGAGCCACGCGGGAGGGTACAGTGACACCTCGTGACACGGACTTTGGGCGCGTTATCACCACGCTTCACCATCAGGAGCCGGATCGCGTGCCGTTGGCTGAGGCAACCATCGACTATGAGATCATGAGCCGGTTCTTGGGCCGTCCGGTGACCGGCACCGACCTCGCGGCGCAGGTTGACTTTTGGTCACAGGCCGGCTATGACTTTATCCCTTTAACGGTTGGCATGTTAGAGCCCGGCAAGGTCACGCAGGATTCGCGGATCTCCCAGGTGATCCGCGAGGTGATGCTGCGCGACACAGCGGACCACCGGCAGACCGACTCGTGGAACCTGGAGCGCAGGGCCTGGATCCATACACGAGATGATGTGGAACGCTTTCCCTGGGATGAAGCGGCGAGGCCCGACCTCTCGAAATTCAGGTCTGTTCAAGCACTCCTTCCCGATGGCATGAAGATCATTGCCCTGTCGGGCAAGATCTTTACCCTGGCTTGGCTCCTCATGGGGTTCGAGGATTTCGCCGCTAACACCATTCTTGATCCCGATCTCGTAAGCCTCTTGGTCGCAAAGGTTGCGGCCATTCAATTGGCGGGCCTGCGAGAAGTGGTGCACGTCCCCAACGTAGCAGCCGTATGGGCGGTGGATGATATGGCGTTCGGCTCTGGACCCATGCTGAGGCCCGCCGCGTTCCGACGATTCATCTTCCCGTGGTACGAAGAGTTCAGCGCCATCTGCCATCAGCACCACAAGTACCTATTTTTTCACACCGACGGCGTAGTCTGGGATCTGCTGCCAGACCTCATCCACTTGGGGATAGATGCCCTGCACCCCATTGATCCCACTTGCATGGACATCGAAGAGGTGAAGACCAAGGTTGGAGACAATCTGTGCCTCATGGGGAACGTGTCCAATGAGTTGCTTATGAACGGCACGCCAGAGGATGTAGTAGCCCTGACCAAGCACCGCCTGAAGGTTCTGGGTCCAGGCGGGGGATACTGCCTCGGTGCCGGCAACTCGGTGCCGGAGTGGGCCAGGATCGAAAACTATCGAGCGATGATCGAGACCGGCTTGCGCTTTGGTCACTACCCGATCCAAATTGATTGAGGCAATGACCATCGGGACGATGTGGACCATGTGCTTCGAGACTATGAAAGCCCTTGGCTCTGAGGATCCCAACAGCCGACCAATGACCCTGCAATCGTAACCTGGCACTTTCCGCTCTTGTTCTACGCGGTGAGAACGACGCCACGACCGCATTGCTCAGGAGGCAGCGCACAATGTCACACCGCCACAACGCAATCACTGCCATGCGAGGCGAGAACCCGGCTCACATTCCGTTCATCGGCAGGATGAACTTGTGGTACAACTACCACAGCTCAAAGGGCACTTTGCCACAACGCTACCATGGGTGGAGTCAGTGGGACATCCAGCGCGATCTGGGGATTGGCATCCTGGGGTTCGGAGCGTGGGTCACCACATTCTTCAGAAAAGTCTATCGGGGCATAGAAGTCACGCACAAGGTCGAGAACGGTGAGGAGATCACAACTTACTCCACACCCCACGGCACACTGCGGACTCGTCATGTGATCAGCGACTTGCTGCGCGGGACCGTTGACGCCGGCCGGGACATGGAGGTGTTGTTCAAGGACCACCGCGACTATGACGCCCTTCAGTACCTTGTCGAGCACACAGAGATCGTGGAGAACTATGACGAGTACGGGCTGTATGTCGACTCACTGGGAGAGGACGGCATTGCCTTGCCCTTTACGGGATGGGCGCCGATGCACGAGATCATGTGGAAGCTTATGGGGGTTGAGCGCTTTTACTACGAACTGCAGGATCACCCGCGTCAGATAGAGAGCCTGCACCAAGCGATGTTGGCTCAGCACTGGAAGATCATCGAGCTGGCTGGGGACTGCCCTGCCACGGCCATCGAAGTAGGGGGAAACTACTCCGATCAATTGACCCCTCCGTGGTTCTTTGAAGATTACGTCAGCCCCTTCTACAGGCGTGTTCGTGAGCGGTTCTCCCAGGCGGGCAAGATCCTGGTGGTGCACGGGGATGGCGACATGGACAAGCTGTTGGCGCTGCTAATGGAAAGCGGCGTGCAGGTGGTCGAGGCGCTCACCCCCCAACCATCCACCTCCATAGACGTGCGCAGAACCCGTGCCCTCTGGGACGGCCGAGTAGTCATGTGGGGAGGCATTCCGTTCAACATCCTCACGCCGGAATTTACAGACGGGGAGTTCAGGGATCACATCGAGGCTCTGTACCGAGCCGTCGCGCCTGGTGACCACTTTGTTCTGGGCTTTGGTGACAACGTCCCGCCCGAAGCCCTCTTCAGCCGGATCAAGTGGGTGGCCGACTTTAACAGGGAAAACGGAAGCTACCCGATAGACATCTAATCCATGCGGATAGCTGGACACATCGTCGGCACTGTCTGAAGGGATCGAGACCACCCTAATCCCGCCGACCAAGGCGTCTGGACAGCAGTCAAGTCCACTTCCCAAGCAGGATTCCTGAGTTCGAATCTTGCTTGGCTGCCCAAGAAAAGCCCCTGGCTATGCGCCAGGGGCTTTTCGTCAAGTCCATCCTGCCAGCCAGCGCCTACTTGTATAGCTCTTCCGCCAGCCAGTGCAGCCCCAGCTCATGAAGGCGAGACTTGGTTGGTGCGCCGCTCTCTTTGTCCCAGCCGCGGTAGTCGTAGTAGAGGTCCATCGCCTTCTTCTTTTCTTCCGCCGGGATGATGGTTGCCGCAACGGGGCCTGACGTAAAGGGCGTCATGAACCGCCAATGGTTGACGTCGTCCTTGGCCGTCATTCCCTCACGATAGTTGACCGCACGCGCCATGGCCATGGAACGCTCGGCCACCAGCATGAGCTCGTGGACACTGCAATTCCAGCCCGTGACCCCATTCACCAGATCGGCGAGATGCTGGTAGTGGTAGGCCATGAAATGGCACAGCCCCAGGCTGTTGCAGAACAAACGCTTGTTGGTAGCGACGACAGCCAACCGCACCTTCTCGGCATCGAGGACGCTCGCAACGGGGGGATGTAGGATGCCCACGCTGCGCATGTCCAGGGCATTGTTGCCCTCGGTGGAGTAAAAGGTGTCGTGTACGTTGTGGCAGTGATCCGCGCCGGTCGGCGAAGTGGCGTAACCAATGTCTAGTGCGACCTTCAACCGGGGCTCATGCATGGGGATTTCCTGTCCCTTGATCTGCATGGCATACTTCTCGGTGCCCCGTCCCACTTTCCGCGCGGCCCGCAGCGAACCTTCCGCCAGGATGGCGCCAAATCCCGTCCGCTGGGCCATCTGCTCCACCAGTTCGATGGCGGCCTGGATGTTGCCAAACTTGAGTTCCAGCCCCCCGGTGTCCTCAGTCGTCAGCAGCCCTCGCTCAAAGCACTCCATGGCCCAGGCAATGGTCACGCCGGCGGAGATGGTGTCCAGTCCGTACGCGTTGCACTGCTGATTGACGTAGGCGATGCCTTCCAGATCGTCAACGCCCAGCATGCTGCCGAACGAGCCGATGGTTTCATATTCCGGCCCGCCGTACACCGGCAGCGTCTCGTAGCGTCCGTGGGTCTCTACCACCCGCTTGCATTGCACCGGGCAAGCCCAGCAACTATCCCTTTCCACCAGGATCGTGTTGGTCATCGCCTCGCCAGAGATCTTTTCCGCTCCCTCAAAAGTACCCTGCTGGAAATTCCGGGTTGGCAAGCCACCTGTGGCGCTGAGGCCCAGCAGACCGGCATTGGTGCCGTGCTCGTGAATGGCTCCCATATGCGTCATGTAGTTGTCGCGCAGCCAGCGTGCCACCTCCTGCACCTTGGCCGGCTCTGCCAACGGCAACTTGCCGGAGCCGCGTACCACAACCGCCTTCAAGTTCTTAGAGCCCATGACCGCGCCCTGGCCGGTGCGGCCTGCTGCCCGGTTGACGTCGTGCATCACGCAGGCAAAACGCACCAGCTTTTCTCCAGCTGGGCCACACTGGGCGACGCGAATGCGCTTGTCACCGAGCTCTTCTTTGAGCGCAGTCTCGACGTCCGCTGTGGCTTTGCCCCACAGTTGGCTGGCATCACGCAATTCCGCCTTGTCGTCGTGAATCCACAGGTAAACGGGCTTCTCAGAGCGGCCGCGGATGACGATGGCATCCCAGCCAGCATGTTTCAACTCTGCGCCCCAGAATCCCCCGACCTCCGAACTGGCGAACCCGCCGCTCAGTACGGACTTGCCTCCAACAGCATGGCGTCCAGTGCCCCCCGCCGGAGCGCCAGTCACTACGCCTGCTGCAAAGATCAGCAAGTTCTCCGGGCTAAGCGGATCGGTCCCCGGGGGAACTTCTTTCAGCACATAGTGGGCGATGGTTGACCACCCGCCAAAGTAGGTGCGGTAAAAGTCATCGCCGGGTTGTTCGGTGCTCAGCTGGCCCGTGCTGAGGTCAACGCGCAACACCTTGTTGTGATAGCCGTATGCCATGGCTCCTCCCCTCATCGCTTTATCATTGCAGGTCCTATGATACCGGTTTGGAAGCCAGAGGGCAAGTCTTCTTCTGAATTGGGCAAGTTCGTCGGTGATCCAGAAACCCCGCGCCCTCTCAACCAGCTTGATGCGCGGAGCTTGCCAAATCCCAGACCATACCCTACAATGGTGTCCTGCCGGCTGCTGAGCATCGGAGCATCGCCGGCCTGACACCAGTTGAGGCGCCACGCACCGCACAGGAAAGAGTAAGCGTTCAGCACCCAGGCAAAGTCGGCCTGGTATTGTTGGCCACAACAGCCGTGGGCGATTCCAGTGCACCACCACAGCGTGACGAAGCGTTGCCTCCAAGCAAAGAGCCGACCCATTCCCCATCGGCCATAGTCCGGCCAAAGGAGTGTCCAGCCATGCAGTATCGAACGTTCGGAAGATTGGATTGGAAGCCGTCCGCACTGGGCTTTGGCATCATGCGCATGCCCACCATCGTGAATGATCCGCCGCGGATCGATGAGGCGGAGGGCACGCGCATGCTGCGCTGGGCCATTGACCACGGGGTCAACTATCTCGACACCGCCTACTTTTACCACGGCGGCAACTCCGAGGTCTTCCTGGGGCGAGCCCTCCAGGATGGGTACCGCGAGCGGATCCGATTGGCTACCAAGCTTCCCTGCGGCCGGGTCGAGACCACCGAGGATTTCGACCGCATCCTCAATGAGCAACTCACCCGTCTGCAAACGGACCACATCGATTTTTATCTGCTGCACGGGCTCAACGCGGCTCACTGGGCGCGCATGGTCGAGCTGCGCATCCTGGAGCAGGCAGAGAAGGCCATCGCTGATGGCCGCGTCCGATACCTCGGTTTCTCCTTCCACGACAAGTACGAGGTGTTTCAAGAGATCGTCGATGCCTACGATGGCTGGACAATGTGCCAGATTCAGTACAACTTTATGGACGAAGACCGACAGGCCGGTAAGAAGGGGCTTCAGTACGCCGCATCCAAGGGCCTGGCGGTTGTGGTGATGGAGCCGCTGCGCGGGGGAGCCCTGGCTAACCCTCCAGAGGTGGTTCGTGAGATCTGGGCAAAGGCGCCCCGACAGCGAACGCCGGTAGAGTGGGCTCTACATTGGATCTGGAACCAGCCCGAGGTGTCCCTGCTCCTCAGCGGCATGAGCACCATGGAGCAGGTCCAGCAGAACGTCGCCACGGCCAGCGACTCGGGGGTGGGGAAGCTGACCCCAGAAGAGCTGGCGATATTCGATCAGGTTCGCGTCCAGTATCAGCAGCTGCGCCCTGTTCCCTGCACCGACTGCCGCTACTGCCAGCCCTGCCCCAGCGGGGTGGCAATTCCCAGGGCCTTTTCGGCCTACAACGCTGGCGTCATGTACAACGCGCCCCAGGAAGCCCGCCGCCTCTACAACTTCATCGACCCTTCCCAGCGCGCCGACCAGTGCACCGAGTGCGGTCAGTGTGAGGAGGTCTGTCCCCAGGAGATTGAAATCATCGACTGGCTGAAGAAGGCTGACCAGTATTTTTCGTGATCGCAGGGCCTACTAACCCGTGTGACAAACCTGCAAGCCGCTCTTGCCCAGGAACACCGCCCGCGGACCCAACTCCGCCTCGATCTGTAACAGGCGGTTACCTGTCGGTCCCGTAGCGCTGCCCCGGATGGTACCGCAGTTCAGCCCCACCGAATAGTCGGCGATATCTTCTCCTTCGCCGCGGCTGCTGCACGGCATAACGCCGTATCCGTGACGGTAGGCCAATCGAACCATCGCAAACGCCTCGCTGATGGTCCCAATCTGATTGACCTTGAGCAGTACCGTGTTGGCTGCTCCCACGTCAATCCCCTCCTGGACCCGATCGGGATTGGTGGTGAACAGGTCGTCTCCCACAATCTGAATCCCCAGCTCTCGGGTCAAGATGGCATGACCCTCATAGTCATCCTCATCCAACGGGTCTTCCAGGATGACAAAGCGGTACGACCGCACCATCTCTTCGTACAGCCGGAACAGATCGTCCCTGGTCTTGTCCTGCCGGGAAAAGAGTCCCACGAACCGCTCCCGCTCCTTGTCCCAATAGGTTCCGGCCGCGATATCCACCTGCAAGCCGACCTTGCCGGTGTAACCCAGACGATCGATCGTCTCGCCCATCAGCTCCCAGAGCTGCCGGTCGTGCTCCACCATCCCCGCCGGCATCATCGGCGCGGGTCCAGCCACGCTGCGCGCGATGCCAAAGCGCTTGCGGATGAGTTCCGTCCACTCGGTGGACAGGTCCCACGCGGCGTACGAGGCTTCCGAAAAGGTGTCGAACCGGTAGCACACCATCTCATGGCTGGGTTTGTCACCCGCCCGTTCTCCTCCACCGTAGCGACTCGCTCCGTTCAACACCCCCACACCTGGCACAGGCAGCACACACGCGTTTACGCCACCGATGTGTTGGTAAAGGGGTATGCCCAGGCTTGCCGCGCCCGCCTTGAGGACGGCTGCAGAGACGGCGGCAGTAGCGTTGCCCCCCAGGCGCTGCTTTGCATCGGGTCCGCCCAGGGTGAGCATGGCCTGATCAATGTCCAGCTGTCGGCTTGCGTCCAGGCCGATTAGGCAGGAAGCAATCTGATTGTTGACACTGTCCACTGCCCGCTGCACGCCGCGTCCGCGCCAGCGGGTCCCGCCGTCATAGGCGAACTCGACCTCATGCTGGCCTATTGAAATCCCCGCCGTGCAGATAGCAATACCCCGGGCTCCGTTCTGGGTGGTGACCGTGGCCTCGATTCCCGGATGCCCCCGGTCGGAGTAGACTTGCCGCGCTGTGACGCAGACGATCTCGCTATGGTTGGGCATGCTCGCCACCTCCGTGGTCATTCTCTTCTCCCGCTCCACCCATCGCTCGCCGGAAGTCCCGGATGCTCCGCCTCATCGCCTCGGCCGCTGCTGTCGCATCTCGGGCAGCAACAGCTTCGAGAATGAGGGAGTGGCGACCCAAGCTGGCAGGCGACACTCCTCGTTTCCTGACTACATTGAGGGCTGGCTGGACCAACCCTTGCAGGCCCAGAGCCACCGCCGCGATTAGCTTGTTGCCCGTTGCCCCAGCCAGTGTGGCGTGGAACTCGGTATCCGCAGACACATAGGCATCGGCATCCCCATGTCGTGCTGCTTCCGTCATCTGACCGAGAAGGTCACTCAACTTGTCCAGATCGCGTTGGGAGGCGCGCTGAGCAGCCAGGGCGGCCACTGCCGGCTCAAGGATCTCTCGAAAAGTAGCCAGGTCCTCTCTAGAGCAGCCCGCTGAGGTAGACAGCCTCTCCATTGAACGGACAAGCACTTGGCCAACCCTGTTGGCGACAAACGTGCCGCTCCCGGGTTTTCGTTCTACCAGCCCCCGAGCCTCCAGCAAGCGCATCGCCTCGCTGACCGTCGCGCGACTGACGCCCATTTCCTCAGACAGCTGTCGCCCTGAAGGCAACTGGGTACCCGGCAAGAGCCCCTGGTTGGCAATGGTCGCCTGCAGATGGTCGGCAATCTGCTCGTGAACCCGTCTACGCCGTAGGTGTAACCCCTGGGTTAGTTGCTCCGTTGCCATAGGGCCTCCCTTGTCCTAAAGAAATTGACAAAAGCCTCTGGCTGTGATATAGTAGTGGCACAAGTGGCCTAGCCACCTAGCTACCAGTATACCTAACCGCTGCGCTATGTCAAAAGAAACAGGGTTGACACCATTGGACCCTGTGGTATACTGGAACTGACAGGTCGCCCCCGGCGCTTGGCCAGTAGGGTCCCGCCGTTGGTCCATCAAATCCAAACTCAGGCAACGCAATGACTGCGATTGCACCACGCGCGCCGTTCATAAGACACACGGGCAAGTCAGACGCCGCGAGTAGGCCGAGCGTCTCCGGCGTCAGCTTGCCTGGATGCGTGTCGGCGCAACGACCAGTCCTCACACACGGAGACAGTCGGCTTTCGACAACCTGCGGCCCGCCGCTGTCACCGCGGAGGGCCGTGATCCTGAAACCTTATCAGGGCGGAACCATGCCATCATCGGCACTGGTCCGCCCTTTTTTTGATCGCCAAACTCCTGGCATTGGGTACTGAAGGGAGGTGGTCACAGCAGACCTCAAGAGCGGTCCAGGGTCCTGCGGGAAGCAAGTTGCGGCGTCGCACCACATTGAAAGGTAAAGGAGCCACTAATGTCAAGAAGACGTGTGTTTTCGCTGCTCGTGAGCGTCCTGTTAGTCGTCAGCATCCTGAGCGCCGGCTGCGCCCCTGCCCAGCCCGCCAGCACGGCCAAGCGCATCGTGGCGTACGTTCCCGCGGAGCCGCCGGGACCGGAATTCGCGTCAGCCCTGTTGCTGGGCATGACCTTCTACGCTGACAAAGAGGGATTCACCTTCGTCAGCACCGCACCTCCGCAGAGCGATATCCGGCGGCAGATGGAGATCATCGAGACCTATGCCGCGGAGAAGGTAGCGGGCATCTTTGTGTGGCCGATTGACTCGGACGCCATCGCCTCCGCCATCGAAACGGCCAACAAGGCGAAGGTGCCCGTGATCGCCATTGACCGCCAGATTAACACCGGCGAACTGCTCGCCACCATTCAGTCAGACAACGCGCAGGCTGCACGCTTGTGCGCCGAGAAGCTGATTGAGGCACTGACGGGGCGTTATGGCGAACCGAGAGGCAAAGTACTGCATCTGCAGGCCGCGCTGACCACCGACGTGCGTATCACCAGGTCGGAAGAATTCCAAAAAGTCTTCAAAGACTATCCGAAGATCGAGGTCATCGTCAAGCAGTACCAGGCGAACCCGGAGATTGAAAAGATTACCATGGACATTCTGGCTGCGAATCCGGACGTGGACGCGATCTATCTGATCGCTGACACGGGCCTGAACATTGCTGCAGGGGCGCTTCAGCAGACTAACCATTGGTTCACGCGGGACGATCCCAGGCACATCTTCACTGCCTCGATTGATGCCACTCCGGTGGCGCTCAACCAGATCAAGGCCGGGTACTATGACTATAGCATCAGCCAGCCCGTTCTGCACTTTGGCCTTGCTTCTCGGATCATGAAGGAATATCTCGACAAGGGCACCAAGCCGAAGGTGGGCGATACGATCACAGAAGAGGGTGCGTACTGGTCTCCAGCGCAGGTAGTCCAGGGCAAGAACGGTCCTCTCATCAAGCTGCAGTGCATCGTGGCTGACTCGACGAACTATGACAGTCCGATACAGTGGGCCAACGGCCTGAAGCAGTGGACGGTGAAATAGCCAGTAGACAGAGGGCAGGAGCTGCAAAGACCATCCTGCAGCTCCTGCCTTCATCCATTCCGTACAGCTGAACCATGGAGGTATCTAGTGGCAGAGTCCAATGACATACTGCTACGGATGAGCGACATCAACAAGCGCTTCCCTGGCGTTAGGGCTCTGGAGAGCGTTAGCATCGAGGTCAAGAGAGGCACGGTCCACGGCCTCGTGGGGCAAAACGGCGCCGGCAAGAGCACGTTGATGAATGTCCTCTTCGGCCTGCTCCAGCCCGATTCCGGGACCATCACCTTCGATGGTGCCGATTACCGCGGTATGAGCCCGGCTCTCGCCAAGCAGTTGGGCATCGCCATGGTCCCCCAGATCATCCAGAACCAGCCGTTCATCACGGTGGCAGAGAATCTCTTTGTCGGCGACTGGCCGGTGAATGGTCGCGGAGTGATTGACTGGGCACGAATGGAGCGCGAAGCAGGCGAGACCTTTGCCGAGATGGGCCTGGACGTAGACATCAAGGCGACCGCACAAGACCTCAGTGTCGGCCAGCAGCAGATGGTGGAGATTGCCCGTGCCCTGCGTCTGCGGGCCAAACTGATGGTCTTGGATGAGCCAACCCCTCCTCTGAACATGGGCGAAGTGCAAACTCTTTTCAAGCTCATCCAATCCCTCAGGGCCAAGGGTGTAACTTTCATCTACATTTCGCACTACTTGCAGGAGATCTTTGACATCTGCGATGATGTCACTGTGATGAGGGACGGCAAAGTCGTCAACTCTTGCGAGGTGGACTCCATCGACATGCCCATTTGCATCCGCCAAATGGTAGGGAGGGACGTCAACCTCTACCCGGAACGGACCAAGTGCATTAGCGAAGACGATGCTATCGAGGTGCGTGGTCTCAACACCACCTACTTGAGGGACATTTCGTTCCATGTGCGCAAGGGCGAGATCGTTGGACTGGCCGGACTGACCGGCGCAGGACGAACTGAGGTCGGCAAGGCAATCTATGGACTGGATCCCATCTTGAGCGGAGACATACTGGTGGAAGGGCGCCCCATCACCGTAGGAGGACCTGAAGACGCCTTGATGTACGGTATCGCTTACCTGCCGGAGGATCGGCGCGGCGAGGGCGCCGTCGTGATTCGGTCGGTCAAAGAGAACATTACGCTATCGTCGTTGAAGGACTATGTCGGGTCCCTGGGATTCATCCGGAGCAAGGAGGAGCAGCAAGCGGCCCAAGGTTGGGTTGATTCACTCGGAATACGAACCCCGAGCCTCAACCAGATTGTCAGTCTGCTCAGCGGCGGCAATCAACAGAAGGTCGTCCTTGCCAAACTACTGGGTACCAAGGCCAAGGTGCTGATCATGGATGAGCCCACCATGGGAATCGATGTGGGTGCCAAGGCCGAGA
>DDYO01000003.1 GCA_002348045.1 Anaerolineales bacterium UBA2232
CTCTCACCTCCTGGTTACATGACATGCCTGGCGCACGAACAGATGAGGGGCCGCAGCCATCCGGCTGCAGCCCCTCATCTGGCGGAGGCGACGGGATTCGAACCCGCGATCTCCTCCTTGACAGGGAGGTATGCTAGGCCGCTGCACCACGCCCCCACAGACGCAGGGGATAGTAGCACAGCTTGCCACTTTAGTCAAGCTTACAACATCGAGGGCTCGCTAGAGGAACCGGCTGATTTGTTCGACCAGCACAGGAAGAACGAGCAACACGAACTTGGTCACCACATGGCAGGAGATGCTGGCCGTCAGACCGTGGCGTGAATAAAGGTAGCCGTAGAGCAGCCCCAGCAAAGTCATGGCCGCCACCAGAGCCGTGATCACCAGCGGAAAGACATCCACTGCCGTCACAAAGTACAGCGCCTGTGCGACGCCAAACAACAGCGCTCCCTCCAGGAGACCCCGTTCCCGCTGAACGACACCCCGGAAAAAGCTCTCCTCGAGCACCGGTACCAGGAAAACTGCCCGCTCGGCCAGAGCCAGTAGGTCGTTGGCACCGTACAGCCACGAAGCAGTGGCATAAAGGAACTTGTGGGCGACCAACGATACCGGCAAGGCTACCACAAGCCCCAGCCAGGCTCCGCGGCTCAGGTTGCGCAGGCTGTAGTTCGCCCGGAGGGGTTTGCCGTCCGCGTAAAGCAGGACAATGAAGAGCAGCGCCAGCCAAAGAAGAGCCAATCGGAGGTGGTGCTCCAATCGGAATGTGGCCATGCTGACTCCGACCAACAAGAAGAACGAGAGATAGGGGTTGAGCGCCCAGCCACGAGTCAGAGAGCGGTCCGATGACCCACGTCCGCTCTGTCGTCGCGCCTCTCGGCTAAGCCCACCGCGAATGGAGGTGCCCTCTTCAGCCTCGAACCTCCTGTTTCGTGAACGAGCAGTGCGTTTCGCATCAGGGCTCATGGGGGGCGCCTCCAGTCTTGGTGACAAGCCGTTCGNNCTGCAAGAACTCGAAGGTTGTGCCATAGAGTATAGGCCTGCCTGCCTGCTCCAGGCGTCCCACAGGTCCAATGAGCCCCCGGGACAGAAGTGTGCGCAACACGCCATCGCAGCTTACCCCACGGATGGCCTCCAGTTGGGCTCTCGTAACCGGCTGCTCATAGGCTACCAAGGCCAGGGCCTCCATCGCAGCCCCCGATAGCTTGCTGCTGAGATCCAGGCCCAGAAAGCGCTCAATGTCGCCTGCTGCCTCAGGAGCCGTTACGAACTGCACCCAACCATCCCTGCGTTGCAGCCGCAGGCCGCGAGCCCGGTACACCTCATCCAGTGTCTCCACGGCCCGAGAGACACTTTCTTCTTTCTCCTGGAGCGCCTGGGCCAACTGATGCAGGCTGATCGGTTCGTCCGCCACGAACAGCAGAGCTTCCAGGCGTGCGGCCAGGTCAAGGACCTCGACGCCACCGCCTGGAGTGCCTGCCTCCGGTTTCGAATCCGTGTTTCCTTCTGTCATGCGCTCCATCGCCCGTGGCGTTATGTGCCGCGTTCAAGTCTCATAGGACAGCCTCAGGCCCTGTCCGGCGGGAACCCTACCCGTTTCCTGGCTCCGTCTCCGCCGCGTCTGCCGCTGGCGCGCCCCACGGAGAGGTAGATGGCTCAGGAGAAGCTGGCGCAGTAAACACATCTTCAACCGCGGCTGCCTCAGACGGAGGCGGATTGCCGCGTCCGTATGCCGCTTGCTTGATCTGCACCTTGATCCCGGCCAGCTTGAGGCCCATTTTCCCCTCGATCAGCTCGCGACTGGCTTCGGTAACCTCGTCCATCTTGGCTGGAATGTCAATCTCCGGAGTAGTCTCCAACGCGAGGACGACGTCCACGCCGCCGCGCTTCCCCTCGACCGTAGATTTGACCTTCACTACGTCTGGCAGGGTTCCCACCCGGTACTCCAGGCTCTGCCGAACGGAATCGGTGTTAATCTCCGCCTTCGTGCCGCCAACGCTGCGAACGGCAACCAATTTCCGTCGCCGTGGGCGTATCTGCAACCACAATACGACCAGGAGTATCAGGACTACAGCAGCGTCCGCTACCAGAAAGACCAAGTAGCTCATCGGCCACCGGGATGCCAACAAGTCCTGCGCCTGCTGAAAGGTGTAGATCAGTCTCTCCAAGAGGGTATTGGGCACCACCGCAGCGATCACCAGGGTCACAATGAGCAGAAGGAGCAACAGAAGCACCACGACACGATTAAAGATGTTCATTCACAGACCTCCTTTTGCAGTCATCAACAGGCCTCATGCCATCCATATCATACACTGACCGGCGGCGGAGCGCAAGCCCGCGGCGCCCGGCTACGTGGATCGAGAACCACCGACTGCATCAGACGAGCGCCGGCTGCGATCACTCACCCACCACAGCAAAAACAGGCCCGCCACCGCGCCAGCCGCCAGTCTCAAGCCCCAGTCAAACGATGCTGGCCGGTAGACGAACTCTACCGAGCTTTCTCCCGCCGGCACGGCAACCGCTCGAAAGATCATATCGGCGCGGTAGATCGGCGACTCTTGCCCGTTGACCAGGGCTCGCCAGCCGGGATACCACGAATCAGCCAGGACCAGATAGCCCTCCGCCTCTGACCGTACTCGCACCACGATCCTTTGGTTGTCATAGGTGAGGAGCTCAACTAGTGCCCCCGAGGCCGATCCCAGGGCTGCAGGAACGCTCTCGTCGGATGCAAGCAACACTACCGACCTGGGATCAAAGTCGTGCGCCCGCAGTTGCGTCAGCGCAACGTGGTCATCGGAGACAGCCCGAGCCTCTCGCACCCAGAAGGCACGCGGAAGCGCGTCATGATTCTCGTAGATGGCAACGTCCTCACTGCGATACGCCAGAGTGTGATCACCCATCCCCATCAGGTGAGCCAGATTGTGCTTGCGATTCTGGGGGTCCACCAGTACGAGCCGCTCGATGCGCAGATAGGCCATGGGCACCAGCGCCTTCACCTGAACCGACACGATTTTGCTTTCCCCGGCAAGACGAAATCGCGACAGGTACACTGAGCCGGCATGGCCCTCTGGTGGAAATCCAGACCGGGCCGCCCACGAGCGAACGATGGGTGGTTGCGCATGGCGCACCGTAGCTAAGACATCACTGCGAGCATACGCCCACTCCGCCGTGTGCCACCCCGCGCGCAACACAAAGACGGACTCCTGGCCCTCTTCGTTGGTCAAGAGCAGTTCCGCCACTGCCTGCCCATCCGGCCAGTCCACCGAGTGGCTGATGTACGACTCTACTTCCAACGTCAGCGCGAGTGTGGCCGGAATGGTTAGCTGTCGATCCACCGGATTCAGGGCAAAGGGGTTCTCCAGGTCGTAGAATTCGCTCTCCTCGTCAACGGGGAGCACTTGGGGAATAGCATAGTACCGCACGCCAAGAAGGTTTAACATGCCAGGCGTCATTTGACTCACGTACTCAGTGTAGGTCCTGGGCACGAGGGGGAACTGCCCATTCACAGCCGACAGGCCGTGGATTAGCGACAGGTTGGGATACATAGACTCGCGCATCACTGAGAGAACCGGCACGATCTGCTCCTGGGTGTACACCCGGTAGACGCCTTCTGTGGACCGGAAGAAGGCCAGGGAGCGAGGCTCTTCAGCGAACTCGGCCAGCGAGATGGTCTGGTTGTAGGTTCTGCTGTAGACTGCCCCAAAGGCGCCCAGGTCGATGATTACCAGGACCAGCGCAAGGGTTCCCCAAAGCAAGGAGTGAGTACCCTTCAGCAGCAACGATCCGGCTATCCATGCGGCAGCCAGAATTCCCAGGGCCACCGGGAGCCAGCGCCAGGCCTCCAATAACCCATCCAAGCTCAGCGTCAGCGCGATGCCTACCGATACCGCTACCTCAATGGCCAGCATCACCACCAGGGCCAGATTCCCGTCATCCCCCTCCAAGGGCCTCCGATTGCCACTAAGCAGGGCGTCCAGACCAGTGCCGGCAAGGACCGCGACGCCAAAGGTAAACAGGTACAGGTACCGCGCAGGCACCCTGAATAGATTGAACACAGGAAGTCGAGCCAAGACCATGTACAGAGGGTTCCAGCGTCCCAGCGACAAGATCAAAGCAACCACCGCCAAGGCGACAAAGAACCGGGCCTGCCCTATTGCCCGGGATGCAGGCGGCACCTGTCTGCGAATGACGATCAGCGAACCCAATGCCAACAAAAGGGGTAGCCAACCGACATAGCCAACGAGCTCCACCGATACAGCTGGGTAGGGATTGCCCAGGACGAAAGGCGAAACCAGATGGACAAGATAGGCCGGATGCATTGAGAAGGAAGCAAAGAACGAAGGGTCCAGGCCACCGGAGCGAGCCGACAATCCCGTGAGCTCAGCGGTGGTCAGGATCTGCGGCGCCGCCAGCGCCACTCCCAGCACAAGCGGCACGAAAAGCCCGGCGCAAACCACCACACTCTGCCGGGTACTCCAAATCAAGTAGAGGCCATAGGCGCCGGCGCTCAGCAGAGAAAGCAGGGCAATTTGGGGATGGCCCGCCAGCAGTTCCATCGCAATCACCACTGCCAGCAGCACCCAGTCGCGGAGCGACCGATACCCTTTTACTCCAACAACAGCGCGGTCGGTGAGCAGAAAAAGCCAAGGTAGCCAAGCGGCGCAGGCGATGATGTTCACGTGGTTTAGATGTGCGATCAGGAAACCACTCAGGGCATAAACCACTCCAGAGAAGAGGGAAGCCATTCGTCGCAAGCCGACTCGTCTGGCGAAGGAGTAGGCGCCGATCGCTGCTATGACAAAGTGCCCCAACACAAAAACATTGAGCGCAAGGGGAACGGGCAGAAGCAAGTGCAATACCAGGTTGATCGGGTACAGCGCTCCCAGTTGGCCCTCAGCCACAAGAGGGTAACCCGCCAACGCATTCGGAGTCCAGAGGGGCAACGCCAGCCTCGCAAGTTCCTGAGCGTACACTGACCGTAGGGGGTAATGCAGCTGATAGATATCACCAAAGTAAAAGATGCCGCCAAGAATGGCCGGCCAGAAGGCTGCCAGGACGACGGTAGCCAACACAGATGCAGCGAACAGGTCCTTTCGCTCAGGCAATGTCTTTACCCCCTTGCCAAACCATTACAGCGTGCTCCTGGCGTCTTCCGCAACCTCCGCGCTCGTCGCCGTCGGCTCCGCCGCAGGGGAAGTCTCCGTAGGCTCTGGCATGACGGTCTCGGTCGGAACAACGGTGCGGGTTGGTGTTTCCGTCGGCACTTGCGTGTGGGTTGCGGTAGCTGACGCGGTGGCAGTAGCCGTCGGCGTCCAAGTTTGTGTGGTCGTTGGCGTACTGGTTGGCGTCAGTGTTTGCGTGCCGGTCGCCGTGGCGGTCGGGGTGCGCGTCTCGGTGGCTGTAGAAGTTGCCGTCGGCGTTGATGTGGGCGTAGGCGTGTTGGTGGGCGTAACCGTGGCCGTCCGTGTTCCCGAGGGCAAGGCAGTCGGTGTCGGCGGAAGCTCGATCACCGTCAGCTCATAGGTGGCGTCGGGACGGTACTCACCCTTGTTTTCAATGGTGGCGACCGCCACAGCCTCTGCCAATGCCGTGAAGTAGGCCTCCGACGCCAGCGTCCCGGCCATCGCATCGTCGTTCTCAAAGCGCCTTCCTCCCACCGAGACGGTGACCATAGTATCCACCCCAACCGCGAGGTCCGAGGTGATCACGCCATAGACACGCCCTGGCTTCACCCGAAAACTGACCTTGTCCACGTCTCCGTCAGGGTAAAAGTTGCGTCGCTGAGTCTCTCCGAGGTTAAAGGTCGTCGGATTGACATCATCTGGCTCATAGGCATCAGCGAGCATGGGTGTAGGCGTGAGGGTAGAGGTGGGGGTTGCCAGCAGCGCAGCCCGAAGGGTTTCCCGCTGTATTGCGGCCGAGGCAGTCAGCGCAGTGTTCGCTGAACGCGTAGCGTCGAGACTTTGAAAGCCAAAATAGACCAACACTGCTGCGATTCCTAACCCGGCCAAACCCGTGAGCCGGACCACGGAGAGCTTCCCGCCCATATCCCAGAGCGCCGCGCCGAGATTGCCCAGAGGCACGCCTTTTGCCGCATGCTCCAGAGCCTGGCGCATCTCCTGTGCCGACTGGTAGCGGTCAGCTGGGCTTTCCTGAAGCGCCTTCATGATGGCGGCGCTCAGCGCCCGGGGTACCCGACGATTCACACGGTGCGGAGGCACCCTGTTGCGGAGGTAGAGCTTGTCGGTTACCATCTCATAGAGCACAAGCCCAAGGGCATAGAGATCTGAGCGCTGGTCAAGATAGCCCGTCGAAGAGGCCTGCTCCGGGGATTTGTAGGCCGGGGTACCGGGGTGAGAACGCGCCTCCTGAGTACGCCTGGTCTCATGCCCCGACTGAGCAACGCCAAAATCGGTAAGTTTGGCATGGCCATCGCGGGTCATGAGGATATTGCTGGGCTTGATATCGCGGTGGACGATGTCATACTTCCAGATGGCATCAATCGCATCACACAGATCCAGCGCTATCTCCACCGCTCGCTTGGGTTCCAGAGGGCCAGAGCCAAGCAAGCTTTTCAGACTGCCACCGTCAACGAACTCCAGTACCAAGTACAGATCGTTCTCTTCATCCGATTCCAGTGAATATGCAGCCACCACATTCGGGTGGGAGAACTTGCTGACGATCTGAGCTTCCTTGCGAAACCGGCGACGATAGTCCTCGTACTCCTCAGGCGAAACCTCGGCGCTTGCGCGCAGCAGCTCTTTGATGGCAACATCTCGGTCCATTCCGCTGTCGTGTCCCAGGTAGATCTTGCCAAATCCACCTTCGCCAATTTCGGACAGGATGGTAAACTTGCCAGCGAGAATATCGCCGATATTCAGCGACATGAGACCCCCCCAAGATCTAGACTTGGTGAGACTGCCGAGGGTGGTATTCTATCCAGAAGGGACGCTCAACCAGCCAGGGCAACAGCTTTCAGGGCAGCGTGGCTCCCCCAGAGACAAACTGGTCAATCACCTGCAGCGTCTGCTCTACGGGCAACCGCGACGCCTCCAGCCAGTGAATCCTAGCATCATCAGCACGAAACCACGTAGCCTGCTGACGAACGAACCGGCGCGTGTGCCGCTTGATCAAGCCTACGGCCTCCTCCAAGGTCACTTCTCCCCGAAAGTACATGCCAATCTGCCGATAACCCAGCCCGGACATGGAAGGCAGACCAAAGTCGTATCCTCGATTGGCCAGACCTTGTACCTCAGCGACCAACCCCATGGACACCATGCGGTCAACGCGGTCATCGATTCGTGCGTAGAGCTGCGGACGGTCCATGGACATCCCCAACCGCAAGACACGGTAGGGCGGGATTGCTCGACGCTGAAGGCTGGACATCGGCTCGTTCAACCCCTGACACACCTCGATGGCACGCACGACCCTGCGCACATTGCGGGGGTCGATGCGATTCGCAGACACCCAGTCCAACTCTTTCAGGCGACGGTGCAAGGCCTCAGCCCCGTAAGTCTGGGCAAAGCCCTCCAGCTGCGCACGCAGTGGGCGATTGGGCTGCACTTGAGGGATTGCCAGGCCTTCCAGAACTGCACGAACATAAAGGCCTGTTCCTCCCACCAGCAGCGGCAACTTGCCAGCGCTCAGAATTCCATTGATGGCATCGTAAGCCATCTCTTGATACTGGGCCAGGGTGAACGGCTGGTCCGGATACACAACGTCCACCAGGTGATGCCTGACCCGCGATCGCTCCGCCTCGGTTGGCTTGGCCGTGCCAATATCCATAAAGCGGTACACCTGTCGTGAATCAGCGGAGACCACTTCCACTGGTAGCACGTCTGCCAAAGCTAGGGCCAAAGCCGTCTTGCCGATGCCTGTGGCCCCCACGATGGCGATCAGAGGGCCCGACGGTGAGAAGCCGCTCATGCCTCCTCGCTGACCGCATTGCGGATCAGCTCAAGGCTACGTACAGCGCCATCAGCAGTCAGCTGCAACGCCAGGACATCAATTCCCCAGTCCACGTCGATCAAATCATTCTCTTGTAGATAGGACCGCGCTACTGCGGCAAGCCGTTTCTGCTTAGCGCAGGAGACAGATTCCTTGGCCGTGCCGAACGAATCACCACGCCGAGTGCGCACCTCTACGAAGGCCAGCCTCTGATCATCCATGGCAACCACATCGATCTCGCCACCCAGGCAACGGTAGTTGCGCTGCAACACCACGTAGCCAGCCTCAGCAAGGTACCTGACGGCCAAATCCTCACCTAGCTGACCAAGGGCCCGCCTGCTGTTGAGCACGCTACGCCCCCTCCGAACCAAGTCTCTCGCGCTGACGCCCATTCTAGCACACCCGTAGGATTACCACAAGTGAACCACAGCCAACTTGACAAAGCATCCATTCGAGACTAGAATCCCAATCCGAGACGTGGCGCATTCGTCTAGCGGCCCAGGACACCTCCCTCTCAAGGAGGAGATCGGGGGTTCGAATCCCCCATGCGCTACTGGCGCTTTTCGGAGCGTGGACGAAGGGGAGTAGCTTCCCGCAGTGAGGTCGTCAAGACGGCGCAATCGCGCCCGGCCCGCTGGTTGACGATGTGAGACTTGCGGCGTCAACAAGCAAGACCTTCGGCTTTCACCGGCGTTCAGCTGGGAATTGCCGGAGGTCTTTTGACTTTCGGTATCGTTCTCAATCTAGGTTTTGGAGGAGCGCAGCATGTCAGAGGATATGACCGCGGCCAGCATCCCGACCAATGGTGTCCCGGCCGTGCATGCCCATGATTTGGGCGCTGTGGTGCGTGAACTGGGCACGGACCTGTCCCTGGGACTTGATGAGTCCGAGGCCAGATCCCGTCTTTCGAAGTTCGGCCCCAACCGCCTCGCAGAAGCGCCGAGCGCCTCCATGTGGCTCATGATCTTGGATCAGTTCAAGGATTTCCTGATCATGCTCCTCCTGGGCGCGGCGGCGATCTCTCTCCTGTTGGGCGAATACGTGGACGCCCTGGCAATCATTGCCATCGTAACCATCAATGCGGTTCTGGGCGTGGTCCAGGAGTGGCGCGCGGAAAAGTCCCTGCAATCCCTGCGCCGGATGGCGGCGCCAATAGCGACTGTGGTTCGCGGAGGTCAGCAGAACAACATCGCTTCCCACGAACTCGTGCCCGGCGACCTGGTAATTCTGCAGGCGGGCAACAACGTGCCGGCCGACCTCCGGCTGGTCGAGACTGTTAACCTGCGCATCCAAGAGGCCTCTCTGACCGGCGAATCTACGGCTGTGGAGAAGAATGCCTCGGTTGTGGTAGACAAGGATATCCCCGTTGGCGACCGCAGGAACAGCGCGTTTATGGGAACGCTGGTCACCTACGGCCGTGGCCGAGGCGTCGTATCCGCTACCGGCATGCACACGCAGCTCGGGTTGATTGCCAAGATGCTGAGTGATGTCAGCACAGAGGAGACCCCTCTGCAGCGACGCCTCGCTCAGCTTGGCAAACAACTGGGTACAGCTGCCC
Source organism: Anaerolineales bacterium UBA2232 (assembly GCA_002348045.1). Next base: position 9,500 of record DDYO01000003.1, read on the forward strand.
TTGCCGTTTGTGCCATCATTTTTGTCATCGGCGCGGTGCGTGATACCGAACTAAGCCAGGTTTTTTCCGTGGGCCTGAGCAGCTATTTGGCAGCCCATCAGGAGCAGCTGCTGGAGCTGTTTATGACTTCGGTGAGCCTTGCCATCGCCGCAGTGCCAGAAGGGCTTCCCGCTGTGGTGACGATCTGTCTTGCGCTGGGCATGCAGCGCATGGTGCGCCGGCACGCCCTCCTGCGCAAGCTCCCCGCCGTGGAAACCCTGGGCGCAGCCACCTGTATCTGCTCTGACAAGACTGGCACCCTCACGCAGAACGAGATGACCGTCACCCGAGCCTGGGCCGGTGGCGAGATGTACCAGGTGGGCGGCCAAGGCTATGCTCCCAACGGCGATTTCGCTCTCCAGGATAAGAAGGTTGATCCGCAGGCCATCGGACCCCTGCGGTTGATGCTCAAGGGCGCACTCCTTTGCAACGACGCCCGCCTCGAGAGGATCATTGCCACCAACGGAGATAGCCAGGACTCTTGGCGTATGGTTGGCGATCCTACCGAGGGAGCGTTGGTGGTTGTCGCCGGCAAAGCGGGCCTTTGGCGCGAAACCGTAGAAGCTGGAGAGCCAAGGGTGGCCGAAGTGCCATTCGACTCTGAGAGCAAGCGCATGACCACCATCCACGCTGTTCACGGACATGAGTCGCCCTACCGTGCATACGTCAAAGGCGCCCCAGACATCCTTCTGACCCTGTGCAGCAACATTCAGTCGGACGACGGCCCGGTATCCCTGACCGAGAGTGACAGGGCGGCCATCATGGAGGCCAACGATTTATTGGCCTCCGACGCCCTGCGTGTGCTCGCCATTGCCTACAAGCCCCTCTCCGCCGACGACCCATCAGGCATCGATTGGGTACGCGACCGTGATCTGGTGTTCCTCGGGCTCACTGGCATGATCGATCCTCCCAGGCCGGAGGTCAGGGCTGCCGTGGATACCTGCCGCGAAGCGGGCATCAAGCCTGTGATGATCACTGGTGACCATCGGGATACCGCTGTCGCCATTGCTAAAGCGCTCAACTTTTTCGGTCCCGGTCACCTTACGCTCACGGGCGCTGAGCTGGACAAGCTGTCGGATGAGCAGTTTACTGAGGTAGCGAACAATGTAGATGTCTATGCCCGCGTCTCGCCCCAGCACAAGGTGCGCATCGTGGAAGCCCTCAAGTCCATAGGACACATCGTCGCCATGACTGGTGATGGGGTAAACGACGCCCCAGCCCTCAAGCGAGCCGATATCGGTATCGCCATGGGCATCACCGGTACCG
>DDYO01000157.1 GCA_002348045.1 Anaerolineales bacterium UBA2232
GGAGGAATGGGGTACCGATCTTCACCTCGACGACGCTGAAGGAAGCGCGGGGTGAGGAGAAGGTTGAGGTGGCGGTCACGATAGAGCTGGATGGGCAGTGGAAGGAGATTCCTGGCACGGAGCGGGAGTGGGAGGTGGATGTGATCTGCCTGGCGGTGGGGTTAACGCCGCTGGCGGAGCTGGGGTGGATGGCGGGGTGCCGGTTTGAGTACGTCGGGGAGTTAGGCGGGCACGTGCCGGTGCACGATGAGGACATGGAAACGACGGTTCCTGGGGTGTACGTAGCCGGGGACCTGGCAGGGATAGAGGAAGCGAGCACAGCGATGGAAGAAGGGAAGCTGGCGGGGATCGCGGCAGCGGAGTCGCTGGGGCGGCTGGGGGCGTGGGAAGCGGCGGAGAAGAAGGCGGCGGTGCGGCGGAGTTTGGGGGAGCTGAGGTTGGGGCCGTTTGGGGAAGGACGGAGCAAGGCGCAAGAGCGGATCTTGTGGCAGAGGTAGGTGAGGGATGCCGTTATTGAAGGATGGGGTACTGAGCCGGGAAGAGCTGGGAGCGCTGAAGGGGATGCCCAGCGGTGAGCGGTTGGCGGCTGGGCCGGTGGTAGTGATTGAGTGTGGGCAGCAGATACCGTGCGATCCGTGTGAGGGGGCATGTCCGCAAGGGGCGATCCGGATTGGGGAGCCGATCATCAACTTGCCTGAGCTGGAAGAGGGGAAGTGCACGGGGTGCGGGCTGTGCATCGCGGCGTGTCCTGGGCAAGCGATCTTTGTGGTGGACATGACGTACGGGGAGGGTAAGGCTACGGTGCAGCTGCCGTACGAGTTCCTGCCGTTACCGGAGAAGGGGGAGTTGGTAGGGGGGCTGGACCGTGCGGGGGAGGAAGTGTGCGAGGGGCAGGTGTTGCGGGTGGTGAAGACCAAGGCACAAGACCGCACACCGGTGGTGACGGTAGTGGTACCGCGGGACTGTGGGATGGAAGTGCGCAGCATACGACTGCGGAGGCAATCATAGGGCGATGGCAGAGAAGGAACTGCAACACAAGAATCAACAACTCGACGAGGATGGGCTGATAATCTGCCGATGTGAAGAAGTGGACGAGGAGACCATCGTTGGAGCTATCGCGGAGGGAGCGCTGACCCTGGCTGACATCAAGAGGCGGACGCGAGCGGGCATGGGACTTTGTCAGGGACGCAGTTGCCGCCGGTTGGTCAGCCGCATCATCGCCCAAGAGACCGGACAGGCCCTGGCAGCCGTGTCACCGGCGACCTTTCGGCCTCCGGTGAGGCCGACGCCGCTGGGCGCCCTGGCAGTTGGTGAAGAGGACGAGTTTGATGGGCGCTGATGTAGTCGTTATCGGGGGCGGGATCATCGGCTGCTCCATAACCTACTATCTCTCCAGGCGAGGCTTCAAGGTCATCGACATTGAACGAAACGATCTCGCTTCTGGGGCATCAAGCTGGGGACAAGGGGTCATTGGTGGCGGCACCCCGCTGGTGAGAGCAAGCGCCCAGCTCTACCGGACGTTATCAGATGAGTTGAGTGCGGACATTCACTACTCGCGACGAGGTAGCCTCGACTTTATTGCCAATGAGGATGACTTGCCCAGGGCGCGACAGGCGGTTGAGGACGCGAGGAAGAACGGCGATAGCCTGACCTTCTTGAGTCAAGACGAGGTCCGGGCAATGGAGCCGGGCGTGGCCAGGGATGTGGTGGGCGGTGTAGCAGGCACTGAAGCTGGCAATGTCAGTCCCATGTACGCGACATTTGCCTTCGCTCGGGCGGCGCGGAAACTAGGAGCAGAGTTACGGACTCGCACGCAGGCAACCGGTATTCGCGTCCGAGGTGGCAAAGTACAGGCCGTGGTGACAGACCACGGAGAGATCCCGGCGCCTGTCGTGGTCAACGCGGCCGGAGTGTGGGCGCCCTTGATTGGTCAGATGCTCGAAATAGATATACCCGTCATTCCAAGACGTGGGCACATCCTGGTGACTGAGAGCACGCCTCCGTGCGAAAGCAATGTCACGGTTTACAACGAGTGGGGCGTGTACGGGGTGCTGCGTCAGATGGGACCGAAGGCGAAGGATCATCCTGATGTTCGGGTCCGACAGGGCGTTGCCTGGAACATGGTGCGCACGGGCGACGACAACTACTTGATCGGCACCAGCCGTGACTTTGCGGGCTTTGACGTGAGCACCCGGTCCGATGTTCTACAGGCCCTGGCTGAGCGAACGGTGCGCTTCCTGCCTCGCTTCCAAGAGGTCAGCTGTATCCGAGGCTACGCGGGAGTCAGGCAGTACAGCCCCGACGTTCACCCCATCCTGGGACCGGTAGACGAGGTGGAGGGCTTTTTCGTGGCCACGGGCCTGGAGGGAGAGGGGATCATGACTGCTCCTGCCGTTGGGACCCTGATCTCTGAGGCGATCGCCGATGGCCAGACATCCCTGTTGCCCCTCGACGAGTTCCTGTTGTCACGGTTCAAGAAGGGATTGGCCGGCGACCACGCCGTGTAGACCTGCGAACAGTTGTCAAGACATCCTGTGTGAACGTACAAGAGCGCGCAAAGAGTACTAGAAAGGAGATTGCCGAATGGCCAAGTCTAGCAAAGCGTTTCGAGGAACCTGTCCGCTGATCCTCATGCCGTTCAAAGAGAATGAGGATCTCGACCTTGACACACTCAAGGTCCACATCGACTGGCTGATTGACAAAGGGGCGCCGGGCCTCTTCCTGCTTGGCAGCTGGGGCGAGTACCCACAGCTGAATGACGAAGAGCGCAAGCAAGCGATGAAGGTCGGCCTGAAGCACATCAACGGCCGAGTGCCAACGTTCGTGGGCATCTGTGGTTTGGGACAGACGACTCGCGCCAGCCTGGAGTTCGGCAAGTATGCCGAAGACTGCGGCGCGGACGGATTGATGGTCAAGCAGTACATGTACATTGACATGTCCGAACGTATGGGGCGTGCACCCGAGGCTGATGTCCGCGAAGGACTGATGGAGTACTTTGGCGCCATGTCCAAGGCGGTCCAGATCCCTATCATGCTGTACAACGTGTGGGGAATGGTGACTGCCAGCCCGCAGGCGATCTATGAGCTCAATCAGGCCGGGTACGTGCAGTACGTGAAGGAATGCAACGGCATCGTGTCGATGCAGCAAACGATCAAACTCTGCGGTGACAAACTGGTCATGTTCAACGGCATGGAGGACTCGGCGTTCCCGGCTTTTGTTCTGGGAGCACAGGGGTGGTGCACCGGCACGGCGTCGGTGATTCCGGAGCATTGCATCAACCTGTTTAACCTGGTGGAAGCAGGCAAGATCCAGGAGGCCAAGGAGCTGTGGTACCGCATCATGCCATTGACGGTGTTCTTGGAAGCCGGTAAAGGCATCCAGCTGATGAAGTATGCCTCAGCTCTGCAGGGAGTGCCCATGGGGACCGCGCGCAAGAGCCGCGCTGCGCTGACCGAGGCCGAAAAGAAGCAGATGGAACGGATGCTCAAGGAGCTTGACGTTCTCTAGGATGATGGAAAGGAGAGGAGAGCTGCACTGCGGTAAGACCGGGTGCAGCCCTCCGCAAGGACAATGAATTTCTCACATATGGTTCGGGTCGTCGAAACCCATACGACTGGGATGCCCACTCGGATCATCCTGGGGGGTTTGCCAAGGATTCCTGGCGACACCATGGCTGAAAAGGTCAAGTTCTGTCAGAACTCGGATCAGATCCGAGGCTTGTGCGAAATGGTCATGCAGGAGCCCAGGGGGCACGCCGGCCAATTCGGGGCGATTCTGACGGAGCCTGTGACGCCCGGCGCCAAAGCTGGCGTGATCTTTTTCGTGCCCGGTGGCATTGGCGGCGGCATGTGCGGCCACGGCACGATGGGAGTGGCCTCGGCCCTGGTGGACATGGGAGTGGTATCTGGAACACTGCCGCTGGACTTTACCTTGGACAACGCCCGCGGGATCATCACCGTGCGTGTGAACGGTCATGATGATGTTGTGGAGAGCGTCTCCTTCCGCAACGTTCCCAGTTTCCTGTACTATGACAACGTGGACCTTCGAGTTCCAGGCATCGGAACCATCAAGGCCGACGTTTCTTTCGGCGGGAACCTGTACGCCTTTGTGTCGGCGAAAGACCTGGGAATCCGTGTTCGGGTGGAGAACCTTCTGGAGCTGCGCAGACTGGGCACCATGCTGATTGAGGCTGCCCAAGAGCAGCTTCCCGTCGAGAGCCCAGCTTCCTGGATAAGTCCCTTTGCCATTGGGGGGGTCATGATCCGGGACGAGCCACTGCATCCCGAAGCTGACCAGAAGAACATCCTGATGGGCAGGGTGGGATTCGATCGCTCGCCTTGCGGGACCGGTACCTCAGGATGGGTCGCGGCCTTGACGGCGAAAGGCAAGCTTCCTTTTGGGAAAGAATTCGCCAACGAGAGCGTGGTCGGGGGTATCTTCCGTGGGAAGGCTGTCGAGCGGACCAAGGTGGGCCGGTTCGATGCCATCATACCCGAGATCACAGGTAGTGCCTACGTGGTTGCCTACCATGATTTTGTGCTGGATCCGCACGACCCTTACCCCCGCGGCTTCCAGACATTCAAGGAGTAGCGGAGGCGCACATGAAATCTAAAAAGATGATCCGGGTTATCGAGACCCACACCGAAGGCATGCCCACCCGCATTGTGACCGCCGGCTTTCCCAAGATCCCCGGAGCCACGATGGCAGAAAAGGCTAGGTTCCTGATGGAATCCGCCGAGCTGGGCAATCTGGCCACCATGCTGTTGGACGAACCCCGCGGGCACATCGGGCAATTCGGCGCAGTCCTCACCGAGCCGACGACGCCGGGCGCAGTGGCGGGGGTTGTGTTCTTTGCCCCGCGGTACTATCACGGCGGGTGCGGCCACGGTACGATCGGCGTTTCGACCATGCTGGTGCAGACGGGCGTCGTATCGGGTCCGTTCCCCATCGAATTCAAGTTGGATACCCCGGTGGGACCCGTGGACGTGAGGGCGAACGGCAAGGACGGGACTCTGGAGAGCATCTCCTTCCGCAACGTGCCAGGCTTTCTTTACGCCAGCGATATCGAATTCGAGGTGCCTGGGATCGGGAAGGTCAAAGCCGACGTGGCCTATGGCGGCAACTACTATGTCTATGTCTGGGCTGAGGACCTGGGCGTCCGCGTTCGGGTGGAGAACCTGCTGGAACTCCGCCGCATGGGCACCACGGTTCTGAACGCAGCCCGCGAGCAGATCCACATTGAGAGCCCGGATCCCAAAATCCCCGGCCAGTTTGGCGCCATCATGATCCGTGACGAGCCGCTGCATCCCAAGGCCAACGGGAAGAACATCGTCATGGGTTCGGTTGGCTTTGACCGCTCGCCCTGTGGCACGGGAACGTCCGGTTGGGTGGCTGCCCTACATGGCAAGGGCAAGATAAAAGTCGGCGACGAGTTCGTCAACGAGAGCGTGATTGGCAGCCTGTTTCGGGGCAAGGTGGTGGAAGAGACGAAGGTGGGCAGTACTACGGCCATCATCCCCGAGATCACCGGCACGGCGTACATTACTGCCTTTCACGATTTCGTGCTGGATCCCAATGATCCATTCCCGAACGGTTTCAAGTCCTATCAGGCGTAGGCCAAACAAGGTCACGCCAGTCGAAAGGAGTAACAATGGTAAAAGAACTGAAAGGCGTGTTTGCGGTACTGCCCACGGCGATGACCGAAACGGAGGATATCGACGAAGCGGCCTACCGTCGGCACATCCGGTACTTGCTGGACGTGGGCCATGTCCACGGCATCGTCCCGTGTGGCAGCACAGGTGAGTTTCCGTCCCTGACGGAAGCGGAGCGAAAGCAGCTGATCGGCATCGCCGTCGACGAAGCGGCTGGCAAAGTTCCGGTCATGGCGGGAACAGCCGCGTGCTCCACCCGCGAGACGATCGCGAACTCCCAGTACGCCGAAAAGGCCGGCGCGGATGCGATCCTGTTGGTGCATCCTTACTACACGGCCCCGTCGGAATTCGAAATGGAACAGCACGTTAGCGCGGTTGCCAAAAGCATCAAGATTCCGGTGATGATCTACAACAATCCTTTCTCGACCCACTACGATATGCCAGCCCAGCAGGTTGCACGCCTCTCGAACATCAAGAACGTTGCGTACACCAAGGAGACATCGGGGACCAGCAAGCGGATCAGCGAGCTTCTGAGCCTGTGCGGTGGTCGCATAACGGTGTTTTGCGGCGATGACCTGCTGCCCTTCGAAAGCTTTGCCCTCGGCGGCAAGGGGTGGGTGTCGGTCACTGCCAACGTGTACCCGCAGCAGTGCGTCGAGTTGTACGAGCTTCTGGTAGGGAAGAAGGATATGGAGAAGGGACGCCAGCTCTGGCTCAAGCTGTGGCCTTTCTGTCACCTGCTGGAAAACTCGGGCAAGTTCGTTCAGTATGCCAAGGCGGCGTGCGAGTTGTTGGGCCGGCCGATCGGGCCACCGAGAAAACCATTCCTGCGTCCTAGTGCGGAGGAGATCGAGGCGCTGAAAGCAGCCATGGCCAAGGTGGCTGCGTGATCCAGGCACAAGCCTGAGGAGGGGGTGAGAGAGAAGCGAGCAAATGAATCGAACAGAAATCCAGGGTCCTGCTGGCAGGCAGGAAAGTCAAACATACAGGAGGGAACGAATGTACAACCGAAAATGGGTCGTTCTGTTGACTGCTGTTGCACTGATGGTGGGCACATTGGCCGGCTGCGCGCCGGCGGCAGCGCCAACGCCGGTTCCCGCGGCAACTGCCGTCCCGGCGACCGCTGTACCGCCTACGGCTGTGCCCCCCTTGCTCACGGGCAAGCCTATCATGTTCGCCTATTCGGTGAACCTGTCGGGCTCGCCCCTGGGGGCGCAGATGCACTGCAATGCCATCCAGATGCGCGTCCAGGAGTTTAACGAAGCGGGTGGCCTGGATGGGCGCCCGGTGATCGTCAACTGCATGGACGACGGTGGCGATCCCAAGCAGGGAGTCCTGATTGCGCAGAAAGTCTGCGACAACAAGGACTTTTTGGGCGTGATTGGCCCCTGGTGGAGCGGTGTGACCCTGGCAGTGATGCCGATTCTCGAGGAGTGCGGCATGCCGATGCTGAGCCATGGTACCAGCCCGCTGATCCCCGAGACCATCGCTCGCGAAGGATACAAGCACATGTTCCAGGCGCAGCCGCACGATGCCATCAAGGGCGCTGGTATGGTGGACGTGATGAAATGGGCGGGGATCAAGAGCACCGCTATCGTTCACAACAAGACCCAGTGGGGGCAGCGGTTGGCGGAGGAGATGCAGAAGCGATGCAACGAAGTGGGCATCACCATCACCAGCTTCCAGGGCATCGACGACACCACCCAGGACTTTGCCCCCATCTTGACCAAGATCAAGGGTGAGGATCCCGATTCCCTGGTGGCCTGCGTGTACACGCCCAAGTCCTCCATCGCTATTCAGATGGTAGACCTCAAGATGCGCCAGACCTATGTCTGCCCCGAGGCGCACAGCGCGACCTTCCTGGACGAACTAGGCGGGATCGGTGTGGGCACGATGACGTACATGGGCGCGGACTGGAGCATCCCCCGGGTGAACGCGTGGGCGCGCAAGTATGAGGCCCTGTACAAGATGCCTGGCGAGCTGACCGGCGATGCGGTCGCAGCGTACGACGAAGCGGGGATCATGCTGGCCGCCGTCGTTCGCGCCCATCAGGAGACGGGTCAGGTGACCCGTCAGACGATCACCGACGCTCTTTGGAAGACCGACTACAGTGGCACCCAGTGGCCCCAGGTAACCTTCAAGGAAGACGGTAGCGCCTATCCCGGATGGGAGTGGTTCTACAAGGTTGTCAAGGGCGCTGACGGCAAGTTGACGTTTGAATACCTTGGTGAGTGGAACCGGGAGACGGGGTTCAAAGCCAAGTAGCTGCTGACACAGGTCTCTGGCGGCGAAGCCCTTCGCCGCCAGAGACACTGTGGGCTGAAGGCAGGGCAGATCTATCCTTCTGAGCAGAGCATCTGAATTGGTCAGGTGCTGCGTTCAGGGTGACAGCGAATCAGTCCGTGCCGTCACGGCCTACGGAACGACGCAACGGACTCCTACCAACTACTCGCAGGAGGTGGTCCATTGAGTGGAGAACTGAGTGTCTTCCTACAGCAGTTGATCAATGGGTTGGCGGTAGGGTCCACGTATGCCCTGCTCGCCCTCGGCTACACCATGGTGTTCGGCGTGTTGCGGGCCATCGTGTTCTGGCAGTCGGAGCTGTTCATGTTGGGAGCACTGCTCTGCTTCGTATTGCTGCGGTGGATGGGCTTCACGGCGGGCTACAGCGGTACGCTGGTCAAGCAGCCCACGCCCATCGAGGTCGCCATGGGAATGGCGGTGATGTTCATCGCCTCGGCGCTCTTTGCCACCGCGGTCACCCTGGTGCTGGAGCGTCTCATCGTCCGCCCGCTGCGCGGCAAACCCGAGGGAGTGTCGGTGATCACCAACCTGGGTGGACAACTCTTTTTGCGCTACGGTGCCATGGCGGTCTTTGGCATGCGCCCGTACGGGTTTCCACGCTTCATGCCGGTTGCGTCCATCGAGATTGGCGGTGCGGTCCTGACCACGCTGCACGTCTTTATCGTGGGTGTTGCCGGTATCCTGCTGCTCCTTCTCGTCTACATCGTGCAAAAGACGGACATCGGCCGGGCCATGCGAGCGGTCTCCGAGGACTGGAACATGGCGGCAATCCTGGGTGTGGACGTTGACCGCACCATCCAGACCGTGTTCCTTCTGAGCGCCAGTGTGGCAGGCGCAACGGGGTTGCTCTGGGCGATGCTGTACCGCCAGGCCAACTTTGCCATGGGCACCATGACCGGCATCAAGGCATGGACGGCGGCAGTATTGGGCGGCGTAGGCAATGTGACCGGTTCTGCGTTGGGCGGCATCTTCCTGGGTCTGGTAGAGTCCCTGGGTACTGGTTACATTCAGCGATTCAGTGGTGGTCTGATCGGGTCAGAGTATAGGGATAGCTTCTCGTTCATCATCCTGGTGCTGGTCCTGATCTTGCGGCCCCAGGGCCTCTTCGGTGAGGCTGTCGAGACCAGAGGAAAGTGAGGAAAGAAGGCATGCTCGACGGTATCAATGGAATCCGTCAGTTCGTCTCGGCTCTGACCAGCACCAAGCGTAATCAGAAAATCCTCCTCGCGCTGGGTTTGGCCGGCCTGCTCATCCTGCCCCAGGTAGTCCCTGGCAACTTTGCGATCATGATGCTTGATCAGGCAGGCCTGTACGTGATGATGGCATGGGGCCTCAACCTGATCCGGGGATATGCCGGCATCTTCCAATTAGGCTACGGCGCGTTCATGTTGATTGGCTCCTACATGTGGGCCATCCTGGCCTCGCCACTGCACAATCTGCACCTGCCCTTCCTGGCTGTGTGGCCGCTGGCCGCATTGGCGGCCGCAGCGGTGGGCTACCTGTTGACCATTCCGGGATTGGGGCTGAGAGGCAACTACTTGGCCATCGTCACCCTGGCCTTTGGCGAGATCATCCGGCTGGTAACCAACAACCTGAGCCCCCTCACCAACGGTCCGGAGGGCATTCCGTCCATTGACCCGCCTCGCATTCTGGGCTGGACGCTCTCCTCAACTCGTGAATACTACTACTTCATCCTGGCGCTGGTTCTGATAGAGCTTGTGCTGATGCAACGCCTGGTCAACTCGCGCATCGGTCGAGCCTGGATGGCAATTCGCGAGGACGAAGAGGCCGCCAAGGCCATGGGCCTGGATGTCAACCGGCTCAAGCTGCTGGTTAGCGCCATTGGCGCCATTCCAGCAGGCTTGGCAGGCGTGCTCTTCGCCGGCCTCACCAGTTTCATCAGCCCCGTCAGCTTCACCATGGCAGAGTCCACGGCGATGTTCAGTATGGTGGTGGTGGGTGGATCGGGCAGTATTCCTGGAACGGCACTGGGTGCAGTGGTGCTGAGCCTGGTTACCGAGTTCTTGCGGGACCAGTTCAAGGCGTATCGCCTCTTTGTGTATGGCTTGCTCCTGATGATCTTTTCCGTCTTTCGGCCCCAGGGGCTCATCCCATCGAGCTATGGAAAAGTGAGGCCGGAAGGCGAGGCGGAAGACACTGTGGCCGGCGCAGACTCTGTGGTGGGACTAGGCGGCAAGTTGCCGATGAGCAGTGTAAGCGCCGACTCGCCCGCGGATGAACCTGCTGACGTTGGGACTGGGGAAGTCATCTTGGATGTTCAGGGGGTCTCCCGGCACTTTGGCGCCCTGAGGGCTGTGGAGAACGTAAGTTTTCAGGTCAAAGCCGGACAGATTTTTTCGATCATCGGCCCCAACGGAGCGGGTAAGTCGACACTGTTCAATGTTCTGGCTGGCGTGTACGACCCGACCGTCGGTGAGGCGCACTTTATGGGCAAGCCCATCCTGGGGCTACGGCAGCACGAGGTTACTCGGCTGGGAATGGCCCGCACGTTCCAGAAGCTGCGACTGTTTCGGGACCTGACCGTGCTGGACAATGTGCTGGTAGGGATGCACTGTCGTACCGAGTCAGGCGTGTGGGACGCCTGCCTGCAGTCGTCGAAGCACAAGAGCGAGGATAGGATCACCGTGGAGCGGGCGCACGCTCTGCTGCGCTTTGTGGGAATCGAAAAGTACTGGTGGAACCGGGCCCGGAACTTGCCCTACGGTCATCAGCGACGCCTGGAGCTGGCGCGCGCCCTGGCTACGGAGCCCAAGCTCTTGCTGCTGGATGAGCCTTTCTGCGGCATGACCCCCTCTGAGAAGGAAGAAATGATGGCGCTCATCGGAACAATACGCGACCAAGGCATCACGGTGGTTCTCGTTGAGCACGATATGCGGGTAGTGATGGGCATGTCTGACTGGGTTATTGTGTTGGACCACGGAGAGCAGATCTGTGAAGGCGCCTGCGAGTTCGTTCAAGCGGATCAGCGGGTGGTGGAAGCCTATCTGGGTAGGGGGTTGGACGATGAGCCTGCTGGAAGTTGAGGACCTGGTCACTCAGTATGACAAAGTGGTTGCCCTTCATGGGATTTCGTTCAAGGTGGACAAGGGCGAGTGCGTCGCACTAATTGGCAGCAACGGAGCAGGCAAGTCCACGACGCTCATGACGATAAGTGGCGTGCTGAAACCCAGTCGGGGCAAAGTCGTTTTTGATGGACAGGAGATTCATAACCTCCGACCCCACGAGATCACCAGGATGGGCGTGATGCAGGTTCCTGAGGGGCGTCGGATTCTGACGCGCATGACCGTTCGGGAGAATCTTCTGCTGGGATACTATGTACGCCGCAAGGAAAAGAAGGCCGATATCCCGATGCAGATGGTGTTTGAGCTGTTCCCTAGACTCAAGGAGCGCATCGATCAGGTCGGCAATACCCTCAGCGGCGGCGAGCAGCAGATGCTGGCGATTGGACGGGCGCTCATGAGCAGTCCAAGGCTGTTGCTCCTGGATGAACCGTCGCTGGGCCTGGCGCCGGTGCTCGTGGAGCGCGTCTTCGATACACTGCGACAGATTCGCGCTCAAGGCACGACCGTGCTGCTGGTGGAGCAGAACGCCCGGGCAGCCCTGCGCCTGGCAGATCGGGCCTATGTACTCGAGGTGGGCAACGTGGTGATGGAGGGCCCTGGACCTCAGTTGCTTCAGGACCCGAAAGTGCAAGAGGCTTACTTGGGCGGGAAACGCTGAGCAGACGATCTTGTGAGATCCCTGAAATCGTAGCTATATAGGAGGCAAGCGTGGCGGGCAACTTTCGCGTTGTGAGTCCTTACAAGGCGCTAAAGGTGGAGAATCAGCCTGACGAACGACCTTTGCCGCAGGATCGCGAGGAATGGCAGGCGCTGGGCAGGATCGGCGCTGACATCGTGGAGGCTCGTTACAACACCGAGGACGAGCTCATTGAGGTGACCAAGGACGCTGATGCATTACTCATCATGAGCGCCCAGATCACCCGAAGGGTTACGGAGCATTTGACCAAGTGCCTGGCGGTGGCCCGCTACGGCATTGGCGTAGACACGCTGGATCTGGACGCATTGACTGATCACGGGATCATCGCGATCAACGCTCCCGACTTTTGCGTGGAAGAAGTGGCGAATCATGCTATGATGTTGTTGCTGGCGTGCGCCAAGAAACTGGTCTTGCTGCACAACAAAGCCGCGGCAGGGGTTTGGGACCGCAGCCTCTTGCCGCCCATGCAGACTATCTGGGGACAAACCCTGGCTCTGGTGGGTTTTGGCAAGCTGGCCCGGGCGGTGGCCCGCAAGGCGAAGGCATTCCAAATGCAGGTGATTGCCTACGATCCCTACGCGGATCAGGCTTCCGCCTGGGAGCTGGGCGTGGACCTGCTGCGGATGGACTTTCATCAGGTGCTGGAACGAGCCGACTTTGTGTCGGTGCACACGCCGCTCACGCCGGAGACGCGGCACATGTTCGGTGAGTCCGAGTTCAAGGCCATGAAGCCCTCGGCCTATTTCATCAACACGTCCCGTGGGCCGGTGGTGGATGAGCTGGCTTTGATCAAAGCTCTGCAGGAAGGTTGGATTGCTGGCGCGGGGCTGGATGTGTTTGAGAAAGAGCCGCCTGATGCCGACAACCCGCTGCTCAAGATGTCCAATGTGGTCATGACTCCACACAGTGCCAGCTTCTCTGATGTGGCCTTTAGTCGGCTGCGGGCGAGGATCGGTGAAGAAGTCGAGAGGGTGCTGCTCGGCAAACCGCCACTGTGCTGCGCCAATCCGCGCGTCAAGCCGAGGGGTGTTCCGAAATAGGTGAAAATCGATCCATCGCCACCCTTGGCGGTCCGGTGGCTTCTACAACAATGTGGGTGGACGCGGTCCCAGTGGGTGAAGGCGAAACGGCAAGCGCGTGAGCTGTCCCTAGGGATCGCGTGGCCTGTGGCCAAGGGCCGGCTTGCCCAGGTTGTGGCTCATGCCTGATGCGACTGGGTGGTGGTCGATATGGAGCATCGCGCCATCGACATCCTCGCCATGCAGTTCGTGCTGCCGGCGGTCTCTGCGATGTCGACGGTGCTCATCGTGGGGGTGCTGCAAAACGAGATCGCTCTAATCACGGGTCACTTTCGCGCCAATTCGTCCAACGAAGGAGGAGTTGATGAAAAAGACGACGTTCGGTTTGATTGTAGGCAACCGTGGCTTTTTCCCTGACCATCTCTGCGCAAGCGGCCGTGAGACCATGTTGCAGGTCCTGCGGGAGGAAGGTCTTGAGGTGGTCGCACTGAGTCCCGAGCAGACCAAGTTCGGCAGCATTGAGAGCCTTGGCGATGCGGAGAAGTGTGCTGCGCTGTTCAAAGAGCACCGAGATGAGATTGATGGCGTCGTGGTAACGCTTCCCAACTTCGGCGATGAGCGTGCGGTGGCTAATGCGCTCCGCTGGGCTGGTCTGAACGTCCCGGTGTTGATCCATGCGTTTCCCGACGATCCTGCGGCCATGACGATCGCCGACCGCCGGGACTCGTTCTGTGGCAAGATGTCGGTGTGCAACAACCTCCGACAGTACGGTATTCCTTTCTCACTGACCACCCTGCACACAACGGATCCCCAAAGTTTTGACTTTCACTCCGACTTGCAGACCTTTGCGGCTACCTGCCGGGTGGTCCGTGGGCTGCAGAACCTGCGGGTTGGAGCTTTGGGTGCCCGACCGGGTGCCTTCAATACGGTCCGTTTCAGTGAAAAACTGCTCGAGTTTGCCGGCATTAGCGTTGAAACGCTGGATCTGTCCGAGGCTTTTGGCCGCATGGAGCGGCTGAATGACCACGATGATACCGTGCAGGAAAAGTTGAAGGCGTTGCAGGCATACGCACGGACGCGTGGAGTCCCTGCGCAGGCGCTGGTGAAGATGGCCAAGTTCGGGGTCACCATGGATCAATGGATTACGGAAAACCGCCTGAGCGCCACGGCGATCCAGTGCTGGACCTCGATGGAAGAGTTCTTTGGTGTAGTGCCCTGCACGATCATGAGTATGCTCAGCGACAGCCTGCTGCCCAGCGCTTGTGAGACCGACATCACCGGCGTCATTGGCATGCTTGCGTTGCAGCTCGCATCAGGAAGTCCCAGCGCCCTGGTCGATTGGAACAACAACTATGGCGATGATGAGGACAAAGCTGTCGTGTTCCATTGCAGCAACTTGCCAAAGCAGTTCTTTGCCGAGGCGCCAGAGATGGACTATCAGGCGATCATCGCCGGTACCGTCGGCAAGGACAACACCTATGGGACGATGGTAGGCCGCATCAGGCCGGGGCCGTTCACCTATTGCCGGGTGTCGACCGATGATGTGGCAGGCGAGATCGTTGCTTACGTTGGTGAGGGCGAAGTGACGCGGGACCCCTTGGCAACCTTTGGCGGCTACGGTGTGATTCAGATCCCTGATCTGCAGGGCTTGCTGCAGTTCATTTGCGAGAATGGGTTCGAGCATCACGTGGCCATGAACCTCTCCCGGTCGTCAGCAGCCATCTATGAAGCCCTGGACAAGTACCTTGGCTGGGATGTCTATTATCACGAGCCCGGAGGATTCTAGTCTCTGTCGGCATCTGCCGGGATCTCTGCTGATCCGCGCAAGACCGGACGCTTCAGGGAGCTTTGGTTTCGTCCGGGCTGGATGACAGGAAGTGTGCTGCAGCAGCCTGATGCTGGACCCCGCTTGGCGATTGCCCAAGCTGGGTGCGGAAGGAGAAAGCCAGTCATGAGCAAAGCGAAATACACGATTGGCGTGGATTATGGTACCGAATCAGGACGAGCCGTACTGGTGAATGTCGGCGACGGCCGGGAGATTGCGACGGCGGTGCATCCCTACGGCGACGGCGTGATCGATGAAGTCCTACCCGGAACACACGTCAGGCTGCCCCCTGACTTTGCTTTGCAGAATCCGGCAGACTATGTTGAAGTACTGAAAGTCACCATTCCTGCAGTCCTGCGCGATGGCGACGTCGATCCTGGCGACGTGATTGGCATCTCCACAGACTTTACGGCCTGTACGATGCTGCCGGTGGATGGCGACGGAACACCGCTATGCATGCATCGAGAATGGCGCGAGAATCCTTATGCCTGGGTCAAGATATGGAAACATCACGCGGCTCAACCTGAGGCCAACCGACTGAATCAGGTTGCGCAGGAACGAGGGGAGCGCTGGCTCTCGCGCTACGGGGGCAAGATCTCGTCGGAATGGATGATCCCCAAAATCTGGGAAACTCTCAACAAGGCGCCCGATGTGTACCAGGCTGCCAGCCGTTTTATCGAGGCAGCCGACTGGATCGTACTGCAGCTCTGCGGAGAAGAAAAGCGCAATTCTTGCACGGCGGGCTACAAGGCTATCTGGAACAAGCGGGAGGGTTATCCGGGCGAGGACTTTTTTGGTGCCCTGGACCCTCGGCTGCGGCACGTGGTGGACGACAAGCTTTCGCGTCACATCTATCCGTTGGGCCAAAGGGCAGGAGGGCTGACCCATCGGATGGCCGAATTGACAGGCTTGCCCGCCGGGATTGCCGTGGCCATAGGGAATGTCGACGCGCACGCCTCCGTTCCTGCCGCGACGGTGGTTGAACCTGGCACCATGGTCATCATCATGGGCACCTCCAACTGCCACATGGTCCTCGGTACCGAGGAACGACGGGTGGAGGGCATGTGCGGCGTGGTCGAGGACGGTATCATACCCGGTGTGTTCGGCTTTGAGGCAGGGCAATCCTGCGTGGGTGATCACTTTGCGTGGTTTGTGGACAACTGCGTGCCTGCCCGGTACGAAGAAGAAGCTCGAGCCAAAGGCCTGAGCGTTCATCAACTGCTGGAGCAGAAGGCGTCTCTGCAGCGGCCGGGTGAGCACGGCCTGGTAGCTCTGGACTGGTGGAATGGCAACCGGTCTGTTCTTGTGGACGTGGATCTGACGGGTCTGATGCTAGGCGCTACCCTAGCCACCAGGGCCGAGGACATGTACCGCGCTCTCATTGAGGCGACTGCGTATGGAACGCGCGTGATCATTGAAGGCTTTGAAAAGGGCGGGGTTGCGGTGAATCAGATCGTGGCTTGCGGCGGCTTGCCTGACAGGAACCGCCTGCTGATGCAGATCTACGCGGACGTAACGGGCCGTGAGATCCGAGTGGCAGCTACATCCCAGGCCGGTGCCTTGGGATCGGCCATGTTCGCAGCAGTGGCCGCGGGCAAAGCCCCTGGAGGGCACGCTTCGATCGTTGAGGCAGCCAGACACATGGCTCGGCTCAAGGACCTGGTCTACCGTCCGGATCCCAAGGCCAAAGCCGTCTATGACAAGCTGTTTGCCGAGTACCTCAAGCTGCATGACTACTTTGGGCGCGGCGAGAATGACGCGATGAAGCGCCTGAAGGCGCTACGCCAGCAGGTACTGGCTGGGACCCTGGCCTAGTCCCTGCGGTGGGTGGGGCGAAAGGACGGATGCTGGATGCTGGAACACCTGAAGGAAGAACTGCTCTGGTTGCATCTCGAGCTGCCCAAGAATGGCCTGGTCAGGTGGACGGGCGGCAATGTCAGCGCGCGGGACCGCGAGACCGGGCTCGTCGTGATAAAGCCCAGTGGCGTGCGCTACGAGAAGCTGCGGGCCGAGGATCATGTTGTCGTTGACCTGGAAGGCAGGGTGATTGAAGGGCGACTGAAGCCGTCCTCGGATACCGCGAGCCATCTCTATGTCTATCGGCATCGGCTCGATGTCAATGGAGTGGTGCACACTCATTCTCCCTACGCCACGGCCTTTGCGGCCCTGGGCCGACCGATCCCGATTTGCCTCACGGCGATGGGCGACGAGTTCGGATGCTCCATTCCGTGCGCTGGATTTGCCCTCATCGGCACCGAGGCGATCGGCCAGCAGATTGTTGAGAATATCGGAGACTCTCCTGCAGTCCTGCTGAAGCAACACGGCGTGTTTGCCGTCGGCTCGACCGCGGAAGCAGCGGTGAAGGCAGCCGTCATGGTGGAGGATGCCGCGCTCACGGTCTGGATCGCCCTGCAGATGGGCCAGCCTGAGGAGATTCCAGCCGATGAGGTGGCCAAACTGCACCAGCGATACACGCAAGTCTACGGCCAGTAGCGCGAGTTGGCCTCTAATTCAGACGGAGAGCCGCGCCGGGACCTGTCAGAAAGGGAACGTGGCCGGCGCTGCCCACCAGTTGTCTGACGGTAGCGGCGCCCGGAGCGACCATCCCATCACCGCAGCCACAACGGAGTTCAAGACGTGAAACCCAAGACGACCAGGCTCCCACGTTTCAAGCCCCTGCTGGGATGGGTCAACCGCTTGTTGAGGGTGGACCTCACAGAGGGCCGCATCTGGGCGGAAGAGACCGAATCACGATTGCCGGACTTCCTGGGCGCACGAGGACTGGCAGCCAAGGTCATCTGGGATGAATACCCGCAGCCAGTAGGCGCTTTCGATCCGCGCAATCCCTTCATGGTGATGCCAGGCGCGCTTACCGGCACGATCGCTCCCTACTCCGGGCGCACCAATGTGTGCGCGTTCAGCCCACAAAGTGACCCCTACAACTGGTTTACCCGCGCCAGCATTGGGTCTGACTGGGGTGACCGACTCAAGAAGGCTGGCTATGATGGTGTAGTGGTTACTGGCACGAGCGATACGATGGTGCACGTCCTGATCCGCGATGATGAGGTGAGCATCCTGCCGGCGGAGGAGTACCGCGGTCTTGACTGCCTCGCGGTTCAACAACGGATCAGGGCAGATCACGGTCAGCAGGTTCGCACCCTCAGCATCGGTCCTGCTGGCGAGCGTCTCTCTCGCATCGCTACTGTTCAGACTGCCAGTACTTCTGTGGCTGGACAGGGCGGCTTTGGCGCGGTCATGGGGTCCAAGGGGCTGAAAGCTTTGTCGGTCGTGGGCTCGGGTCGCGTACCGGTGGCCGATCCTGAGCGTTTGACCTGGCTCTTTCGCGCCGTCGGCGAGGAGGCGCGCACTCACCCTAATCGGCGGCGCGACTTGGCTGCTCGGAACGATGAGCTGGCCAAGGAGGGGGGTGGCAAAGCGCGGTTGTACGCGTGCACGGCCTCCTGCCCGACCCCCTGCAAGTTCGCCTATTCGGACGTTCCGGGCAGCGCCGGCGAGTCCAAGCTCTCTGGCGTCCTGAGTTGCGTTAGTCACTGCTTTTCTGGCGGACGGAGTCCCACCTACGACTGGAACCTGGGGTTTGCGGCCGGGTTTCAGCAGAACATGCTGGGCAATCGCCTGGGACTCAACCACTGGGATTTGCTGATAGGAATCATTCCCTGGCTGCGCATGGCCAAGGCTCGGGGTGAACTGGCCGAAATCAATGGCTACCCCATTGATCTGGATTCGCCCGAGTTCTGGTCGCGGATGCTGCATGACATGGCGTACCGGGAAGGCGATGGCGACGCACTGGCGGAAGGCGGTTGGCGCGCCGCTGCCCTGCTGGGAGTCAGCCAGGAGCTGGTGCTGCGCTACTACACCGGCTGGGGCTACGCAGGGCACTGGGATGGGCATGGCGATTTTGTCAACCGCATCGTATTTCCCTTCTGGCTGGGCGGCATGTTGCAGTGGGCGATGGACACCCGGGATCCCATCAGCAGTATGCATGGCTACGTGCAGCACGTCATGCACTGGGGGCCCTTGGGAAGGAACGTGGTGTCCTGGGATCAGATGCGGAACATCAGTCAGCGGGTGTACGGGCGTTCGGATGCTCTTGATCCGCTCAGTGGCTACGAAGGCAAGGAGGTGGCTGCTGCTCACCACCAGATCCGCGCTATCATGCAGGACTGCCTGCCCACTGATGACCAGGTCTTCCCTCTGTTCTACAGTCCCAACTCGCCGGACCGGTTTTGTCGGGTGACTGACATCGATGGGCCGGACGTGGATGCGGCTATCCTTCGAGCGGGTACAGGCCTGGATTGGGACACAAAGGAGTTTATGCGGGCCGCCGAGCGGGTTGTGAACCTGGAGCGAGCCATTGTGGTCCGCCATTGGGGGCGTGATCGGGCCATGGACGAACGGGTTCTGCCTGCCTTCGAGTACGAAGAGAACTGGGTCAATCCCGAAATCGGATCACGCCAAAGCTTGACGCGAGAACCCGCCAGGAAACTGATGGACGACTACTATCGGCTGATGGGCTGGGATGGAGACACCGGATGGCCCACTGCAGAGCGGCTCGCCGAACTCGACCTTGGATCGGTGCACGAACCGATGGTTTCGGGTGCGATGGCGGCCCGGCAGTCCCTGCCTGCCCTCAGCCCTGCGCCGCGGGTGACAGACTGGCATGCTTCGGCTGAGGGGGACACGACAGGTTAGCCATGCCTGTTGCCTGTACTCTCGGCGGGCAGCCTTTCCGCATGACACGGAATGATCTCTGGAGGAACAAGTAATGCACCCATTCGCGAGCCTGGACGTTCCCATTGGGAGCATCGGCATTCACTGGTTTGGGCAGAACTCCTTTGCGTTGAAGGATGCAGAGGGTACGACGTTGTACGTTGATCCGTACTTTCCCAGTGAGCGACCATCGGAAACATTCATCCATAGCGAGAAACCAATCCAAGAAGCAGATCTGCCGGTAGACTATGCTGTTCTCACGCATGATCACTGGGACCACATCGACGTGGAGACCCTATCGCGTGTCTTGGCGGCCTTTCCGAAGGCGCGGTATGTGGGCCCGCGGGAGTGTATGGAACGGCTGCGCAAGGCCGGCTTCTCCGATGAGCTACTGCTCACTGTGAAGGCCGGTCAGAGCGTCCAGCTTGGTTCAGTTGTTGCCCATGCGGTGTGGTCCAAGCCGATGGCGGGTTTGCCTGAGCATGGCATCTCTCCGCCCAATGTTGAGCATCTTGGCTATGTGCTGGACATGGACGGCGTGCGCGTGTACATCACGGGTGACCTGGTCAACCCGTTCGCCGAGATCGACGAGTTGATACAGCCAGTCCTGGATCTGCGCCCGGACATTGGCCTGCTCACCACCCATCCAACCGAGGGGGAGTTCCCCTTTTTCGAGGGGTCGGTGCAGATGGCGGTCCGGCTGCAACTGAAAGCTGCGGTACCGGCTCACTATCAGCTCTTTGTGAAGCGCAACTATGATCCACAAGCTTGGGCCGCTGCCTTTCCCAAGAAAAGGCCCAAGCCACTGATCATCCCCTACAACACGTCCATCGTCTATACGAGGGATGTGTGAACACTAATACAAAAGGAGTTGTGCAACAATGAAGATAACTGATATCAAGGCATTCCCACTTTTGGCTGGACGTGACGTCTTGGTGGTGAAGGTGGAGACTGACGAGGGGATCTACGGCGTGGGTGAGGGCGGATGCTCGTCGCGGGAAAAGGCCGAGGCGGCAGTCGTTAACCATTATCGAGAGTTCCTCTTGGGCATGGACCCGATGCGCATCGAGCACATCTGGCAAAAGTGCTATCGCAGCAACTATCACGAGGGGGGCCGGGTACTGAGTGGTGCCATCAGCGCGATAGATATTGCTCTGTGGGACATCATGGGCAAAAAGCTCGGGGTTCCGGTCTATCAACTGCTCGGCGGGGCGTGCCGAGATCGTGTGTGGGCTTTCCGGACGAGCAGCGTGGGTGTGGACGATCCCCTGTGCCTGGAGGAATGCCAGCAGTTTGTCGAAGAGGGCTGGCCCTGCCTCCGTGTCCATGGTTCGCGGTCTATCCCGCGTTGGGCCCAAGCACTCTACGATGCCGATCCCGACAAAGTGAATATGTACGAGCCGAGAGCCTCCATTGCGGAGACGGCGGACATGTTTGCTGAGCTCCGATCAAAGATCGACCGCCACGTGCCCATAGGTCTGGAGTATCACCACCGGCTCAATGTGGCGGAAGCGGCGACCTTCTGCCAGTCGCTGAAGCCAGGTATCATGGCCTTCCTGGAAGAGCCCATACGCGACGAGTGCCCTCAGGCCTATGCCGCGCTCCGGCAGATGACCAACGTTCCCTTTGCCATCGGCGAAGAATGGTCCAGCAAGTGGCAGGCCCTGCCCTACATCGAGCAGAACCTGACGAACTTTGTACGCTTGGACGTAAGCAACATCGGGGGACTGAGCGAAGCCCGTAAGGTTGCTGGGTGGGGGGAAGCTCACTACATCGACATCATGCCCCACAACCCGCTGGGACCCGTCTGCACAGCAGCGACGGTACATCTGTGCTTTGCCACGAACAACTACTCGTGGTTCGAGTTCAATCCACGCATCAATGAAAGTGCACCCGATGTCTTCCCGGTCATGCTGGAACGTAAGGGGCCGTA
>DDYO01000091.1 GCA_002348045.1 Anaerolineales bacterium UBA2232
CCGCCGTACTCTCCTGAGGTCATCATGAAGATGTTGGTGATCACCTACTTGTACAGTTTGTCGGAGCGGCAGACGGAGGAGGTGGTCAACTACAATCTGCCGATCAAGGAGTTTGTCGGGTTGGCAGTGGACGAACCGGCGCCCGATCACAGCACCTTGTGTCTGTTCAAGCGAAGGCTGGCAGATGCGGGCCACTGGAGTCACTTTGAGGCGGTAAGTGATGGAATTCTAGCCCAAGCGCGGCAGGCTGGGGTCAAGCTGGGGCCAATTCAAGTGGTAGACAGCGTGCATACGGAGGCTGATGTGGACAAGGATGCGGATCGAGAGCGGCAAGCGCAGGGCAAGCCGTCCCGAGACCCCCAGGCGCAAGTGGTGAAGAAGGGCAAGCGACGCCAGACGGAGCCTGAAGGGACGGTGGTCGAGAGGGAGGTGCGGTACTTAGGCTACAAGAGCCATGTCAGCTTGAATGCGGAGACGGGTCTGATCACCAGTGTGCATCCCACTCCTGGGAATGCAGCCGACAACGAGCAGTTTCTGAAGCTCCTGGCCCACGATGAACAGATGGGGGTCAATGCGCCGATCTACACGGCGGATAAGGCATATGACGACACCGAATTGCACCATGCACTGTGGGATAGCCAGAAGTATTCCGCCCTGCAGTTGAATGACTACCGCACGCAGAAGAAAGATGATAACAAGGAGATATGGGTGGCGCTCCTGGCGACGCCCGAGTACCAGCAAGGGCGGGAAGAACGGTACAAAGTGGAACGCAAATTTGGGGAAGCCAAACGGTGGCATCGGTTTGGGCGTTGCCGGTATCTGGGGACACGGCGCTATGGGATCCAGGCATTTCTGACCACAATCGCCTTGAATGTGAAGCGCATCGTATACCTGCTCACCCACATCCGTTTCCGACCACCGAGCCGTAAGGATCAACTCGCACTGACCTGAGGCAGCGTGGTTTCCGCGCGCCTTCAAGCCGACAAACGGAGCCGATGGGTGCGTTCCACCCGCCCATCAGAACCCTGAAGCGGATCCCGAGGCGCAGAAAGAACTGAAAATGGCCCAATCATCCTCTGAACCACCCCCCCATACTACACCATGTGTTACTTTCTCCACACTCTCCGCAAATCCTGGTCTGGCTGATTTGGGCCGTTGCCTGCCTGCTGTTCTTGCTGTTGCCCACGGCAGGGGCATCGCGCCACGCAGTGTCTCCTGATCTCCCAGCGCTAGCTGCTGTGGTCAGCCATGAGCCGGGAAGGGCTTCGGCGTTCCCCTGGCAACCGCGCGTCCGTTGGCGCACGTGGGCTTGGCGGCGATACTGTGTCTGGCGTCGCGCCCATCAGCGTGCGCTGCGAGTTGCTCTCCTGGGCCGTCTGGCTCTGACGGGGGCTCTGACCCTGGCTCAGGTGGTGGACCTGCTGACGCAGGCTCAGCTCCGGCGTCATCTCGGCGCCCTGCCGGTGCTGTATGCCCTCCTGGACACGTTGCAGGTGCGGGCCATCATCAACCGCTACTGTCCGACCTGGGCTGAGGTGGATCACGGCGCCGTGGCGCTGGTCCTGGTACTCAACCGGCTGACTCTGCCGCTGCCCGCGTATCAGATCGCTGACTGGCTGGCCCGCACGGTGCTAGTCTCCGTCCTGGGTATCCCCGCCGCCAAATTCAATGACGACCGCCTGGCGCGAACCTTGGATGCCATCCAGCCGCACTGCCAAGCCATCTGGCACGAGGTGATCGACCGGGCGATCGTGCAGTTGGACCTGGACCTGTCGGTCCTGTTCTACGATCTGACGGCGTTCGTCGTACACGGCGCCTACCCGGACAGCCAGCACGTCGATTTTGGCTTTGCTCACAATACGCCGATGGACAAGCGCAAGTTCAAGGTCGGGCTGAACGTGATCCCAGATGGCCGCATCCTGCTCCAGTTCGGGCTGTGGTCAGGTCGCACCGCCGACATGGCGACCGTACAGGAGAACATGGAGCGCCTAAAACGGCTCCTGCAACGGCGCGGCTGCTCGGCGCAGGAGACACTCATCGTCGGCGACCGGGCCAATCTGGACGACAAGTTGGCTCTGGCCTACGACGATCATCACCTGCGCTATCTCGCTGGGCTGCGACTGCTCAAGAAGGTCCATCAGGCCTTGCTCTTGCAGCCATCGGACCCACAGTTGTACGAATGTCCCTTGACCGAGGAGACGGGGGCGCAGGGCTACTGGGGCCGACTGTGCCAGGTCCCTTTCCAGCCCCAGGGCAGCCAACGTCGGGTCGTGCACCGGGGTCTGGTTGTGCTCAGTGGACCCATGCGCAGCGCTGTACGCCACACCCGGGCCACGCAGTTGAAGGCGTTGCGCCACAGCCTGCGGCAGATAGAGGCCAAGATCGGACAGCCACGCCTGAAAACGGTGAAAGCGGTTCAGCGCCAGGCAGATGTGACCCTGAGAGCGTCGCCAGTGAGCAAGCTAATGCACGCCGAGGCGCACCAGGATGGGCCAGGCCCGGTTCGACTGCGGTGGTGGATAGACCGTGAGGCACTGCACAAGGTGATGCGACGGGACGGTCGTTACCTGTTGGTCACCAACGACTGGACCCTCTCGCCAGTGCAGATGCTGGCGCTCTACCATCGCAAAGACGATGTCGAAAAGTGCGCCCGGGTGGCCAAGAGCCAGTTGCGGGTCTCACCCATCTATGTCCACAAGGACGAGCGCATCGAGGCCATGGTGCTGATCAACATGCTGGGCTTGCTGGCCTACAGTGTGTTGGAGCGCCAGGCTCGTCAGGGTGGGCTGCAGATCACCGCTCGGCAGATCATCGAGAAGTTGGAGAGCTTGGAGGTCGTGGAAACGCACTGCCTGGATGGCAGTCGTCTTGTACGACTGGCGCCGATCGACGAAAAGCAAGCGGTCTTGCTGTCGGTCCTGGCCCACGTTCTAGCGGATCTGCGACTGCCACGCTGGCCATATCCCTTCCTGCCTGGTGGAGAGGGGTTGCTCTTGGCATTACCCCCTCCGTGGCTGGAGAGACAGATAGTGTAAGCCCGCACTCGCGGGAAGGGCAACGTGTGCCCCAGGGCAGAAGAAAAGGCCCATGGCCCCCTGATCCTGGTCAGGGTGACCTTGGCGTAGCCTCAAACGGGCCGACTACGGGCACTTGGCTGGCGACGATGCCATGGTATCAGTGAAACTCGCTCTCTATTCGGCTTGTAAGGTGCGAAAAACAGGCTTAGGGTCTCTAAGACCCTAAGAGTCTAGTCAACACTCGTCAACAGATGAATGGATCGCTCATAATCGTATGAATACGTGGACGAAGCGCTATCGGACGGCAGGACGGACCCTCAAGGCTCAATGGAGGGACGCGCGGGTTCTGGTGCAAGAGTCGCGCCTGGCGCTCGTCATGTTCGTCGTCGTAGTTGTAGGCGGGGCGCTGCTCCTCCACTTTCTGTACTCGTTTCCCGAAACCGGCCAGCATCCTACTTTCGGCGAATCGCTATACGCTGCGTTCGCGCTGATCTTCTTTGAGACAG
>DDYO01000115.1 GCA_002348045.1 Anaerolineales bacterium UBA2232
CAGCCAAACCGAGGCAACAGGAGGCCGCGAAGGTTTGTGAATCAGCGGCATGGCCAGTAAACTATCACAGCCTCGTTCGAACGCAAGGAGAAAGCCAGTTGATCAGACGATCCCGAGCCAGTATTGGTGTCTTGTTCCTGCTGCTGTGTCTGGCTTTGTCGTGTCGCGACGTGCCGGGCTTTGACGACTGTCTGCGTGACATCATCAGTCCTCACGAGTTCGATGGTCTCCGTTGGTCCGTTACCCGTCTCATGGAGGGCGACCATCTTTTGGCCGACGCCATACACTGGCAACCAGACGACCCGGCCGCCTGCCAAGTCGTGCTGGAATACTATGCACTGATTCAGGAGGTCGGCCGCGCCAGAGCTGAGATGATGGCGCGAGGCACGCTGCTGGATGAGTCACCAGAGGCCACCGATGACGACAGGCTGACGAGCCTCACGACACAGCTGGACACCATCCGCGACACCGTGGAGTGGATCCTGGCCCGACAGGTGCGCTACGTGCTGAACCGTGAAGGCATCTACAATCCCCTCGATCGATTTGCGATGATAGGGTTCGCCTTTCCGCCCATCAACTTTGACCTCGAACGGCTGCCGTACACACTGATCGTTTCGCCGCGCGATCGCATTGAGAGCATTCGAGAAGCCATGCTGGTGCCTGATCTGACTTGGGACACCATTGACCTGCTGGAAGCACAGGTGGAAGAACTGAATGTGTCGGCCCTGGCGTTGGAGATCGGGGGATATGGGGGCACGTATCCCACCCTGGTTGCTGATGATACGTCCCTGCGCTATGCCGTCGAGACCGTGGCGGAGGAGTGGCTGCACCAGTACTTGGCGTTCACGCCTCTGGGATTTGCTTATGTCCTTGACCTGACCAGGATCGCGCCCGACTATCGCATCGCCATCATGAACGAAACAGCGGCAGGAATCATAAGTGGCGAGATCGCCAGGGTCACGCTCGAAACGTTCTGCGCCGAGTACGCGGCACGTGAGTATTCACCGAGAGAGCCAACACGCCCACAGGA
The DNA here is from genome assembly GCA_002348045.1 of Anaerolineales bacterium UBA2232. The sequence goes on from DDYO01000115.1 coordinate 1,031, forward strand.
TGCCGGCCGCTTCGATTTCAACCAGGCCATGAGGGAGACGCGCTTGACCGTGGATGCTATGCTGGCTGCCGGCCAGATTGAAGAAGCGGAGAAATACATGGAGCAGCGGCGCCTGGGCATTGTCGCGGAAGGATACTGGATACGTAGGCTGAACCAGGCCTATTTCGCCTTCTACGGCACGTACGCGGATCTTCCTACTTCGGTGGATCCCATTGGTGAAACCATGAGGCGACTGAGGCAGAACAGCACTTCGTTGCGGGACTTTGCCAACACCGTTGCGGCCATGGGCTCTTACCAAGACCTGCTGGCCGCCGAGGCAGCTCTGAAGTAGCATCGTGGCACGGCGAGTAGAGCGGCTAGAGCAGGTGGACCAGTTGAGTGCTGACGGCAAGGGCGTGCCTGAGTATGGGCAGAGCCGAGAGGCCCCATGCCGGAGCCACATAGCTCTTGAAAATCAGCCATATCAGGATGGGTAGGACGATGGGTATCGCATAGCTGATGCACCCAAACTCATCGCGCACCCAGTCCTTGACCTCCAAGTATTCCCATACTACATAGATGCTTAGTGACGATGCTAGCAGCGCCACCTCATAGTGTCGCACAAGAAGATACGTGGGCACAAAGACTACGATGCTAAGGAACGCCACTAACAAGAAAGCCTGAAGTGCTTTCGCCAAGTCCATCTCCTAAGCCGAATGGCGGGGTACTGCGTACTCGCAGATTCTCAACGCCTGCCCGCGGGCAGGCGTTGAGAATTCTACTTCAGGGCGGCTGTGGGGTCAAACCACGAGCCAAGGTGGAGGGGGCACGACAACAACGTCGCAGGGAGGCAATATGGTCGGCCTCGGGACGCCTAGGACCGAGATACGACGGCGCCGGCAATCACTCCGGGTCCAGCATGGCTCGACAATACCGGGCCAGCCTCGGTGATCAAGATGTCGGTAGTCGCAAAGCCAAACTGGTCGGCCAGCCGTTGAGCGAACTTGTCCGCTTCCTCGGGCAGCCTGGTATGAAGGACGATGAGCTGCTCGGCGGGCATGCGTTTGCCGATCTCTTCCATGATACGAGCCATGCCCTTCTCAAGAGAGCGGGTGGCGCCAAATGGCTTGAGTTGTCCGTCGGGCATGCTCAGAAGGGGCTTGATGCTGAGAAATCGAACCAGCTTTTCCAGCGCGGGCATGGTCTGACTTGCCCGGCCTCCCCTGCGCAGGAACTCGATGGTATCCAGCTGGATAAAGACGCAAGTACGGGCGCGGATTCCCTCAAGCACCGTGACGATGTCCTGCAGCGAGCGGCCCTCGCGCGCCAGGCGGGCCGCTGCAATGGCCTGGTAGCCCTGAACATTTGAGAGGGAAAGGGTGTCAAAGACAGCTACCTGACCCGGGAACGCCTGAGCGGCTGCATATGCCGAGTTGTAGGTTCCGCTGTGTTTGCTGGTAACGGCCATGGACAGCACGTCGTAGCCTTGCTCAATCAGAGTCCTGTATGCTTCCTCATAGGATCCAACCGACGGCTGAGAGGTCTCCGGATGGGCGCTGCCGCCGTGGACTTTGGCCCAGAAGTCATCGAGGCTCATCTGACCGTCCAGAAAAGTCTCATGGCCGAAGCGAACGATCAATGGCACCACGGTGATACCATGCTGCTGTTGAAGTTGCGGGGACAGATCGGATGCACTGTCGGTCACAATGGCAACCCGGTTCATGCTGTCTTCCTCCTGGCTTGTCTAAGATCACTAACACCCGAGGGCTCTGGAGGTTGCTCCCTTGGGGCACCAGTCCTGAAGAGGTGGACGCCCCGACTGAGAGCTCAGTCGGGGCGTGCTACGTGGTCTCAAGCCATGACGCCAGGCTACCTAAGGCGAGGCCTGTAGATCATGGGAATCCAGGTCAGCCATGAGTCCGGGGTTGGCGAGATGGTTGGCGACGGGCTGGCGACCGGTGTGGGCGACGGTGTGCCCACAACGATGGGGATGACGTCGAGGGTGTAGGGCAGTTCGGCGCTGCAGGCACCGTCGGCGGAGGCGATGCGGGCATAGATGCGCCGTCCCGCCACCGTCAGCGATTCGTCGGCCGTGCCAGGGTTCGCGGAGTGGCCCAGCAACTGCCGGTCACCATCGTACACCCACAGGTCGATATCGCAGGGGAGATTGGTCAACGTCACCATAAACCCGTCAAATGGCCGAGCTCCGACATCCGCTATGAAATAGTCAACATCGTCTGGTGTACATAGGTAGGCCTGCACCTGTGCGCCCCAGCCCAGGTTCCACGCCTGGTCAAAGGTGTCATTGGGCTCAAAGGCATCCGGGCAGGCCGGAGTCAGGGTGCTGGTGGGAGTGGGCGATGCGGTCACAGTCGCGGAGCCCGTGGCCGAGGGTGATGCCGTGGGTGAGGCCGTCGCAGTCGCCGTTGGCGTGGCAGTCCGCGTGGATGTTGCCGTACGCGTCGCCGTGGCGGTGCCGGTAGGGGTGGACGTTGGCGTAGTTGTTGGAGTGTGAGTGATGGTTGGTGTTGGCGTGGCTCCGGCCACATAGCGGATCAGCAGCATGGGTCGCAGCGTCGGTTCGGAGTAGTCGGCCGAGGCAAACAGGAAAGCCTGGTCACCAGTTGCGGCCTGGGACCGTAGGAGCCATCCGTTGTTCGGAACAGCTCCGGAAATCCAGCTCTGAACGATTCCGGTGACGTCCATTTCGTACCACCGTGCGATTCCAGAAGCCGAGAAGCCTGCCTCCGGCGCCGCCCTGCGATCCGTGGTGGTGCTGCCGCACCCGGGAACGGCCCAGGCATGACCCGCAGTAGCCTGGTTCCATGTTGCCTGGCACGCCTCAACTGTGCGTGAGATAACGAACGCGTCTACCTGGAGGTTGCTTCCGCTTTCCCACCATCCTGCCGCGTATATCCTGAGGGTTGCCTTTTGTACATCGATGGATGGCGCAAGACCAGCGAGGTCAAACCGGAGCAACCCAGCATAGCGCTGTTTGCTGTCGATAGTGATGAGGCTGGTGTTGCAGTACTGGGCATTGGGACTGAACTGGTACAGATGCGTATCGGTTGCTCCCAAATAGCCGCCCATGCCCTGCTGAAGGGTGGCCGTGAACGGTCCCGTGGGTGCGAAGGTGGCCGTGGGCGTCGGCGTGGTGGGCGTCTGAGTGATTACGGTGGTGGCGAAGGCAAACATGGGTGCCAGTTCATTGCATTCGACACGAACTGTGTTGGTCACAACCTGGGGCAGGCAGTAGCTGTGAAGGTCAAGGTAAAAGAGGTGGCTTACACTAGCGCCGGGCGCCAGTTGGCCAAAATACGTTCGGATGCGGTCGCGGTCCTGTGGGTCGTAGATGCATCCCCCACTGGACTCCCAGAAATCTATGGCCTCCAGCTCGGTGAGGGTAATGTCCAGGGTGTTGGTGATCCTGACCTCATAGCGAACCGCATTGGGATAGGCCACCATTTCGGGCTTGCTGGCCAGTGTCAAGCCGACCAGGGGCTGCCCCGCCCACACGCCAGCTCCCTGATCTGGGTTCTCGGTTCCAGCCCACAGGGTGTCACGAAACACCGTCAGGACACGCGTGGCCGTGTTGCTGAACGTGCCAAAGCCCGTGCGGGTCGATGGCCACCAGTGATCGCCTTCGGTCAGCCACACCTGGGTGCCGTATTCGTGGTTGACCGTCGTTGCATACAGGGCAGTACCGTATGAAGCCAGCGCGGTGACTGCACTGTTGTTGGCATCGCCAAAGCCATAGTCGGCCGCTGACCGCCAGTCGTCTCCGTCCAAGACCCACACTTGTGGTCCCACCCCACTGGTGTTTTCGAGGGATGCATACAAGTTTCCCTGGAAACTAGCCAGGGCATTCACCCCGGTGTTGCCCGAATCGCTGAGGCCTCCGTCAAATTCCAACTCCCAGGTGGTTCCATCGAGAGTACTCCACAGTTGAGCCCCCATGGCGTTTTGCAGGCCAACGTACAAGCGCGATCCGTGGACCGCCATGGCGCTGACCGCCACATTCTGAGGGTCGCCCCAACCATCGTCAATCACCGCAGTCCAGCCAACGCCATCAAAGGCCAGGAGCTGCGCACCCTCCAGGTTGAGGGTACCCGCAAAGAGGCGCTCGCCGGAAACTACCATGCAGGTGACGACCGTGTTCGAGGCGCTGTTTAGCCCGCCGTCGAACGCGTGGGACCAACCCGAGCCACCCGTTGTCCAAACCTGAGCGCCGGTGCCATTCTCGGTGCCCACATAAAGAACGTCGCTGTAGACGGCCATTGCCCTGACTGCTACGTTATCGGAGCCAAAGCCCGCCTGAACGGCCGGAGCCCACGGGCCACTGTCCCTGGACCAAACGAGAGCGACCGCGGGACCTCCCCACACACCGGCGTAAAGGCGTTCCTTGTACCCGGCCAGGGCCGACACCGAAACGATGCCCTCCCCAAAACCGTCGGCACTCGTGCTTTGCCATGTCAGGGGTTTGGACAGCGGCAGTGCAACCGCCCTGGTTTCGCCAGTGCCGAGCGAATGGGGCTGGGCCGCGAGCCCTTGGGGCTGAACAGCAATCAGCAGCAGGACAACGCCCAAGATGCTGATCATGGCTGGAACCAGCACCCACTTTACGTTATATCGCTTGCGCATCACAACCTCCTTGGCTGGATCAGACGGTGGACGAAGGGCAAACGGTCAGGCACTCGGGTGCGATGGAGTGGAATTTGAGCTGGTTTGCCACAGCCCCGAGTGGATTGTTGGCTCTCCAGATTCTCAGGATGTGGGCGATGGCGCTCGGCGGTCTGTTGGGTGTCATAGCTCTGTGCGGATTGTGTATTCCTCTTCCGTGCGATACGAATAGTTGCGCAGCATCTCTCCCAGCAGTCCGATCGACACTAGCTGCACACCAACCACGATGGCAAGCAGATCCAGGAACAGGGCTGGCCGCCATCCGATGCCCGGCCCAAAGAACCGCAAGTAGGTGAGATAGAGACCGAGCACGATCCCTATGATAAAACTGATGGCACCCAAAGTACCGAACAACTGCAACGGGCGTCGAAGGTACCGCGTCAGGAAAAGCACCGCCAAGAAATCAAAGAAACCTCGAAAGAAACGGCTCCATCCGTACTTCGAGTGGCCGAACTGCCTGGGACGGTGGCTCACGGGAGCCTCGGCGATGTCGTATCCTTGCCAGCTGGCCAGGACTGGTACATACCGGTGCAGGTCTCCGTAGAGCTTGAGGTCTCGCACCACCTCCTGTCGGTACACCTTGTATCCACAGTTGATGTCATGGAGCCGAACACCCGTGATAGCCTGGACAACCCAGTTGGCGAACCGGGACGGGATCCTCTTCGACAGAGGATCTTGTCGATGCTCGCGCCAAGCGGCCACCAAGTCGTGACCCTCATCGAGCTTGGCCAAGAGACTGGGCAGCTCCGCAGGGTCATCTTGAAGGTCAGCATCCATCGTGGCGATCCGCTGCCCACATGCCCTCTTGAAGGCCGCCGCCAGTGCGGCGGTCTTGCCAAAATTGCGGCGAAACCTGATCACCCGTATGTGCTCCGGATCCGATTCGTGCAGTTTGGCCAGGATGGCGAAGGACCCGTCGGTGCTGCCATCATCCACGTAGATGATCTCGTAGGTTCGTCGGAGACCGACGAGGACCTGCTGCAGCTCGTGATTCAGGATCGCGATACTAGCTTCCTCATTAAAGAGCGGAATCACGACCGAAACGTACATGGTCTCTTGACTCATTCCCTGTCCTTTACTATCGAATGGTGGTGCCCTCCTTGTGCATTGGCCCACCAGGGGACTATAGCACAGTCTGACCATCCATATACTCCGGGACAGGCAGCCCCATCAGCTTGAGGATGGTGGGTGCCGCGTCCATGACGCTCCAACTCCCCGGCTTGATCGACTCGCCACGGATGAACAGGAGGGCATCGTCATACGTGTGCATGCCATCCAGCACAGCATCCCTCCCGAACAAAGCACCTTTGGCCAGTGCCCCCTTGGGGTCATAGCCATCCGTTGGTTGCAGGATCAGATCTGCGGCGCCTTCTAAGCACGGGCCGTGGTACAGCTCCTCCCGCTTAAACGCGGCCTGAAAGAGATGGGTGCCGGTCTGGGGATCCTTCAACTCCAGAGCCGCGCCGGCGATGGTGGCGCGTAGGGCCTCGTACTCAGCGCCAGGCGATACCTGGCCGTTGGGTTCGCGGCCACGCACATGCAGATAGATGCGGCCTGGATCCAGTGAGTAGGCCAGGGCATCGGCAGAGATGTCAGCAAGGGACTTGGGCTGTGGGGACTGGAAGCGCAGCCATCCCTGTTCAAAAAGCCAGTCATTGACATAAACTTCCTGCTGAATCGAGCAGAACCCGTGGTCCGACAGGATCATCAGATGGCAATCCGACGGCAGGCGGTCTATGAATTGGCCGATCACCGCGTCCAACTGGCGATAGAAGGCATAGAAGCGCGGCGCAAGGCCAGCATTATCCTCTTCCATTTCGCGCCACAGGAAATGGTGAAGGCGGTCTGTCTCCATGACGTGGCAGTGGCTCAAGTCCCACTCGACATGGTCCATCAGATAGAACATGGTCTCGGCTCGCCGCCTCAGAACCAGATCAAGCTCATCCAGGAGACGCGCCTTGCTCTCTCTAGCCAGCCACGGGTCAGCGTCGATGCGGTAGTCGAGTTCCTTCAACTTGTCTACCCAGTGGGAAGGATACACCGCCTTCTCCAGGCTCGGAGACAGGAAGCAACCGATCAGCACGCCGTTGACGACCCTGGGTGGGTACGTCACGGGAACGTTCATGACCACAACCCGCCGACCCTGACGGCTCAAGTATTCCCACAGCGTCTCCATCTGAAGGTTGCGCGATGTGGGGATAAAGGTCTTGTAGGTGCCCGGCTGCCGATCAACAAAGCCATAGATGCCGTGCTTGCCGGGATTGGCTCCGGTCATATAACTCGACCACGCCACCGAGGATACCCATGGCAGGGTGGAGTTGTAACGTACGAGGGAGCCTTCTCCCTGCAGCCGCGACATATTGGGCATGTCCCCCCGTGACATCAGCCGCACCAGCAGACTGTGGGGAACGCCATCGATGCTGAGCACCATCATGCGCTTTCGCGTCTTCATATTAGCTCGGTAGCTGCCTTCCTGTGCAATTCGACCTGGCTCGCCAGGGTCCTCTGTGCTGGCCTGTTCCCTAGATGTAGCCCAGCGCCCTCAGTCGGTCCTCAACGGCCTCCGCCTCCTGGGCCGAGTACACGCCTCCCTCCGAGTCCTGAGGGATGAACTGCATCCCTTCGAGTTTGGCCAGTATTCGAGCGACGCTCTGCTCCACGGTCTCCAGTGAGCTATCCACCACGATCTCGGGGTTGAGTGGTTCTTCGTAAGGGTCGGAAACCCCCGTAAAGTTGGCGATTTCTCCCGCCAGAGCCTTCTTGTAGAGGCCCTTGACGTCCCTCTCGATCAGAACCTCGAGAGGACACTTGACGAACACCTCGACAAAGCGACCGATATCCTGACGTACCGAGTCCCTGACGTCCCGGTAGGGAGAGATCGCCGAGGCGACGGCGACGACGCCGTTTCGGCTGAGCAGCTTGCAGACAAAGCCGATGCGCCGGATGTTGGTGTCGCGATCTTCCTTGCTGAAACCAAGCCCCTTGCTGAGGTTGAGCCGGACCAGATCACCGTCCAGCAGCTCAACCTTCATGCCTCGATTCCGCAGAATAGCGACGATGCGCTCCGCCAACGTGGTCTTGCCGGCTCCTGAGAGGCCGGTATACCACAGCGTAAATCCCTCGTGTTCCATGTGTTTCCTGGTCTCCTTAGAGGCGTATGATCGTGCCTTGCATGTCCGATGGTACCGGCATTCCCAGCAGGTCCAGCACGGTGGGCGCGATGTCCATCAGGTGAAGGCCTTCCGCCTGCCGACCGATGTGGCGCTGCGGGTCCAACGCCAGGAATATGCCGTGCTGGGCATGGTTGGCATCGTCGGGACCGGTGTCGTTCTCTGATGTCAGAATGCTGCCGTGCCCGAGGCTGCCAACCGATCGCCAAGCCAGGTCGCCGAAGAGCACGATGAGATCCGACGGGATGTTGAGGCACTTGCGGTAGATCTGGTCTGGCCTGTAAACGCGTGTGTGCATGTCCCCGCCCTGAAAGTCCGTAATGGACGTCAGGCGCTGGGATAGCTCTTCGCACACCCTATCATAGTCTTCGGGAGCAACCACCCCCTGGGGTTCGCGGCCCCGAACATTGAGAAAGACACGCCCGTAGTATCCACCCTCGCCCCAGGCTATCGTCTTGCTCCAGTCGATTTCCACCTTGGTCAGGGGCGTGATTCCAGCCGGCGGCGCGTGCTTGAGGGCGAGGTATCCTTCCCGCAAGAGCCATTCGTTGATGCAGACGCCGCCTTCCATCCGCTTGGCCCCATGGTCGGAGACCACCATCACAATGGTGTCGCGGTCTACCATCTGCAGCAGTTCGCCAAGCTGGGCGTCGATGTGTCGGTAGTAATCCCGGATGACTGAGCCAAAGGGGCTGTTGGGTGCATACTTGGGATGGAGTGGGTCGGTGTACTTCCAGAAGGCGTGGTGCAAGCGGTCCGGGCCCATTTCCACATACATGGCAAAGCGCCACGGCTTCGTGCTCAAGAGGTGCTTGACCAGGGCAAACCGGGTGTCGGTCATCTGGTAGATCTGGTCAAGAAGGCTTTGTTTGTCCTCGGTCCTAAAGTTGTCAACATCCAGAAGGTACTCGCCGACCTGAGCCTGGATCTCATCCTTGAGCTCGGGAGGATGCGTGTACTGGCTATTGGTGCTGGGCGTGAGAAAGCACGACACCAATTGCCCGTATACAGGCTTGGGCGGGTACGTTTGGGGGACGCCGACCACTATCACAGGCTGCGAGGCTGCCGACAGGATGTCCCAGAGGCGATCCTCCTTGATGTCTTTGGAGGTAACGATGCTCATGCGCTCGTAGGAATGGTCGGCGCGATTGCGAAAGCCATAGCATCCCAGTTCGCCGGGGTCCTTGCTGGAGGTCATGCACGACCATGCGGGAACCGTGATGGGTGGGATGGTGCTCTCCAGCTCACCCCAGACTCCTTCGTCCATCATACGTCTGAAATTGGGCAACTCGTCCCGCCATTCCCCAAAGACGAACTGAGGGGTCATGCAGTCCATGCCCACGACCAGTACCTTCTTGCGGTTCGAGGTCGGTGATGCGGGACCGGCGGTGGGCGTTTCCTTCTGACGGCGGAATCCGTCAATCAGGATCTGAGCGACCTCTGGGCGGGTGAACTCGGGGGGCGGCGGCTGACCGTTGCTGAGCATCTCGCGCACCTGGGTGCCGCTGAGGACGATATGGTCGCTGTCAGGATGTGGACAGGTCTTGGGCGAAACGATGCCCCCACACTTCCTGCAGTAGAAGGCATGCTCGAAGAACAAAGGCGTCAGTCCAATCTCCTCCGGACGAAACTCGTGAAAGATGAGCTGTGCATCGTACGTCCCATAGTACTTGCCAACACCCGCATGGTCGCGGCCCACGATGAAATGGGTGCAGCCATAGTTCTTGCGGGCGATGGCGTGAAAGACGGCTTCACGCGGGCCGGCGTAGCGCATCGCTGCGGGATACACCCCCAGCAGCACCCTGTCTGGGGGATAGTAGTCGCGCAGGAGCGACTCGTAGCTCTGCATGCGGATGTCGGCTGGTATGTCATCGGATTTGGTTTCACCGACCAAAGGGTGCAACAAGAGCCCGTCGACGATCTCCAGAGCGGTCTTCTGAATGTACTCGTGGGCGCGGTGAATCGGATTGCGCGTCTGAAACCCAACGATGGTCTGCCAGCCTCGCTGCGCAAACATGCGCCGGGTCTGCAGAGGGTCGTGGCGGAATTCTTTGAAGGATTGGTCCAGGGGACGATTGAGGAGCCAGATCTCGCCCGCCAAGAGCTGGTCACCGTGGGCATACAACCTCGCCACACCCGGGTGCTTCTCATCGGTGGTGCGGTAGACCTGCTGGGCCTCCCTCTGCTTGTCGTACCCGTACACTTCGGACACGGTCATGACAGCGAGCAGGTGGTGCGGGGTTTCCCACAGGCCGACCCTCTGTCCCTGGCGCAAGCGGCCGGCCACATCGCCGGAGACGGGCAGGGTGATGGGGATCGACCACACCAATCCGTTGACCAGATGCATTGATGCCAGTACGTTCTCATAGTCGTCGTGCCCCTGGAAGCCGGTCAGCGGGCTGAAAGCGCCCACGGCGATCAACTCCAGGTCCGACACCGAAATCGGATCCAGCAAGATCCGCGGCAAGCGACGCGCCTCTGTCAGATGTTCTTCCCTTTCCTGCCCCAGCAGCACGCGGTTGACCAACGTGCCCCCGTGGGGTTGAATGCCGTACTGCTCGCTGCTGTTCATTTAACCTGGCCTTCCTGCCCTGCCGCTGAATCGCGGCAGGTAGAATTGTCGTCCGAGGCGTGTTGAGACAACGCCCACGCCTACGAGTGCATGACGCCTAGAGCTGGCCCTTGACCAGCCGCTTGAAGCGGTTGATGATATCGTAGCCAAAGAGGTTCTCCACTGGGTGCGAGAGGGCGACCTTGAGCAACGGCAGCGGAAGCCCAGCGAGAGTGCGTTCCGCCCAGAGCAGGTCGCACTCCTGGCAGAGCTGGATTTCGCGGTTCTCTTGGGCCAATAGCTTGCGTCGCAACGTCCGCATAGCCTCATTGTTCCACATCGCTCGCAACGGCTGTTCTCCGACATGGCCCAGGACATAGTCTGCCCACACGTCCAGGCAGCAGGGAACAACCGTCCCGTCCCACAGTACCGTCATTGTGCTCCAGAGGTAGGGACAAGACACGTAGCGTGATCCCGGTGGCTCCGCCTGCAACTTGGCCTCCTCGAACGTGCCCCGCCACGCGTGCACCTCCCGGACGATAAACGCATCCAGCGGAAGCCCCTCGAAGCGTCGTCGGAAGGCGTCTTCCTCTTCTTTTCTGCGGTCCTCGCTGCGTACCACAACCGTCTGAAGCACCGTATAGGGGCGCTGGGCCCCGCGCTCTTTCTTCAGGGCGAGAAAGCCCATGATGTTTTCCAGCACTGGCTCGAATCGTGCATTCACCCGTACGGACTCGTACGTCTCAGCGCTATAACCATCGAAGGAAAATATCAAGTGGTCCAGACCAGAGTCGATCAGTTCTTCCGCATGGCGTCTGGTCAGCACAGTGGCGTTGGTGTTGAGCCTCACGGCAATGCCACGGCCACGGGCATAGCGAATCATCGCCGCCAAGTCTTGGTGCAACATGGACTCGCCACTGACAAACAGATTGACAGTGGTGACATAGGAGGAGACTTCATCGATCAGCGCGCGAAAAACGTCGAGGCTCATAAAGCCCATTTCCTGGCGAGCACGTTGGCTCGTGGGGCACATGACGCACTTGAGGTTGCAGCGGTTGGTTGGCTCAATCCACAGCGTCGTTGGTGGCTGGCCGCAGGTCTCCTGCCGCTGCCGGTAGGCCAACACGGCGCGGAATCCATCTGCCGTGGCTCGTAGGTTGCGGAGTATGCGGCTAATCAAGGGGTGTACTCTCCTCCCATGCCTCTACGTGATGTACCCAAGGCCCTGCAGCTTGCGCCGCATGTCCTCTTCTTCCTCTTTGTCATACGATGAGCCCTGCCGGTTCCCAGCCAAGACCGGACCAGAGCGCTCGTACACAATGGGGTGTCCGGCAAGGTACTCAGCACGGAAGGCTTGCGTCACGACTTGGCCGTCCAGGTTGGCTGGAACGGGCAGGTCCAGAGCATACAGCAAGGTTGGAGCCACGTCAACAATGCTCAGCTCGGGCAGGGTCAGCCCGGCTGAGATGTGGGGACCAAAGGCGGCAAAGACTCCCTTGGGATGATGCCGCCCTTCCACGTATCCGTCGCCAATGGGAGTAATGCTCTGAGAAGCCGTTGTGCTGTCGCTCACCAGGTACGGCCGGTCTTCGAACTCTAGCAGTATGTCCGGCATCAGGTCCAGGTACTGTCCGGAATACACGTCCTCGCGGCGATGAACGCCATTTACGACGGTCCGGTTCGTGTTAGGATCGCGCAACTGGGCGAGATGGAACATCACCTGCTGCCTTACTTCCTCATAGTGCGCACCGGGTTCCACGACCCCGTTCGGCTCCCGGCCCCTCAAATTGATGCAGATGCCTTCGTTCGTAGGAGGCGCGGCGTAAGCCAGCGTCCCATTCCAGTCGATGGGAATGTTCAGCGCCGTTGAGACCTGGTTGGCAAGTCGGTCCATGTTCGCCCGACCCAGGTGGCGGCGCAAGCCCAGGACATCCAGCCTCCGAACGAGCGCCTTGAGGTCTCGCGTAGACCATCCCAGCCGGGCGGCCCATGAACTGCTCAGGGCGCCGGAGGAAGGTTGCAGTTGCAGCCAGCCCAGCTCGCGGAGCCAATGGTTGACGTGAAACCAGCTCGTCGCCGCCTGGAAGCCATGGTCGCTGACCAAGAAAAGGGTGGAGTCTTCGTCCATCCAACGTAGGCGCTCGCCGATGGCAGCGTCAACCGCGGCCACGCACCTCTCTACCTCGGAGTAGAGGCGGTTAAAGGGCGTTTTGGAGCGGACGGAAGGGTTGGTGAGAGCGCGCCACACGATATGCTGCAGATAGTCCACCGTCTGGATCACGCTGATAAACAGGTCCACCGGATGAGATTGCCAGAGGTGACGGGCGGCTCGCTCGCCCATCTCCGTCCACCGGAGGAAATTGGCCAGGTCCAGTTCCAGGCTGAGGGGTTCATACGGGTCCGGATGGTACTGCGGCTCCACGGCAAGCAATTCATCCCTAATCTCAAGGGGGAAAGTGTAATCCTGCCTGTCCCTGGGCGTGAGCAGGCCTGAGACCATGTAGCCATTCACTTCCCTTGGCGGGTAAGTGAGAGGCATGTTTACTACACCAACTCGGCCGCCGTGACGGCTTACCGTGTCCCAGACGGCCTCGCCTTCGATCAAAGTGGAACTGGCAAAGCCGCGGGCGACGCGGTCCTCGCCGCGCTCCACGAAATCCACCACGCCATGTCGTGCAGGAGTCTTGCCCGTCATCATCGAGACCCAGGCCTGTGGTGTGTAAGGGGGAATGGTTGAGCGCAGCGTTGCACGGGTTCCATCATTCAGCAGGCGAGCCAGGTTGGGCATGGCTCCGTCCTGGATCCACGCGTCAAGGATGTCGAAAGTTGCGCCGTCGATTCCCAACACGATTACCCGATTGGTCAATTCAGCTCTCCGATGGGTCTGTGGGTTCCAGCAGGTCACCCATCTTCCCTCTGCGGGAAGTCGGGCGACCAAGGGAAAGGAGTGCTCTGAATTCGCCGGCCTTTAGCTCGCCAGAGATCCAGAGCAGCGCCAGATAAACGCTCCCCAGCATCACATAAGTGGGGGGCAGCCACAAACCCCCAGGAATGGGTAGGCGCGTGAGGGCATAGACGCCCAGGGCCGCTGCAGCGATGCGTGCAAGGGAAAGCCAATCCAGGGCCACGGCGAACCTGGACATCACGTACGAGCCAGCCATTAGGACCGCCACCGCAGTGGTGCCAACCGCGGCCAGAGCCGCGCCCTGCGGACCCATGTTTGCGGTCATCGTCCACGTCAGGATCATGCTAATCGGAACCAGAAGCCCAGCAAGCCCAGCAGTCAGCAGCACCTTCCCGTCGGCGAGCATCGTATTGGCAAAGACCATGTACATGCTGTAGAGACCAGTACTGACGATCAGAAGGTTCAGATAGGGTGCACCGGCCGCATAGTCGGCCGGGTAGACCACGGTCAACAGGCGCTCTGAGGTCCCTATCACCACAGCGATTCCGGGGAATAGGCAGAGGGCCATGTAACGGATGGCTGAGCGCAGGTAGGCTCGCGTCAGGGATACATCCTGAGCTGCGATCGAGCCCGAGACCAAGGGGAACAAGCTCATAGAAAACGCCACCAACAGCAAATTGGGCGCGCTGCCCAGGTAGTTCGCGGCCACAAAGTAGCCGACCAAGGGCCCATCTGCCACGAGGGCCTTGACGGCCACCAGGCCGATGTTGAGCACGAAATTGCCCGCCAGGGTGAAACCAATCGTCGGAAGGGCAAAGCTTAGAATGCTGCGGCCGGGGTAGCGAGCCATGGACTGCGCGCTATCGTCTGCAGGGTCTTTAGCGGCTCTTACTTTGGGGCGCACGAGCCACCATGCGATCAGCCATCCACCCACAGCGCCAACGATGTTGCCCATGAGGGCTCCTGAGACGCCCAGGCCCAGCCAGACCAGTGCGGCACTACAGAGGAGTTTGATCGCTGCGTAGGCGGCTGTAACCGATCCCTGGGCGCCAAAGTCGCGCATGCCATTCAACACCCCACGATAGTACATGAATAGCGCCATCCCGATGATGTCCAGGAGGGCCAGTTGCAGCCATCTCGTCATCGAGGGGTCGTTGACCCTTGCGGAGAACCACGGTGCCAGCAACCAGGAGGTCACCAGCAGGAGCGCTGCCAAGGCCATCTGCCAGACAAGGCCCGATCGCACGATGGTGCGCAGGGCTCCTGGATCCTGTGCGATGAACCGCCGGATTGCCCAGGGTACCCCGTTCTGAAGGGCGGCCTCAGTCCAGCCCAGGAGGCCAAGGATGACACCGTACGTGCCAAATTCGGCCGGCAGAAGGGACCTGCTGAGCACCGCGTGAAGCAGGTAGCCACACGCGACGAATACGAGTTGGCCAGCCAGGATCCAGGTGGTTCCCCTGGCCAGCGGCGCGGCGGCACGGGACGGGCGCTGGGCGACGATAGCAGTCAATTCAATGCTCCCCGGTCTCGGTTCCACGGAATCCCACTACACGCGCCGGCACCCCCAGTGCGATGCCATAGTCGGGGACGTCCTTGGTCACGACAGCACCCGCACCCACAACCGCTCCATGGCCTATGGTTACCCCTGGCAGGATGATGGCATTCGCGCCCAGCCAGCAGTCTCGTCCGATGGTGACCTTACCGTAGGCGGTACCCTGATCGCGGATCAAGGTGGCTCGATCCTGGAAGACATGGTTGCCGCTGATAACCTGCACACCCGGGGACAGCAGGGTGTGCTCGCCGATCTCCACTCCCCCGTTGCCATCGATGTAGCTGCGGGTGTTGATTCCCACGCCGTCATGGACGGTAATGCCACGCTCGCCCGCCCGCAGAGTGCAGAATCGGGCCAGATGCACCTGGTTACCGATGCGCAAGGCGCTGACCTGTCCGTCAAGGTAGCTATACTGACCAACAAAGACACGGTCGCCGAGGAATACGCGTCGAGGGACCTGCAACCGGACATCTTCCTCGATCAAGCACGATGATCCGATGGCGCCCAGCACGGTTCGGTACAGGACGCCCCGCAGAATCGCCGCCCAGATGGTCGGCAATCGTGAGAGCGCGGACAGCACCAGTCCCTGCCAAGCGAACAGAACAATTGAACGCTGGCCAGTGGCGCGTTCGAGGTAGTTGCCAAAGTTGGCTCGCAGTCCGCCCGGCGGTATGGTGCGCCTAGGCTGGTCATTTCTTTCAGTGCCGAAGCCTTGATCGGCGTTCATGGCAGACCCCCAAGCAGGAAGCGGATGTACCTGCGCGCATCCTTGGCCAATCC
>DDYO01000150.1:0-11386 GCA_002348045.1 Anaerolineales bacterium UBA2232
TGTGACAATGCTGGCCCCTGCGAGGTGACTCTTGGCTGACATGGGTAACCCTACGGCAGAATGGACACGCTCCACCGTGGTCATGCCGTGGCAACTCTCAGAGTGAACAGATATTGCCCTGGCCTTGGCACAGAACGTCCTGCACACCCTGGGGATCGAACAGTCGCTCAGCAATGAAACGTGCTTTCAAGTCTGGGGGTAACAGGTCCTGGAATTTGGCCAGTCGCCCCGGGGGCAGAGACTCTGTCAGTTGCCTCAAACGGGCATCGTCGAAGAAGCCTGACGCGGCAATGCACTGCAGAGCAGCCCCCAGCTGATCCTCATGTTCACCCTGTTGACCAGGGATCCCCACGTGCACCGCGAAGTTATCACTCGTCACTTGCACACCCATCTGCTGAGCCATCACTCGAGCCAGGAGCGTGTTGATTCGGCCGCCAGCAAAGGTGTGCAGCAGCCACTCCTTGCCCTCAAGCACAATGGGCAGAGACCCCCGCATCAACACATTGCGCCATTCGATTCGCAACCGATCCAGCCAGGCCTGGGCACGACGATGCAGAAAAGGGTACTGTTCGTTCGACAGCAGGATCGCTCGGTGCTCTTCGGCTATGTCGCGGCTTAATAGCCGGAGCGAGCTTGACCACCGTGGAATCTGGCCTGTGTGCTCGGGCTCAACGAGGAGGATCGCCGAATCCAGATCCAAATGGACAGCGCGCCAAGGCCGGCCGGCAAGGACAAACACGAACTCACCAGTCTCCATCGTCTGCACGAACCAGGTCTCTAGAGTCCCCACATCCTGGTGTTGGGTAGTTATCACGGTCACCTGCTGCGGCGTCTCGAAAACGGAGTACAGTTCCAGGAAGTTTCGCCGTCCAAAGCGTGCCTCACCTTCAACGCCCAGGGTTAGGAGACCATCTGCGTCATATAGAATGCCGGTGTGTACCAGATGCTGCACGAGGACATCCAACTCTGTGCGGCTAACCGCGCTGAAGCAGGCGGCTTTTTGCACCAACTTCCATAGGTGCTCCACACGGACCCCACTATGTTGTAGCGCCTGGGCCAGGATCTGGTGGACCAGAACCAGCAGCGCGTGTCCAGAAGGTGTCACTGCTTCGATCCATCCGCGACGCGCCAGGTTGACCAGCGACGTGGCCAGTAATAGCTTCCAGTCATCCGTTGCCAGAAAGACAATATGTGGGCGTGAGCCCACCCGTCGGCCACTCCGTCCCATCCGCTGCATGAAGGACGAGACAGTCCCTGGTGCATCAAGTTGCACAATCGTGTCCAAGTCGCCTATGTCGATGCCAAGCTCCATAGTGCTTGTGCACACGATGCATGCTTCAGCCTGCTGGCTGAAGCTGGCCTCGGCCTCCTCGCGTCGGTCTCGGCCTACCGAAGAATGATGAACGTGGACCGAGATCCCAGATTGTTCCAGCTTGTTGCCCACGGCCTCGGCGTCGCGCCGGCTCTCAACGAAGAACAACGATTTCTTCCCATGGATCAGCGGTACTGTCAATCTGCTCACATCCTCGTGCGCATCCAGTGCATGAACCTCAATGAGCCTTTCGGTCGGTGGCTGGGGTGGATTCACGATAGCCAGGGGGCGATGACTGGAACCGTTCAGCCAGTGCCCAATCTGTTCTGGGTTTCCTACTGTGGCTGACAGGCCAATGCGTTGAATATCATACTGACTGTAATCCTGAATTCGCTCCAGGACGGCAATGAGATGCGCTCCCCGATCATCGGCCGCGAAAGCATGGACTTCGTCCACGATTGCGAAATGCAGATTGGCAAATATTGCACCCTTGTTCACATTGGGTGAGATGAGCATGACCTCAAGGGACTCGGGGGTAGTCAACAGGACCATGGTGGGATCATGCAAAAAGGCCCGACGAGCGCTCTGCCCGACATCACCGTGCCACTTGAAGGCAGACAGGCCTACTAGGCTGGCCAATTGCTCAACGCGCGGTTCCTGGTTGTTGAGGAGAGCGCGCAGAGGGGATACGTAGAGACATGAGACGGGGTTCAGGCGTTCCCGATAGATAAGGTCCAGCACCGGGAAAAAGGCGGCCTCAGTCTTTCCCCCTGCAGTGGGTGCCAGTACCATACAGTTGTTTCCGGCGAGAATGGCCTTAATCGCGAGCTCCTGCACGGGCCGCAGGCTGGACCACCCCAGAACGCTCGCAATACCGGTCTGCATGCGGGGGGACAGCCTGAAGAAGTTAGAAGACAACGGCTGACACCTCTTCCTCGGCAGTCAATGACCCTTCACCCCGCGCCTTTTCCGCGTCAAAAGCATACTGTGTTGCCGGATCGTACTCCGGATACTGCTGAACGAGATCCAGCACGTGCACGAATTCTCGCAGGAACACCCGTGGCAGAACGTCGACCCGGCCACTGAATTTGCCGGTTAGGTGGTCTACCATGAGCTCAATGAAGCTCTGGGATACGCGATCCTGATCCACAGCTTGATGAGTGCTTCCATAGATTTCACGCACCTTTCGTGCGACTGACAGCAACCTGTCGCGGTTGAAAGGCTGAAGCACGATTTGGGGCTGACGTAGGTTGCGGAAATGCGAGTCGGTATCTATCAGTCTGATGCGTTCGTGTAACGGCTGAAGGCTTGGCACGCCTTTGCGATCCTCAAAGAACGAAGGTGTCCCCGTGAACAGGAAATACGTGTAGTGGAAGTCCCCACTGTCCACGGCATCGACCAGCTGGCGAATGTTGTTCAGGCTCTTTTCCCGCTCGGGTCCCCGCATCCGCTGCACGGTCTCCACCTCATCTAGCAGGATCACCAAGCCAGTGTAACCTGCAAGGCGGCACATCTGGCACACCGCTTGCAGGTAGGTCAGCATCGAAGAACGATCCACCAGACCCCGAATTCCGGCATACCGTCGAGCGGCAGCCCCCACAGTCGACTGGCCCGAGAGCCAGCCAATCAAGGATTGTGCCGTGTCAAAGTCTCCGGCAGCCTGTGCACGATAGTAGCCTCGCACGGCCAAGCTGAAGCCGGTGTCCAGGGCACCGATGCGTATCAAATCGGCCTTCAGTGCCTCCTCGGTGCGCTCAAGCAGACGCGGATCGTCCTCGGACAGCCTTTCTAACTGCATCAAGCGATCCTCAACCCGATAGATCCAGCGGTCCAGGATCGCCCTCAGAGCATGCTCCTGACTGGGGGTGCGCAGATTGGAAATCAGGCGTGTGTACACTTGCTCCAGCTTGTAGAGGGGTGTGTCCGGTGATATGACCGCCTCGGAGACAACAAATCCTCGAGCCAAAGCATCCTCCAAAACAAGGCGTGCGAGGAATGTCTTCCCCGCTCCATATGCCCCCCGCACAAACTTGTAGGCTCCGCGCCCAGTAGCCACATGGTCGAGTTGCTCGAGAATGGCTGCCTGTTCGGCCTCGACCCCCACAGCCAGGTGATGGAGCCCCGCCTCAGGCACGGTGCCACTGCGCAGGGCGTTGACAATGTCCCGAGAGATCAATGGATCCATTGCTGTCATAGTCGCTCTTCCCGAAAGATGTAGGTCTGTCCTCCAGAGCCCACTGGCCCGATCCCAATCCAATCGAGATGTGCTTGGGCCAGCTTCTCCATCAGGGCGACAACTATTCCACTGACTCGTCGTGTTCCGGTGTGCTGCCGCAACTGCGCTTCGTCAAGCTGACCGTACTGGGCCAGAGTCTGCAGGACTAGGCGCTCGCGGGGTTCCAGATCGAAGGGCACGTCAACCGTGCAAGTCCGGCCACTGACCAGGGTGAGTTGGATCGCGTGCAGGCTGGGCGGCTCAACTGTTGTCTCGTCCGTTGGAGATGCCTCGTCGCGCTGCAGCCACCTCGGAGGAACTCGGGGCGGTACATCGCGAGCCAGAACTGCACAGGGGACAACAATCTCCTCTAGGGCCGCGCCTCCGTGATAACCAGGCCGTGGCTGCTGACCGAGGTATTCCCCGATTCGGTATAGGAAGCTCAGTCCTCTCGCGCCGGATGGCTTCTGGATGAGTTCCGATGTACTCGCGAGTGCCCAGTCTTCCAAGGTTTGGCCTTCGTAGTAGGGCAGAAAGCGCTGGCCGCCGCCCTCGGGTTGTGCGCCGCGTCGCCGTCCTTTCGCCAGATGCCAGGTATGGCCGTGATCAGCTGTCAGAACAACCGTTCTCCAGGCGTCCAGTGCCTCCTGCAGTGCGGTCCCCAAAACGGGAAGGTCGTCTATATCGTGCAGCTTGGGGGAAGCGCCAGGCGTTTTCAAGTGGTCGTCGATGTCGTTGATGATGAGCGTCACCAGCTCTGCCTGGCCGCGAATCGCGTCCAGCAGCGTACTCATGCCTTGCTCGGTGAGGCGTGTCTTGTTGAAGAAATCCACAGCATACTGCGCCAATCGCCTTCTCACTGCGTTTTCCTCGCCGAGCTTGGCCTTCTCCTGGTAGTCCTCTTCTGTGTCAAGCGGGTCCGTGGGTAGCTGAGCCAAGAAGATCGCCTTGCGCGAGACCGAAGTAACCGAAGGCAGCAGGGACAAGGCCAGGTGCTCCTGCCGCGGCCCAATGGATCGCTTCGATAGCGACTCCATTAGGTGCAGGTAGTGCGGATAGGTACAACCATCGAGGACAACCAGCAGCACACGTTGGCCGTGCTTGAGGATTGGCTCCACTAACCGCTCGAGGACCCGGTGACTCGCCACAACGTCGGGGCTGTGAATGGCATTGCCGTAGTCGCTGATGAAAGCCTGGGCAAAGGTGTGGTTGAGCTCGCTCCTCTGCTCCCAGAATTTCTCCAAGAGCCGGTCGGCGGAGCCATTGAAACCTGCGACTCGGGGGAGCAGCGTCATCAAGCGCAAGGCAACGAGATCGGCGAAGGCGCCCTGATCACAGTACCACCGGGCCACCTGGACCGCATTGCCTTGAGCGGCTGGCTGGCCCCCAGTCTGTTGCAGCCAGCAAACGAGGGTAGCCATCAGGTCAAGAGCCTCCAGCGCATCCTGTTGCTCGCTGGCAAACAAGTGTTCATTCAGCCGGGCTACCTGCGACACAGCCGTCACATCGCCCTCGGCCAGACATTCTGCAAGCCTGTTTATTTCCCGTTGTAGTGCCCCAGGGAACACATCGTTGTAGACAGGCGGCAGCCCTGAGACAGAATTCGATGTCTCCGCAGCACGGACTAGCCTGCGTCCAGGGCCTTTCAGACCGCGTAGTGCCTTCATTGTCAGTTCACTCAGCAACACGACCGCTTCCGCCTCGGCCTGAGTGACATCTCGGGCGTCAACGATGAGACGGTTGCGCAGCTGTACCAGATTACCCCAGCCTGGTGGGATTCCCGACTGACGTGTGGCACACATGAGAGCGCCAGTCAACAGCAACACCTCGGCTCGACCGGGCTCCTCCGCGGACCACAAGATGATCTCTGGATGTTCGAGTTGGTGTTCTGCCAGCTGTGTCCGCAGCAGGCTGATCTCCAGGTCACTCGGCATGCTGGTTGGCGAAGCTTGAACTAGCTGGACCAGTAGGCCAGCCGTATCTTGACCCGCTACGGTGATTCCACTAGCCGCCTTCACAAGAAGGGCTCCTAGTTGCCCACGAGTGACTTGGCCAAATACTGGTCGAAGCTCGCCCATGGCAGCGACCAGCCGGTCCAGATGGTGCAACACGCTCTTGTTCCAGCCCTCGTAATCTACCTCTTCTGGCCACTCCAGGCCGGTACGGGCTGCCAGCAGATCTCTGAGCCCGAGGGCGCGTGCAGCCCCGCCAAAGGATCGCTCCTTGATGTCGATGGGGACCATGAAGTGGTCCCGCGCCCGATAGACCAGCACAGCATGACCACATTCAACCTTCAGCAGTCCTGCTCGAAGGCCAAGCTCTGAGTCGAAGGTAACGACCGGCCAGTCTTCGCCCTGGAAGACCAGGTCGGCAACGTGTCCTGTGCCCTCGGGTCCACCGCTTTCCCAGCCGTATTCGACGAGAACAAAATCACTGGTAACTTTGCCAGCCAAGGGGGCTAGGTGATGTTCAATTGCTTTGATCAGGTTCTCCATCGGATGAGTAAGTCTCCAAGGATCTGACTCCGGACGCCTGCTGAACGTTGGTTGTGTCTGGGCTATCTACCATTCTGGCAGATCACTACCTTGCTAGTGCCTCAAACTCGGCGTATTGCCATTCCTCCAACTGCTTCCTAAGCGCTGGCAACAAGTCTCGCAGGGACTCTCTCAATCGCGGGATCGCATCTGTGAGGTCACGGTCCATCGCTTGTTCAAGCAGGTAGGCCAGGGCCTTGGCGCGGTCCACTGACCCCCAGCCAGCCCAGCCGTAGTAGGTGCCGTTTCCCGCCGCCCCCATCTCACGGTATTCGATGTACCGCTCACGTGGGATGTTCAGCTTGCCTCGCACCGCCCAGTAGGCACTATGAGCAAAGTCGTCTGCTTTGAAGTCGCGCCGTCCAACCCGCAACTTGTCGAGGCCTGTTGGCTTGAGGTAATCCTCCGGTCGGTCGGGGACGGCTTCAACGCGCAGCACCTTGGTCAGGGCTTCGCCCAGGTCAAACATGGGGGTGCCGGTGTAGACCTCTGCCGCAGCTAGTATCCGTGGTTCCTGGGACAGCCCGTGGGTCCACTCCCGAAGGCTGAGGGGTCTGCCTGCCTGCTCCAGAACATATTCCGCCATCTCCCGCAGCCACAGTTCCAGGGCCCTTTGGAGCTCCTGGTCACAATTTGGCGGGACCCAGCGCCGCTTGTAAAGCGGATCTTCCAGCAAGGCGATATCCGCGTTACTGGCGATGATGTCGACGCGATCACGGATCAGCCGTTGGAGGCTGGCGCACAGCGCGGGCGGTTCAGCGGCCGGGCCAGGAAGATATCCGCGGGCACCCTTGTGCCAGCTCTTGGGCCAATCTCCCTTGTAGCCCCTACCAGCCTCTTCGAAGGCCCGCTGCCCTAGTTCCAACCGCGCGCTTCTGACCTCTTCCAGCGTAAGGTAATCCTCTGCGAGAGGCACTTTGCCCAGCAGGCCATACATGGCGTAGGCCAACCAGTCCATTTCCTCCTGCAGGAAGATCATTCGCTGCCGGATCTCACGTCGCAGCTCAACGGCCTTGTCGCGTGCATCACGAAGTTCATGGGCGGTGCTAAACGGCGCCGGCAGTCCTGGGTGAGGTGCTACATGGCCCTTTAGAGACACGTTCCAAGTGTGGTAAGCCTCGTCTTTCTTCTCGAAGAGCCTTTGCATAGCTAGCGATGGTAACTGCTGCGACGAGCCAATCATTGCCTCGGCCAGGGCCAGCATCCGGCTGCGGTTAGGAGTCGTGGCCACATGGTCGCGCGGGATAGGTGTCAGACCTACGTAGTTGCCAGCGTAGACATACCGATCCCGCACCGGATCATCCCCTGCCCCTTTGTTGAAGCAGACCTGCTTGAGGCAGAAACACACAGTGCTGGTGTTCATCATAGAGGTCAGTAACATGTAGTGGCTGCTATCAGCTGGGCTTTGCAGCTTGATCACTTGGGCGGAATGCTTAAACAGACGTCCTGACTCGTTCGAGAGGAATGCATGATTGTGCGTACCTATCTCCGGAAGAGCGATAGCACCAGGTGTCAGGTACTTTGATGCGGTCAAGCGTCCATACTCAAACCACTGATAGCCCCCTTCAACCTTGGTCTTACCGCCAAAGAGATATGTGTTCGCCAACACCTCTCGGTAAGATTCTAGGTATGCTTTCTCGGTCGAGTGACAGTCAATGTCGAAAGGTCTGAAATCTTCCTCGTAAGGGAAGAGCGCCATCGGCACTTCATCCATCGTCCAGTCCCGCAATGCCTCGCCAATGACCATTTGGCGCAAGTGATCTCTACTGAACCGGCATCGGCGAGCGAAATCGGGCGAAGAAACATACACATCATCAGTCAAGGTAAACAGCGTAATGCCGATCGATTCGGCACAGTCGTCAAGATCTGTGGCAGTGCTGTGCTTAATGCGATCGTATAGTCTGCTCTTCGTGTCCCCGAACTGCCACGGATGTCGAGCAAGCGCCTCTCGCAAACGGTGTGCGACATCCACGTATTCATCCGTGTACCCGGCACCGGCACTGAAGCCACGCACCACGCTTTGCCACACTTTGCCCTGGGCAGGGTCAGCTGGAATGCCCGGTTCGCCCTTCAGGTTGGACACGACGATAACAGTACTGCTGGCGCTGGGTTGGTTGCGGCCGAAGAGGATGAGAGTAGGAGTGCCGTGACCTGGGATGTAGGCACCGCTCAGGTCAATCACTGCCTCGAGATCGTAGTGCGGAAGCACCTCTTCAATAAGCTTGGAGCCATACTGGCGCCGGGCGAAAGCATTGGAGTTGATCAATCCCACCTGGCCCCCCCGCGTTACCAGACCAAGGAAGCGCTCCACGAAAGGCGCGGCCAGTCCATACTTGCCATAGGCTGAAACGTACCACTCCCGGTAGAGCTCTCTCTTACGAGAATCCTTCGGGCTTATATAGGGGGGGTTGCCCACAGCAACGTCGTAGCGGCGTGAGAAGAGGGCCACGGCGCGTGTTCGGGTCGCCTCAGCTCCGAAAACCTCCTCTAGCTGGGATCCCATCCGCTCATCCATCCCAAGCAACTTCTCATACGGGATCAGGCTGTCACAGCATACGATATGGAAGCGCAGGTCGCGGAACGGGCTGATGTCGCAAAGACCGCTCCAATTGCAGCCCTCGATGAGCAAGCGAAAACGGGCCAGGGCACAGGCATACTCGTTGATGTCTGCGCCGAAAAGGTGCCGTTCCACGATGGTGCGAAAGATCTTCTCCCGGGTCCAGTCCGGGTAACGTTCTGCATAGCGCTCACGCCATATCTTGAAAGCATCCAGCAGCAAATGTCCCGACCCGGAGGTGGGGTCAATCAGCGTTACCTCTTCAAAGTCCTTCTCCTGGAAGCGCTTCAGCAGAGTATGCTGGAGCAGGAACTGGGAGATGAAGTCGGGCGTTTGTAGCAAGGCGTAGTACTCGCGGGCTTCCTCATCGATGTGCTGGTAGACATCGCCAATGAAGCGGGTATTGAAGCCTTCACCCCGAAAATCAAAGCGCAGCCAACCAGGACGGTCTGGGTCTGGCTCACGCCATAGATTGAGAAAGTCGCGCACGGCCTGGTCGTCCGGGGGGATCAAATCCACCGTGGTTTTCTCGAAGAGGTCAGGCAACGCGTAGGCCGCATCGCGGAAGCAGAACTCCAGGTAGGTAGCCGGGCCCAGGTTCGGACCGAGTTTGTCCCACATGCGCTCACTGTCAGCGCCCCGGATGCGTTGGATGCGCAACAGCTGCTGGTCTTCCAGCACACGCAGGAAAAGGACCTTGAGGATAAAGTTGATGGCAGCACGCCTGGCGAAGCGATCCAGCCAGGTGGAGAACGCTTCTCCCACTCCCTCACCGCGGTGGATGCTCTGGGCGCGTCTTGTCAGGAGCGAGTCGCCCTGGATGCGAGATCGGATGGAGTCGGCGAAGCGTTTGCGGAATCGCCGCAGCGCCTCAAGGAGCTCCGCATACCGGTCAAGTTCCATCATACCTCTTGGTTTCAGGTCGCACGAGGGTGGCCATTTGTCCCACTGACACCTGCTGGCTCGGAACACGGGCACCTAATGGCTACAAGCATTGCCTTGCCACTTTCAGCACAAGTGACGCTGTTGAAGATACCATTGGGCCCTCGTCAACCATTGGTGCTGTGAAGCGTCCAAGCTGCTATGCTGCTGGTCGAGCCAATCCACGATCTGCCGCCACGAGATCCAGCCAACATGGTTCTGGAGCCCCTCCAGTTCTTCGCTCGGACGATGGGGCAGTCGTTTAGCCAGGAAGGCAAGATCTGACTGATAGCTTGGCATCAGTTGCTCGTAGAGCAAGGGCAGCACGTGCGGCTTGCCGTCAGTAATCAGTAGAAAGTAGAGCTCTCGGTGCTCTTGTTGGGCCACGGATAGACCCACATCGATGACTCGGCCGATTTGGTCTCTTCCTGCGTCCCATCGAACGTGGTCATCGATGTCACTGGTGTACTTGGCCTCCATTGCCACCAACACTCCAGGACAACGGATCAGAACGTCAAACTGCGTGGGGCCTTCCAGGATCCATGCAGCACGGCCGCGGATCTTGCCGCTGAGAACTCGTTGGCGGTATTCGGCCTGGTTCGCTTTCACATTGGGAATGCGTTTGGGGTCCTTGCCGTTGCCCGCACTCCCAGCGATGCGGGGCTCATGGCTGTGGTCCAACAGCCACAGCAATCGGCGGTCCTGCGGCCAGCCAAGCTCCCAGAAACACATTGAGGGTTCTGGGCAGGTCACGTGAATTGACTCCCCACAGGCCACCCTCAAGAGACCTTGCACCCAGGGAACAGCCTTGAAGTGACGTTCCAACATCCGAAAGACACTCCATGTCACGGCATCCTCGCTGTTCGGACTCATGAGGTCTTTCAGCTTTTTCATCGGGCCACCACGCTTGGCACGGAACAAAGGCCCCTCGAAGATGGGCGCGTCACAGTCCAGCAGAAGGTTATCACAATACGGCTTATGGATATGGGTCACGGAGCTGCAGCCTCTGCATCATTGTGCCTAGCACATCGCACGTTTCCTGAGGACTACTCACGCTTGATCAGTAGTCTGGCCACTAGTTCGATCACGCGCTCGCGCTCCAATCCGTCTACCATTTGGAGGGTCTGCAGTAGCGCGCTGACAACGGAGCTGGTATCCACGTCGCGTGGCTTGCCCTGCACCTCCAGCGCAATGCTTTCCACCCGATAGGCGCCCGGCTTGTCCTTGACATGGCCTGTGCCCTCAGACTCATCCGGCTTGACTTCCGGCTCTGGCTGCCCGAGGGCTCGTTGCCGGATCAACTGAGCCGCATCACGCCGCCAGGCAAGCACACCACTGTTCAGATCTGTTTTGCTTTCAGCCGAGCACAGCACATCACGCAACCGATTGCGCATGGTACTGGCCTCATCAACCGCGCGGTGGGCCATAGCAGCGACAAGGTCTACCTGCTCATCCGCCAGCTCCTGCAGATTCTGGTGAATTTGCTCGCAACCAGTTATCGTCTCGACGATCTCCTTCACCTTGATGTCAGCAGCAGGGACCCAGGACAGCAGCGCTTTCAAGCCTTCGTAGGAGTCGAGGCCTTTCTGAGCCGCAACGCTGTTCAGTAACTTGGCCCCTTGAACAACACGCCAACGATGCGAGTCCTGCGGCTTTGCACCCACTTTCTTCAGTAGCTCCTGTAGCCTGGTATCCATTTCATCCATGCGTTGGGCAACACCGGCAGCCTGCGCATTCAGTAGCGTCCAGAGTTGATCCTGTGCACTCACTGAGAGGTCAGATACTGGCGCCTGAACACCCCATGTGCGCGCCAGCTCCTTCACCTTGGTCCACTCTGGGAGTTCTAC
>DDYO01000150.1:11491-45208 GCA_002348045.1 Anaerolineales bacterium UBA2232
TGCAGGCCTTCGTGCACATCGTCGGCGTTAATCTGACGGCCTGAAGTCAGTTCGTCCAGTTTGCACAAGTACTTGGAGGTTCTGGCCAGAGCCCACGCACTCGCACCCTTGCTCGCCAGCTCCAGCGGCTCCCCCAGGCGCTGCAGCAGATCGTCCACGTCCACACTTCGCTTCACCGTGCCGTCTGGCTGCGAGGCAGGCACGAGAAACTCCACTAGCAGGCGCCGCAAGGAGCGCTGGTCGATTTCGCCCCTGAAGCGTGGATGGTGGGGATACTGCCGATCCAGCGCAGTATCCACTGCGCAGTCCAGACCATCGCGTATGGTCTTGACGTCCAGGTTAACAGTGATAGATGGATCCAGAAAGAGGACTTCTGCCCCCCTCAGATAGCGGTCCTGGATCCCGTTCAGCAATACCTTCTCTTTTGCCTGTTTGAACGCCGGGATCTTGCTCTCCACTGCCTCCCGAGCGGAGCGGCCCAGGTCGTCCAGGTAGTACTCGGGGTTGCCCTCCAGTTCCCGAATCTTGGCATACTCATCTAGGTCCCTCAACTCGTCATCGCTCAGATAGTCCGGCAGCCAGAAACCAACAGGCAACTGTCCTTTACCCTGACGGCCGCGCTCAATCGTGGCGCGGTCCTCGTTGCGTCCATGGCCAGGCTCGTCCCAGGGATAATCAATGAAGATAGTATACTCGCCGCTGAGTATCATCTGCCCTGTGCTCATTTCGCGTGCATTGACAAATGCCACTCGCCCAATTCGTCGAGTGCCGCGCCAAAGACGGTCGTAGCCTTGCAGCTCGCCATCTTTGATGCTCCGGCCCAGCAGCTCGGNNGACTTTCCAGTAGCTTGGCAAAAGCACTCAGCCGCAATTTGGCCGTTACCGGCACCTTCTTGAGAATGGAGCGAATGTCCGGCGCCGCGTCCACAGAGACGGTGACCGAGCTCTTTGCCGGGTCTACCTGGTTCTCGGCGAGCATTACGACGTCACAGCGGTTTGCCAGCCGTTTCAGCAGCTCTCCGATGTGCTCGTACGTGCCCAAGTCGGTCATGCCTCGCAAATCGGTGTAGTTCAAATGCAGAATCCGTTCTACGGTAATCTGGTCGCGCATCGTCCTGGAGAGCTGGCACAGAAGCACCGTCTTGATCGCCACCTCCAGTTTCTCAATGGAGTTGAGCGCGCCCGCAGCACCATTCCTTGCCCGAGCCACCGCCGCCCCATTTGAGTAGATCTCCTGGATCGCAGGCCGGATGCGCTCGTAGTACGTTCGGCGCACGGCCTCCAACTCGGGATTGACGGCTCCTCCGGCCAATCCCTCCTCCAGGAAAATCACGTCGAAGAGCGCCGCATAGGGTACAAAGCGGCCTATGGGGAGATCGGGGTATCGCTCGACGAGCAGCTCGTAAAGCAGCCGGATGCCGGCTCGCTCTTTGCTGAGGCGGTTGCTGACATCAATTAGGGTACGGATGAGGGCAGGATGGAACGGATATACACGATAGAAATCTTCCAGGGCAAAGTCGTGCATTAATGTCTGGCGCACTGTGGAACTCAGCTTGGAGATGGCCTCTTCCACGGCCTTCTCTAGCACCTGTTCCTTGCCTGGTTGGCGTTTCAGGACTCGTTCTTGCGTGATGGGGATCAACTCCACATCGGCCAGTTCGGTCGTCCGTGGGAAACGATCCTTCTGCCAATCCAGGTTATCGAAGATATGCTTCTGGCTGTTGTCCTCCGGCACAGTCTCTTGGATGTTTCGCTGCTTAGCCACCACCACCCATAAGGGCACAGCCTGATCGACCCGGTGGGCGGGGTCAATGATTGACCCCAGGTCGTTCAGATCCTGGCTCCACTCGCGACCACTTTTTCCAGAGAGGTATAGGATCAACTCATCCACGAAGAAGACAACGGCCGTATACCCCAAGTCCTGAGCGTGCCGCGTGAGCTTCAGCGCACCATCCACAAAGTTGTCAGGGTAGAGATGATGCTTCTCTGCCTCCGCGAGTTCACCTCGCCAGGCCAGTATCTCCGCCGCCAACTCGTCGAGCTGTTCCTGGTCGCCCTCAAGCTTGCGTTCGAAAGCCTTGCTGGACTTGATGCGGCTCTCCTCGAAGAAATGCTGGTAGACGACGTCGCCGAGCTTCATCGCTTCAGCCTGGAACCGATCGATGACTTTGCGGGCATCGCTGAACTCGCAACGGGGCTTGCCCAACCGCAGCAATCGTTGGTTGGCCGCTCTGTAAATGGCCTGTTGGAACGACCCTTGTCCCAGCATATAGACAGGGATAACCAGGACCTGGTTGGCGCCGAGCCAGTCTCCAAAGCCTGCTTTGATTTTCTGGATGGCAGGATGGCCTTTGCGCCAAATCGCCGGGTTGTTCTCCAGGATCAGCCCCAGAGTGGCCATGAAGTGTGACTTGCCGCTGCCGAAGGACCCATGTACAAAGTGGCCCCTGCCGCCTTCGTGCCATTCCACGGAACGCTTGACGCGCTCAACGAGGCTCTCGAGTTCTTGGCCTACTTTGGCGGTAATGACATACTCCGCTACGTTCGCCGACACGACGTTGGGATCATCGAACTGCAGAATGTTGACCACACATTCCGGCACCTGGTCGGGCAGGTCCAGGACTTCGCGGATCAGCAACTCGTCTGGCATAGAGCCTCCTCCCTAAGTGTCCTTCACTAGCTCTAGGGCTGGCACAGTCCCGGCGCCGATCCACCTGAAGATGCCATGCACGTACAAGGCACCATCCTGCACCTTGCCCCCGGCGCAGATCACGCACAGCCCGTGGCTGGAGGCATGGAGCAATGCAGCCGCCAAGTCCGTCTCATAGCGTACTGCCAGGTTGCAGTTGCCCACCACAACTGGCCGTGAGTGTTCCAGGCGTCCTGCGACCCCCTCAACCAGAGCGACAATCATCCGCCGGCCTTCGCTCAGGTTGCCGACACGCTCGGCCTCGACTTGATAATCCCAGTCGTCGCCTTCCATCTGCCGAATCAACTCTCGGTCGAAATCCACATACTCGGCTTGAAGGGCACGGGCAAGTTCTTCCGCATCCCGATGTGCTGTAGACAGAGACATGGCAACGAGGATCAGATTGTACCGATCCCTGCGTCTCATACGAGCTTCCAGTTCAGCTATCAGTTCAGGCCACGTAACTCGCGTACTTGCCATTTTGGTCCGCTACTGTCTCTGTTGGCTCCAGGACATTTCCTGCGTAGATTTCACGGGTGCTGTAGGAGCACCTCTGCCACTTTCGCCACTGGATCTGATCCCATCAAAGTCACCTGGCGCTGGCTGCCAAAATACTCGGGGATGACCAGTCCCAAGTGCTCTCCCTGCTCGACTGCGAAGCGCACGTATGTCGGACTGGTACAGAACGCGATACGAGCCCAGGAATTCACCATCACCCAGTCCAACGCTCGAGACGTCCACCCATGGTCATCAAACTCGGCAGCCAGGCCAAACAGAAAAGCCTTGGGATCAGGTTCGGTGAGGCGGGCATAGAACCGTTTGGCGATCGCATTCCCTTCGACCTGCTCCGCCTCCAGCACCCCAAACTTGGTCAGGTGAGCGGTGATATGCCGCCGGGTCCGCGAGAGGGTAGCCGGCGTGTACATTCGCAGCTTCCGTGTCAGAAAGCCATTCCAGTCCTCAATTTGGAGTTCTCCCCGACGTGTTCCGTCTGTAGCAGGGTTCGAGGCTTGCGCCTGGGGTAGCACAATCTGGGCCACGGCGTCCCACACCAATGGCGTGCTGCGCAGGTACTGCACATACAGCACTTGGCGCTTGAGTACTGACTCAACACTCGGATTGACCAGTATTCGTAACAAAGGAGTTGCCACGATCTGGTCGCCCTCGGTGGTCAGAAACTTGTGCAGAGTTAGACGCAAAATCTCTTGTCGACGCACTCGCGACGTCTGCGTCAGACGGGCCAGTCCCTCCTTCTTGAACGTCGAAGCAGACCCCAATTCGTGAGCCAGGCTCAGCAGCATCAAGGTCTCATCGATGTCAAGGCTTTTAGTCAGGGAACCATACTTGTGGTCGGGGGTCACGGCCCGCGTAGGCTCGCTCACAGCATCAAAACCCGTCCTCCTGGTTTCAGGAATGAACGCAAGGCGTCTGCGTGACGCATGTTGGCCTCGCGCAGCCCGATGATCCAATCAAATACTGTAGTTTCGCCCAGGATCTTGCCCAATGTAGGGTCGTGCAAGACAAGCAGCTCCCGGCGCGGTGGAGCACCAACCTCGAAGGCGATCAAGCTGGCCATAAGCTGTTCTTGCCAGGTGCCACAGGCGATAGTGAAGTTCTCCCAGTAGTAAACGGCTGCATTGGGTCGAGACGCCAACTCGTAGGCCAGGTAGCCACCGCTTCCCGGCAATTCCAAAATGTGGTGATGCGCTTCCGGCACAGGGAGGCTGCTCAGGCCCTCTGGCGATGGCAGCATAACGCCCAAGGCATTCGCTTGAGCGCGGAGGTAGGTATCGCTCGGCTGTGCAACCATCTCCTTGCCGCGCTCGATGTACCTACTGACGTGATCCGGTGAAAGCACATGCAGATCAGCATCCGAGGTCTCAGGCCACAACCGACCCAGATCAAACGCTTGCGGCATGAGCACGGCCGCATCTCGCACAGCGAGATCCAGGAGATCCGTCAGGGTCAGCTCGTTACGGAAGGCGGCCCATAGCTGGGGGCCAGCGCCAGTGAACCGAGCAGCCACGCGACCCGCGTGCTCCGCGCGGATCAAGGCAGCGGTCACAACAGTCCCGAAGATCTCAAGGTCGCTGGTACTTCTCCCCTTCCGACTGATCTCCAAAGAGGCCTGCCTCCCTTCGCCGGGCTTGTGTCAGAACACAGATTCCGCAGGCGACGCGCTGCCAGTTGGCCACGGCTCATTCTTGCGTGATCATATCACACCTCGCTACCTTTCGACGAAATTGGCGAGATACTATTTCATGTTCACCAGCTCACTGGCAGCAGCTCTGACTGCTCTAAATTCCCCTGCCCTCTTTCCTAGGGACCCGAAGTGGGTAGGTGTTCTTGGGGAAGAACGTGTTCAGAGGCACTATCTGGGTAAGTTTCCTGTGGAGATACTCGCTTGGGTTAGAAGTGATCTCGCTGATGCTGTGTCACCACGCAGGCGGGACGACGCTTATAAATCCATCCATATCCATCTTGGATGTACTCAGAATAGGAGAAGGTCTGTCTCTTGTCTCACACAGTCCACAGGAAATCTTCTCACTCGGGTTACCGCTAGATGCCTACTCCCCAGTGCTCAGAAAAGTATATATGTCTTATGGAGCCTGTGCAGTGACATGGAGAAAATGTCCGGTGGAAAAGAGCTCCAGCAGACCCTTGAAAGCAAGGATCATACCATCCGCCTCATCGAAGCACTCTATGCAAGAAGCAGGAAGAACGGACTCATACTCAACCCAGACTTCCTGGATGATGAGAAACTTCCCGAGGAAGAACGCACGGCGGTGCTCAAGGAGATCTTCAATCGGCGCATTCGGGAGAAGCAGCTGGAGCGCATTGCCAAGCATCTCATGCCGATCCTCGATGGAGGCCATCCTCCTGCTGCCCTTGTCTATGGTCCTACTGGATCGGGAAAGACCGTAAGCCTCCTGCACCTGCTGTCCAGCTTAGAGAAGGTCTGCGAACGCAGAGGTGTACCGTTCAACTACTTCTATGTGGACTTCACCTCGCCCAGGACCTACTTCGGCGCCCTCAACGAAGTGGCTCTGGCGCTGGACAGCGGTGGGCGCCGCTACAGGAAAGGGATCCCCATCGAGTACATGCAAGCAAGCATCATTGAGGGCATGGACCGCTATCGGGGTACTGTATGCCTATTGATCGATGAGGCAGACAACGTACGGCCCAATGCAGACTCCCTTCTGACTTTCCTGGGAAAGACCCTGCCCAGGAAGGTGTCGTGCCGAGTGATCCTGATCATGCTGACTAACCGACTGGACTGGGAGAAGGCGCTCGACCCTCGCATCCTCAGCTTCCTCAAGAAGACTGACTTTATCTTCGAGCCCTACAACGCCCTCGACCTGTACGAGATCCTGGCCCTGAGGGTAGAGAAGGCATTAGACAAGAGCAAGGTAGAAGAGGGGGCTCTGCGAAGGATCGCTGCCTATGCTTCCAGAGAGACCGGAGACGCACGCAAGGCGGTAGAGCTGCTGTTCAAGGCGGCCAAGGTAGCCGCTGAGACCAGCGGCCAGTTGACCTTGACCGAGGTAGAGATCGCTGCGGAGACCCTGGAGGTGGACAAGACGGAGGAACTGATCCGGGCGCTGGCGGCCCACCAGAAGCTTACCCTCATAGCCTGTTATGCAGCCTTGTCAACTGGGCGGCGCAGGGTGGGCACTGGGCAAGTGTACGACGTGTACGAGGGACTATGCCACAGACAGCAGACCAAGCCACTGACCCAACGGCGGGTGTCCGATATGATCAACTTCCTCGATCTGTATGGCCTGATCAACGCTCCCGTCGTATCGAGGGGCAGGTATGGCCAGACCCGTGAGATCGCAGCCGCTTTGCCCAGGGAGACGGTGGATCGCCTACTAAACAAGAGCAGCGGATAGTCCCACCGGCACCAACCCCCAGGAAACGCATTGTTTCAAGAGATCTTGATCCCCTTCGGGCAACCGTGTTGCCACAGTGGATCCTACCGCCGCATCGATCCGTGCCTAGAGTAGGGCAAGCAGAGTCTCCAGCTCCGTTGTCTCGTGCCGAACTACCTCCAGGTAGGCCTTCTCCCTCTCTAGAGCATCGCTCACGTCCGAGGACGGAGGCAGCGCTTCCAGAGCCCTGACGTGCCTCAGAATCGCCCGTTGCCAATCCTTGAGCGTGCGCAGGCGCAGTAGATCGGTCCAGGAAGGCCTCTGGGCACCCAGAAAGGAGCGCTCGGCCGGCATGGGGAAGTCGCGGCTTACCACTGTGCCTTGGCCCCCAGGAGGTCGATCGCTGAGACGAACATCCCCGCTCTGTCGGCACTGTTGTTCATGTCACGGGACAAGAAGGTCTTGGCTGCCACCAGGGCCTCGATGGCCTGAGGTAGTTCTTGAGGCATGATGAGCGTAGGCGAATCCGATTTCGCCAGCAGGCGGTCTCCGGTGCGGTGAAGGGTCACTTTATACCCTTGGAGCGCTCGTGCTCGCCTGAGATCATCGTAACGCTGCCAGAGCACGGCCTGCAATGGGCCTGCGCGGAACACGTGCACGGGCACCAGCTGGTTCATTCTCCTTCTCTTCATGTCCTCACCTATCGGCACCGGCAGCAGTCACCACTTGCCTGGATGTGAACTTGCGCCCGCAATCGCGGCACACGCGCAACCGTACCTTGTCGCTGCTGCGGGCCCTGTATCCCTTCCAGATCGTATGCGTGCTGCGGCAGTACCGGCACTTGTATGGCCTACCCATGGAACAGTCACCTCCGCAGTCGTTCAGGTCCCGCAGGTATAAATACCTTTCGGTCCAGACCGGGCTGCGGTGCCTGGTGAGGCTCCTCGCCAGCGCAGCGGCTCTAACGTTGTGCAGACTGTCACCTACCCTGCTCCAAGCGTCAGGCCACGCGGCAGCGCTCACCAGGACCGGTCTCGGCCGTTCTGCTCCGCACGCGAGTTGCCGTTGTCATCCTCACAACCCTCGTCCCGGAGATCGCGCCGCCTGGATCGGTAGGTCCTGGGGTCCTCCTCGGACAGCCGGTAGATGATGTGGTCCAGTTTCTGCTCAATAACCCGCAGCCTCTCTAGGAGGCAACACGGAGGCTCGTCGTATTCCCTATCTGATCCTTCGTCTATCATGCCTACAAGGGAATCGCTACCACTATATAAAGGTTGTGGTCTCTACCTACTCTTCAGTAGAGATCCCTGTCTTTGGGAGTTGGATGCCTGCCCTTCTCCTTATTGCCCCTCTGGAATCACCCAGACCTGCTTCCGCTGCCCGAGAAACGGACTACTGCGGCCGGAATCGCTGTAACAACCACACCGCAAAGCATATAAGCAGCACCCCTCTTGGATAGGGCAACGTACGTACCGGAGGTGTTGACCCATGATGAAGAAGTGTTTGCTGTGCGGCCGCGAGGCGTGTGGCCGCTGCGGGAGGTGCGGGGCCGCCTTTTGCGAGTCCCACGCTATGTTGAACACGGTTGGCGGGCTGCTGGGCCAGAGGCTCAGATGTCCCAACTGCGGTCACGTGGGCGGCTCTCACGCGCTGTGATCGATGCCTGGCGCATGGCACGACCTGCTACCATGGCATTGGGATCCTCACAGTTCCTGGGCCCTGAGGACCTTGAGCCTGTCCCGCGCTGCTGACCAACGCTGCGCTGCCTCGTAAACGATTTGCTCGTACGCCAGCTCGTTGGTGCACACCACCGTGACCTGGTCGAACCGCGCGAGGTCCCGGGCGATGTTGTCCTTCCAGTTCGACTTGCCCGTCTCTATCTCCAACGCGAGCCTCATCCCATCCCGCTCCGCGACCAGATCCGCATAGCCATTGACCGGATGTTCCATGCGCACCTGGTAGCCTTGGCTCTTGTAGATGCCAGCAACTTGGGCGCGCCAGTACTCGTGTTCCAGTCCCCCTATGTGAGGGGTGAGCTTACCTACTGAGAAGCCCCGAGCCTTCAGCAGCTCCAGTCCGTCAACAGTCGGCTCTAACAAGACGACCCGCCCTCCGCGAGTGGGAATGGGGACTTGTTGCAGCAGGCCCTGAGCCAGGCAGGCTTCCTTGGCGGCATTGCCCTTCCGCCGGTTCAATCCCAGCCGCCGGTACCTTTCTACCACACCGGACAGCGGATGGTCCGCAACGTCCCGCAGCAGGCCCTCTTCGCGGTTGCTCAGGGCTCGTGTCTCGGTGCCCTTCGTCGAGGATTCCTGGTCCCGCACCGGCGGTTTGTCGGGCGACGGTGCCGCTTCATCTGCTGCTGTACGGCTTGCCCCGAACATCTGGCTCAGCAACCCGTCGGTCACCGAGCCTTTGGGCAGCTGTAGATGGGGGACGCTCACGACAAAGGCCTGGGTCCAGCGGCCCTGCAGCTTGACGATGGCCCAGCCCACCGGAAGCTGCCCGAGAAGGTCAGTGCCTTCGTCCTCCAGCAGCATCGCTGCGCCAACGGCGCTGACGTCTGCCTTGTGCTTGAGGTTCATGGCGATGGTAGTGTAGGTGTTGCCCAGGGCGGGGATGGAGATCAGGCTGGGATGCTGGTCGACCAATACGACAGCCTCGCCCAGCTCCCTGATCTCCCTCAGGATCGTGTCGGTGATCGCCTCTCCGCCGCGTCCGGCCGTGCGGCGCAGGAGGATGTGGTGGGCTTCCTCGATGATCAGTGCATGCTTGAACGTCTCCCTCCTGCCCTGAGCCAAGCGATAGTGGTGTATCCACAGCAGCAGGGCCTCGATGAGGAATGTCTTGTCAGCGCTGGTCAGAGCGTCCAGTTCCAGGATGACCTGCCGCTCCAAGAGAGCGCCCACGTCCGTCAGGTTGTCGGTGGCGTTGATGACGTTGCCCATATGGCCAAAGCACAGCGACTGAACGCCGCGCAGCGTGGAATCCATCCATTGCGCCTGCCGTCCCTTGACCGGGTGCTTGACCAGCCACTGCAGGACATCCCGCAGCACGGGGTGACGCTGCGGGCCCGCCGCGTCGTACATGCCGGCTTCGGAGTAGATGGCATGCAGCGCCTCCTGCAGCAGGTACATGACCCCCTCTCCCAGAAAGTAGGCATGGGCGATGATCTCGATGAGCTTCTTCAGCCAGGTGCTGGGATCGGTGCCCGGCGGCGGAATGAGCGGATTGAAGGAAAAGGGCACGATGTCCCTTCCCACCGTGTAGACGGACAGCTTCGGGGGCCCGTCGGCCCGGACCGTAGAGGGTGGAGAGCGCGGCCTGATCTCAGCTGGCGTTGTCCCCCTTCCGCTGGCCTGGGCAATGGCGACCGCGATGTCCTGTCGTGCTTGATCGCCGCGGTCAGGAAGCAGGCCACCGGGGATTGCCAGCAGATCGCGGTAGTTGCGCTTCCAGTCGAAGATAACGAAGGGTTTGCCCTTGGCCATGAGGTCGCGCACCAGGACGACGATGGCATTGGTCTTGCCGGCACCGGAACGACCGAAGATGGCGACGTGCTGGATCCACTCGTCCTCCCTGAGGCCGAAGCCGTACAACGGCCTCCAGGCATACATGACCGTTCCTAGCGGGTATGGTCCGCACGCCAGTGCCTCTGGTGGCGCAGAAAGGGTAAGGGAGGGACGTTCCAGATCCTGGTTCAGGACCTGGCTCGACATCAGCTCCAGCGCGGTCTTGAGCTCCGCCTTACCCTTGTAGTCCTCAGCCAGGTAGGCCTGCAGGTACTGATCAGCCCTTCGCCCGAGCAAGGGCTTGAGCTTGCGGCAGATCTCCTCGACCTCCATCTAGGCGTCACCCGTACCTCGTCCCAGCACCGTACACAAAGGACCACTTTCGCGCTTCCGCTTCCAACTCGCCCAGAATCGTGCGCAGCCCCTCCCTCAGCCCAGACTTGTCGCGCCAGGCCGCTACTTCCTGAGCCCTGCGTTCGCGGTACAGTGTCAGCAGGTGACCCTCCAGCGTGTCACGGCGCCGATCGAAGCTGGGATCGGTGCCGACCGGCCGGCCCTCGACCTCCATCAGTCCGGTGCGGACCTTGCTCTCCTCCCGGTCGATCCTTCGCATCTGATCGCGGTGCAGATCCTCCCGGTCGTAGATCAGGTCCAGGACGTCCCGGGCAGACCTGGCCAGGATCTGCCGCTTTGCGGCCAGGAAGCTTTCCAGTGGATCGCTGCCGAAGTAGGAACTTGACGGAGCTCGTCGCCCGGCGTCGATCGGCAGCGCTGTGCCGGGGTCTTGGACATGGGTTTCCAGCGGTTGAGGAGGTTGCACTCCATAGCCCCACTGGCCGGAAGCAGCATTGGGAGGTCTGGGCCAGGGATCGGTGGCAGCAAGCACATCGCCAATGTCGCTTGCGGATTTGGGCGTGGGTCCTGGCCTGAGGGAGGCATTGGGGGCGGTGAGAGCAGAGTAGGCCCTGGACTCATAGTGGTACTGGGCCTGGCGGTAGTAGTGGGGGTCCCTGTACGGTTGGTCCTGCAATCTCATCTTGCCTCGTGTCTTCGGTTCTGACTTACCGCTACTCAGTAGTGAGACCTGGTATATATAGCTTTCGGTCTGGGCCGAACAGAGCTATCGCTAGGTGTGAGGCGGACCGCCAGAAGCAGCTTGACTCAGATCGAGTGCGGACCCTGAAGGTAGCAATTCACTCAGGGCAGGAGGATGTGAGTCTGTGGATCGAGCAACCGGTGGTGCATCGGGGGCAAAACTACACCATATGCTACCGTCGAAGTTGATCGACTTGACGATGATGTTCCAAGTTCCTTAGCCTGGCAGAAGCGAATCGGAGCTCACCTCACTCTGGGTCAGGGACACCCACCCAAGATTCCAGCACCTAGATGGGTGTCCCAACTTCACCGCTATGTCAGGGTCCTTGCGCCAAGCGGACCAGCCTGTTGCCCTCGCCAAAGTACCGAGCTAGTAGGACACGAACATTCTCAGCCCCATGAGCCATCCCGTGTGCAGCATGCCAAGCAGGGTGTGCCAACGGTCCAGGAAGCCCAGGAATAAGCCCTGCGTCTTGACATCGCCATTGGTCCGCCATGTCGCCCATTCGGCTGCCGCCTGGTAGGCGTAGAGGCGGGGCAAGAGGAATTCCATCTCCTGGGTCCCGTACGGCTCGTCCCGGTAGACGAGGCCAGCCAGCAGGGTCTCCACGTCGCTTTGGCGAGGCAGCTCGGACAACTTGGGTACAGCACGGACCTCAGCACCATCGGTATCACCCGAGTCGCTGCCCACCATTTCCGCCACCTGGTCGAAGAAACCCTCGGCGCTCAACATGTGGGCGTGGGTCTCCTCTGCCAGATAGGCTTCGACCCTACGGTGGAGCTCGACCAGAGAGCTGTGTCCAGTTCGCTCCAGCAAACCGCGGAACGTCCACCAAGCGAACGGGTCCTGCGCAGCCTGGCTCTCCTGCATCAACCGGTCAATCGTGTCCAGGGTGCCGATTGTCGCAGAGAGCGCCACCTTGAAGGATGCCATGCCAGGGTAGTTGGAGAATCGCGCATAGCAGCTGTCTTCATCCAGCGGTCGCAAGGGGCATTTGAGGCATATCTCCCGCCTGGCCTCCCAGGACAGAACCTCATCCCAGCAGGAGTAGACCTGCAAGCTGTCTTGCTTGCCCTGCAAGGTTGCCTGAGCCACCCGAGCCAGGAAATCAGCCTGTCCGATGGTCTCTTGAGGCACGATTTCGTAGCGAAAGCCATGCAGCCCGCTCGAAAACGAAGCTGGAAGACCCTCGGGCACTGATAGTTCCACCTTCTGCAGGCGTGCGACCAGGGCGAAGTGATCCGGATCCAGCTCTGCCGTCGTTCGGAACTGATCATTCGCCTCCCGCTCCACCGCAGACGTGTCCAGACGTTGCACGCTTACCGGTCGGCCGCCGGCGTGCTCCAGGAAGCCTACTATAGTGTTGCGATGTTTAGCGCAACCAGCTCTGCTACACCTGGACAGGTCATCGCTCACGAATCCAATATCGATACCCATTTCTATCCTCCTCTGTGTGATGAGGGGTCGGCCGGAGACTGCCGAGCGACCCCTGGTGAAGCAAAAAGGCTCCGGATTCGCATCCGGAGCCCATGCCTTTGCCTGGCCGCCTCAGTGGGTTTGGCTCCCCAGGAGAAGCACTCCCTCCACCCGCAGAAACGAACCTTCCAGGGTTACTCGCCTGTCGATGAGAGCCCGTGCCAGGCTGGTGAGGTCATACGTATCGTCGGTGTACGTGGCGTCGACGATGGCATCGCCACGCAGGTGCCTCAGTAGGTACATGATCAGCACCATGTTGCGGAGGGGACTGTCTTCCAGAACAGGGAAGGCAGAGCTGATGCGGCCCCCGCGCCCGCTGCTTCGGATGAGGCGCCTGGTTGCGAAGTATCCCTCCAGGACTGGCAGGTGCTGGCGGTACACCCTGGCGCACAGCCTGGACAGTCTCGCCGTCAGTTCCTCCTTGTTGCCGCTCGTGCTCAGTCCGTAGACGTGCAAAGCCTCCTTGATCGTTTCAACCGAGTCTTCCACGGTGATGTACCGCCCCAGATGGTACTGCTCCACATCTAGGCCCTGGATCCTCGCCTCCGAGACAGGAGCTTCTGCTGCGGTCGTATAGCTCAGGCTGGAAAAGTCCACCTGAGCGGCCACGTCCTCCACCGCATGGCACAGCTTGTCTAGGTGAAGTGTGAAGCAGTAGCTCTCTCCTGGACCTGCCCATAGAGAGGCGATCTGGCGAGCAAGCTGCCGCTGCCCAGGTCCTCGGCACAGGATGGGGATCAGCCTAACCTGCTCCCCCTCACGCTTGCAGTTGTAGGTGAGTGGGTCAACCAGCTCCCCGCTCGGTGCTCGCCTGACGTGCAATTGAAAAGCAGTGATCTCGGGGGTCAAGCACAGGAAACCCCGACCGTCTGCCACGCTTTCCAGGAAGCGCGTGGACCGGAATCTTGCCGCTGGCAGAGCCTGCCGGATCAGCAAGTCCTCCTTCTCATCAAAGTCATCCACCGTCAACAGGCTGGTCAGATCGTACTTGTCGATATCCGCGTAGCCAGACAGCCGGACCTGAGGTGCCTTGGACTTGATGAAAAGGCGCAGCGCGTTAAAGTCCAGTGCCAGGCCGCACAGCAGATCACGAACGATCCGCTGGCTCCAGGACCGGGCAAGCGTTTGCCTGGCCAGCTCCAGCAGGCGGTCATACCCGAACCCATCGTCCACGAACAGGATCCCTTCCCCGATTTCAGCGAGGAGCCGCTCGAAGCGAGAGTTGTAGCGGTACTGAAAGCGGCTGGACCCACTGCTCAGCTCAGAGCAGTAGCCGCGAGCCTCCAGCCCGCTTGGTTTGGCGGCGGCTGCGTTCAGCCGCTCGACAAACGCCTGCCAGAGGCTGTCATGCGCGTGAGGGCCCTGCCAAGGATGGATGCCCTTGAGCAATACCTCCTGCAACGACACCTCTGCCCACTCATAGCGAAGCTGCTGGAACACCGGCACCATGGGGTGCGTCTCAAGCCACAGTCTGATGGTCTTCATCTTGTGTCCTCCCTTCAGCGTCAGTCGACCCCAGCAGCTCCCGCAGCCAGGCCAGGTCGGATTGGATGCGCTGCCGTGCCTGGGCGATGGCAGCAGGGGTCAGGTTGCCCTTCTCGGTGAGCTCTTTCACGTGGCTTATGGCCACGGCCTTCTCCAGGCCGGTCCTGGCACTCGCGAGCAAGCCCTCCATCTCGTCCAGGTACTCAATATCCTCGTCCTTCAGGGGTGGCAAGGCATCGTCCGAGAGCTCGTGCGGGGCGATCCTCTGGCTCAGGGAGCTGAGCATCTCGGGGGGGATGGTCCCGGGCCGGAGCGCCTCTACCTCCAGGGCGGTGTAGGCCAGTGGCGTGACATCGGTGTCGCTGGTAACCAGCTCCTGCCAGCCCTTGCACTTCACGAGATCTGCCAGGTCTTGTTGCAGCAGGATCTCAACCTTCCGCCTCAGATCCCGGGTTGTGCAGAGCTCGTAGATGGCATCGAGCCGCGACATTGGAGCCCCCGGCTTGAAAAAGTCACTCAGCAGGTCACAGCACAGTTCCAGCACGTGGCGAGCCCTTGCTGGATCGGGGAGTTCTTCGTCCAAGCCGATGGGGATGCTGGCTGTGACGACGAAGCGCATCGAGTCGGTCAATGGCTGGCGCGAGCTCTGGGGATCCAGCCCAGCCTGTGCCAGCTCAACGGCGCGGTAGGCGAGGATATTGCGGTACAGGAATCCCAGACGACGTCCGTCCAGGGCGATCTGCCCCTGGCTCTCTCCGCGAACCAGCTCAGCGAACCGCGAGAGGAAGAGGGGCAGCTGGTCCAGATCTTCTTTCAGGTCTCGGAAGCGCCTGGCTGCCGTTCTCAGCGTGCGGGATAGCGTTGCGCTCACGGGCAGCGCAGGCGCAGTGGCATCAGACATCTGAGCTGGCACCGCCGAGCGAGCAGCCCACCACACGCCCAGCGCCGGAGCATCGTCACCGCTTGCAGCCTGGGTGACCTTGATCCGGTCCGCCTCGCTCATGTCCAGCACCTCAGGCGGGTAGACGAACAAGGCAAACCTGCCCAGCAGCGCCCGATCCAGTGCATGGGTGCCCAGGTAACATTGAGGGTTCATCGCTGCCCAAGCCCACCGGATCTGGGTCGGCAAGCCCATGATGCGTCGTGAGCGGATGATCTCCAGCCACTTGGACTGCAACTCCGGCAGGGGACGATTGAGCTCGTCGATCAGGATCATGTCCTTGTCCCAGATGGTCAGGGGGCTGGGGACGTACTCCACAATGCCCCGCTTTAGCTTTGCCAGGTTGGGGTAGCCCAATACGTCCTCAAACATCGCCTTGGAGGCATCGTAGGCCACAAAGCGCCTGTTCAGGGACCTAGCGATCTGAGATGCCAGGTATGTCTTGGCGCACCCATGCCGACCGATCAGTAACAGGGGGTCGCCAGTAAGCAGCGACGCCAGCAGGAGGTTCTCCTCTCGCTGCTGCCAGCCAAAAATGCCTAGCTGTTCGAGTATCATTTCTACTCCTCCTTTGTTGGGATGCGGCGAAACAAAAAAGAGGGGGCAGATGCCCCCTCTTTTGCAATACATTCTCTCGGATGTGTTCAGTGATTCACCTCCTCTGACTAGACCACTGAGCCCTAGAACCAGCTGGCGAAGGTACACGGGTCACCATGGGCAATGGCGCGCTGCACCAGCCGCCTGGCAACTCCATAGTCAGCCATATAGCCGCGGTGGCTGTGGCGTGCACGGATTGCCCGGTTCAACGCAGGCACAGGGTTGCCCTGGTAGCAGGCGCTGATCCACTCGCAATAGTGCTTCTCCCCGCGCACAGCAGCTAGCACGATGCTCGCCGCGGTGGTGGGCGTAGCGTAGCCCAGACTATGGCAGATCACATGGGCGCACACCCTCGGCCACCTCCGCAGGGCGTCCTGGATCTTCATCGCAGCGACAGGCATCCTTCGGCGGGGCTCTGTTCCGAGGTCGACCATTTCCTGCACCTCCATGCATCAAACAAAAAGCGCCGGTACTTCCGGCGCTACCCCCTGAGTATTCAGTTGTCACGCGACCCATTTGGCAACCGTTCAGTTGCGGTCACAGCTCCGATGCGAAGCTTGGTATCCGTTTCTATCTCATTCCGCCTCCTTCCTGCGGGCCCCCATCCTCCGGTGGCACACTTCCTGCAAAGGTACGACAT
This sequence comes from Anaerolineales bacterium UBA2232, assembly GCA_002348045.1. The sequence continues at coordinate 27,799 of DDYO01000150.1, forward strand.
CCCCCAGCGGAGCCAGGGGTGGACACCCCTGCGCCTGGCCAAAGAGCACTGTAAGCATTTTGGCCTGCTTCTGAAGCAGTTCATCCCTCAGATTTGCGGACAGCTGGGCACAGCCATCCGTGATGACGATGCTGCGCTCAAAGCTCTGCTCCAGGATCGACTGCGCAACGCAATCAAAATCGGTGCCGTAGGTCGTCTGGATCGAACCGGCAAGCAGATCCTCAAGGCTTGTCTCCACCACCTCCGTGCTGAACTGGTAGATCGACGCCAGCCGTCCCCTCAGCCTGTTCAAGACGCCGATGATCTCAGGCAGATAAGAAGCAACACTGCCTGATACATCCAGGTAGATGGCTACTCCCTGCCGCTCCACGGTCTCACGGCCGGTCAGCTGGTGGTAGTGCAGCGAATCAATGCCCTCGGCCAGCAGCACCGCGTCGCGGCGCGTTGGGTACAGGGGCAGGGGAGAAACACGGCTTTGCCACTCTAGCCGTTTCCTTTCCAGGAACCGGTCAGCTCTTCGTTGGGTGGCAAAGCGCATCAGCACATCGTCCCTCAGTCCCATATGGCTCTCTAGCACCTGGAACAGGAGGTCATGAAGCTCGGAACCGCATCCGGGCTGAGAGCCTTCGGCCACCTGCAGGCCATCTTTGAGATCCCTTGCCACCTGAGAGAGGTCGCCCCGTTCCCAGGGCTGTCCTTGATCCTCACCGGGCTCGTCGTCTTCTGCCTCGCTACGGTGCGAGCCCAGCAAGGGCACCGGATCGCGACCGTCGGCGGGAAGCAAGATCTTGAGGCTGCGCACGAGTTCGCCGGTCGTAAGCGGGTGCGTGGGTTCCATATGGTCCTGGGTTGGCCAGGCAATCGATTCCGGGTAAAGCCTGCCGTAGACACGGCCCAGGACATCGCTACCCAGTTGGCTCTGCGGTCGCAGCAGTGCCTCCAGTCCCTGCGGCGGGTACAGGTTCTGAAACAGGCTGCCTTTTGCGGAGGAGTCTCGGTACAGGGTACTGATGGCAGCATTGATCACGGCGTCAGCTGCGATGTTCTCCAGCTCACCAGAGCAGCGCAGGAAGTGCGCCCACAGCGGGTGCAGGAGTTCGTGCAGCAGCAGGCTGAAGAGGTCTTCAGGGCAGCTTATGTGCTCCTCAACAAACCTCGGGTTGTAGCGGAGGCAGCCGTCCCGGGTGATGTAGGCGCTCGACTGATCCGGGTCCTCCTCCACACGCCGGATGAAGCCAGCGGTGAAGCACTGAGCACCCAGGCCTCGGCGAAGCACCTTGCGTATGACATCCAGAGTGATTCTCATCGTGGTCCTCCTTTTGGTCGTGATGATGTTGGTTCATCTGATCCAGAGACTGCGATCACGGATCTAAATCGTCATGCTCGAAGCTCAGTACAACGCAGGTCACGGAAGGAGCCTGTCAACAGGGCCTATGCAGGGATGGGGAACAGCAGGTACTGCGGCGTGCTCAGGGGTAGAAAGTGACGGTTCTGTGGTTGTAGCTGTCGCTACACAAATCGTCTCCCGCTGTTCTCGCAGGGGAGAACCCAATCCGAAGATACCTCAGCGGCAACTTCTCACGCATGCTCACTGCCCGACTCAGACCGGAGGCCGATATGGAGCAGGATGGATCCGCCGCAGTGGGCGGATCATCGCGCAGGACCGCTGCCAGATCGTGGGTAGGCTGAACGGCCTGGATCTCATCCCCATCAGGGAGATTGCCAAAGGCCAAGCCCACTCATCAATAGTTTGTCGCGAGTGGGTAATCACCTGGGGTTTATATACCTTTCGGTTACCGCCTGTCCCGGATTGCGTGGGCCTCCAACCACGACTCAACCATCCCTATTGGCTCCGCACAAATCTGGGAGCCAATGAGCAGGAAGCACCGCGTGGGAGCCACTGAGCAGACCCCTCGATAAACCTGGCGAAGCGAACTCGGTCCTCCGCAGGAGACCGACAGGTTTACGAAAGGGGGTCTGCGTGCTCCCACGCATCAATCCAGCAGATCATCGAACAGCGATCACCGATATGCCAGCACAGTGGTCAGTCCTTGCGGGCTGCTCTATCGTGCAGACCGACTAGTTCAATTCATTGGGCATCAGGTTGGCTGGAGCACAATAGACGACTACCTCTGCCGCGCAGCGTCAGCGGCTCAAGCCGTGTCAGGGGGTACTCATCCATGGCATGACCATCTGGGTGCACCGAGCTACGAACGTTAACCATGGCACCGGAGGGGAGAGAGCAAGTCAGAGTAGCTATCGGATTGGTAGAAGGCGCTGCCGAACGTTAACGGGATCATGTTTTCTTGGGCCGTTCCTCTCAGGTGAAATCACCGTAATCAGCCCCCGTTCGCATCCAGATTGCGCAGGCTGGCCCCCAGGCTCCCGCAGATCCCGGGTCACCATAGGCCAACTTTTTCTTGCTTCTCTGTTCGATGATGTACTATCAATATGTGTATATAGTCGATTTCTGGTACGTTCTGCGCATCACGCTGGCACTTCCTCAGAACACCCTCTGCACCACGAAAACTGATGTACAGGCCGCCCAATCGCTTGCGATTGACTCTGCGGAGGCTGTCACGGGGTATTGCACTTCAGCACAAGGCATACCGCAAATCGCCGCTGCGCAGACAATTGCGGTACGACTCAGGCGGATTTCCGGTACGCAATAGCGCGACTTCCGGTATGCCGCCGGAACGTTGGTGCGAGGTACCAGAGCACTCACGGGGCACATGGGCTGGCAAACGCAGCATGAGTGGTGGAGAAGGACAGTGGAAAGACACACGGTGCCCTCCTCGTAGAGGGCCGCGCTGGCCGGCTCACTTGCCGATCAGGGTTTGACTGGAAGCAGAGGCGTGGGGCGGGCTAGGGTCGAACCGAGGATGGACCGCGGGGGAGAGTCCTGATTCCCTCCTTGCACCCAAATCGCGGCAGCCATACCTGCGGAGAATAGAGAGGCTCGATCGGCAAGCCAAACAAAGTCTGATGGCGGCATCTCCCTCACAAGGCGACAGAGCACGGCAAGTCGCTGCTGCATGCTGGTCACCACGAGCAACCGAAAGCCCCGCAGCTGGCAATCCCACTCCTGCTCATACCTCTTGTACAAGCCGGAGCGGAAATACTCATGGTACCGGACGATCTTGCTGCGGAAATCGCTGCCCTTCCTGGTGGGACTCGCCACCGTCTCCGAGGCCATATCCACCTCCAGGAAGAATAGGAGTACCTTCTCGCCGTGGTCGTTGCTGATGGAGAAGACGGCATCGGGGATAGCGTGGGTAGATGCAGAGGACCTAGATCGCTCTGGTGTCTCCACAAGGCGGCTGGTGTCCGCCCTACGCACCGTGAGCTGTGGAAGTACCGACTGGAGACCCTGCAAGTGGAGCAGGCACCAGTTCAGCAGGAGCTGATGGTCTGGTGCGATCGACTTGCCGGTCCCGGGCTTGCGGTCCTCAGCGACCGCAAAGCCAAGGTTCTTGAGGTAGAGCACGCCCTCTGCATTGAGGCTATAGATCCTGGCCGGCCGGCCGCGGGCACGGCCAAAGCCGTGGGGCCGGCCTTCGACCAGGCCAAGGTCGATCAGCTCGCTCATCCGCTTCCTGGCCGCCTGACGCCCGACGCCTTGCACGATGGCAACCTGATCGCCAGACAGGATGCCGTAGCTGCCCAGATCCCTCAGGAGATCCTGTTGTCGGTTCGTTAGTCTCACTGCCACTTAGTAGCCCTCCTGTCCGGTCAGATCGCCAACCACATTGGCGCCCGTAGTCATATGCGGCTCTCGCAGGTGCCCAGTCTCAGCTGCATTGGGCTATCGCGATGGCCCTCTGTGCTCCAGAGCTCATCCGTCGCTGCGCTCTTCACAACATCGCCTCGCTGCAGTGCCTGAGTGCACGGGATAGCGGGGGAGCGTCCAACTACTCAAGCCGAATTATCGGAAGCCAGGTATTCACTCGACAAAGGTCTCCAGTGTCTCCAGCAATCCTCCTTCAGGGTCTGTTGACTCACTGCGACCTTCGCCGAGCCCTGACCTCAGAGCTTGCTTGACCATGACCGCTCGCAAGCGCCTGGGCACAGAGGCGAAGAACCGGATGAGATCGTCGTCCTCGTCCGGATACAGCCGCATCTTGACGTTTACGATGGTAGCTGCAGCGGCCCTAGGACTCGGAGGCCTCCCCCGTTTCGCCATGTTTGCCAGTCCTCCGACCTCGCATGAGAGCGAATTTGTACAGTCCCCTAGCCGTTGCTATCAACGGATCGTCCGGGATGAAGGCTTTGTCCTTGAAGCGCTCCAAGAGGGGTCTGCGCAGCAGGATGGCACCGCCACCCACAATCACCACGCACCGAAAGCGATGCCATTCCCTGCCCCAGTGCCTCTCGATCAGACCCATCACCTCGCTCTGCCAGATCGGCAGAACACTCCGAATGTCGAGCTGGCCTAGCCTGAGCTGGGCATCCAGTTCAGCCAGAGAGTACGAGCCGCGGCAGGGCACCAGTTCCAGCAGGCGACGAACGCCCATCATATCGCCTCCGGTGAATCGCTGAACCGGTGCTCCGTTGCGGACTACCAGCAGATCCACCGTGTTCATGCCGATGCTCAGGACAGCGATCTCGTTCTGGAAGGCGGCTTTCCGGACTACAGTCATCGAGCCTTCAGGGGTGAGGAGATAGTCGAACATCGCCCCCACGGGCTGTGAGGTGATCAGCACTTCCTCCACCGTCATCGAGCAAAGAGCGCCATCCGCAGACCAAGAGTGAGCGCCTTTCAGGAAGGCACGCACGTCGTTCTTGACCGCCTCGGCCTCCTCACCCATCAGAGCCGCAATGGGCAATCCCACGATCAGGGTGATTGGCTCCAATCCCGCACCATAGAGGGTCATCGCGCCCAGGAAGAGGGCCCTCATCTCCGGAGCGCCGACAAGCCGGTTCAAGTCCAGGTTCTCCACTGGCCGGCCCCAGTCATGGGCCCCCTCTCCAACGTAGAAAGCGCCCGTAGTGGTCTCGATCCTAAGAGGCGGGCGAACAGAACGCAGGCCCACCACCCGTTGGACCAGCCGCCCGTCCCCATAGGAGGCGGCAGAAGGGATGTTCAGCCCACCAGATGCCCCGTACACCTTGGTCCCTCCATACCCTGGATCCAGTGCCAATGCGATAGTCATCCACTCATCTCCTTTCTTGCTCTCTATGCAGTTGCATCGGTCCATGTGTTTCAACCACTGTTTTTCCCAAGCAGCCGGTCCACCGGGCTATGGGCCTCATGAGCGCGCTCGATGTCTTCCCCGGTCAAGGCCAAGTAACGCTGCAGCACCGCTAGCGAGTTGTGCCCCATCAATAGGCGCAGGTTGTGGAGGTCCATGCCATCGCGGAGACACCACAGGGCAAAGGTGCGGCGGAAACGATGGGGAGCGCAAGGGAGAACTGTTGCTTGTCTACCCAGTCGGTGCAACATGGTCTGCAGGCCATGGACGGAGAGTGGCCCCGATCCTCTGCCGCGTACGTCGTAGGCCATCCAAAGAGGTTCTCCTGCGGCAACTACACCGCGCCATCCTGTCATGCGTACGATGGCACCTCTCGCCCGCGCACCAACACGCACCTGGCGCTGTTTTTCTCCTTTGCCCATGATGGTGGCCAGACCTGATCGCATATCGATACTACCTATGCGCAGAGACCCGAATTCGGCCGCTCGCAGCCCCGTGTCGAGGAGGGTGAGAATGATGGCATAGTTCCGTGCGCCCATCAGCGTCTGGCGGTCGCAGGAGGCCAGAAGCTCCTGGATATCCTCATGGCTAAAGGGAGGAGGGATACGCTTCTCCAGGCGGGGCATAGCGACCCGGCGCATGGGCGATTCGTGCAGGTCGCCTTCCCGCACCAGCCAGTTCAACCAGGCTTTGATGCCACGGGCGTGATTGTGCTGCGTCGTGTCCCGCAGGTTGCGCTCTTGCAGGCTGACCAGATAGGCGCGGATATGGTGGGCCGTGATCTCAGGGGTTCTTGATATGCCCTGGGCGGTGAGCCAGCGGACAAAGTTGCCGCAGGTATACTCATAGTGCTCCAGGGTCTTGGGTGTGCAGCGCGCCGCTCGGCGATCCAGGAAGAATGCTACCAGCGATGCGCCCAGGGGAGATGACGCAGAACTTTGCAGCGGAAGGTGCTCACGTAACATACAAAAATGCCTCCTCACTCGATACCACTACAGGTAGTGGTATGAAGCGCGGAGGCATACTACAGGTAGTAGGAGCGGGTGACGGGACTTGAACCCGTGACAACCTACTTGGAAGGCAGGGGCTCTACCAACTGAGCTACACCCGCAAAACGACCCAGTCGGGGTGAGAGGACTCGAACCTCCGACCCCAGCGTCCCAAACGCTGTGCGCTACCAACTGCGCTACACCCCGTAGGTCGCCCAGTATACCCGATTTGTTACGGCCCGTCAATTTTCCCGGGCCGGCAATCGACGATCAGGCGCTATGGTTTGCGATCAAAATACGGGCTTTTGCCTGTCACTGACAGCGGGATGCCCATTACATAGTCGGCGTCGATCTGACCGATCTTCTTGGCCACCAGGCCAGCCCGATACATGATCCGGTTGTCTACATTGAACAGGCTGGCCGTCTTCACCGCAGAGCCCAGCGCGATGCCCATGTCCAGGTGCCGGAAGGCACACTGGGGGCCATCAAACGGTCCCCGGAAAGTGTTGATGGTGATGCACTTTTCTTGACCACAAGCGCCGCAGTTCAGTCCCATCGGCTTGGCATCCTTCAGGCCGATCAGGACGACGATGGAAGAGTTCAGCACATTCGTGCCATCCCGTTCAAAACCAGCCTGACGCGGCGTCCCTACCCCATGAACGACCATCGCTTCGCCCAGGGCGCGACACTCGTCACCATCCAGTACCTTGGTCACCACATAGTCCTGCCCCGCCGACTTGGGGGCCGTGCGGGCAGAGACGCACATCAAATCGGCCACCATTCGTAGCTCATTGGGCATTTGATCAAGTCTCCTTTCTATCATTCGCCAGACCAAGCCCAGCTCGTGCCCTGTTCTGGCAAGCTGGGCTATGCTATGGGCAGCAGCGGTTCCTCAACTTCGGGCTGCGCACGATACCGGTAGACTTGGCCCAGTAGATGAGAATTGACCAAGTTCGCCCAGAACTGGGTAAAGATCACGCCCACGAAACACAGGATCATGCCCAGGCCCGCAGCAAAGGACGCCACAATTATCAACAGAAGCGCAACAACATAGTTGCCCAGATTCTCCTTCACATAGTACACGATTTCGCCAACCCGGAAGAATGCGGCGAACTCGTCACGCACGGCATATAGAGTCATTGCAGCAGGCAGCACCACCCCCATGAGTAGCCCGTAGAGGCCCGATACACAGCTCAGGCTCCACATACAGCATACCAGTGGTCCCGACATCCGCTCCGAGGCGTATGCGTCACCGCCAGCCATCGCGCTGACCACAGTCCCAGCCGTCGAAATCGCTATCAAGGGGATGAGCCAGACCAGGCTGCCCAGCACGACCATCAGCCCCTTGACAAAGTAGCTACCAAAGTCATCCCAGCTCGGCAGAGGCTGCTCTGACCCATCCGCGACATTCTTCAGAACCCTGAGTGTGTATCCCAGGACCACCAGGTTCACGATGGGGATCAGGCTCAGCAGCCCACCAATCAGCAGCTTGGTTACCCAGTCCTTGTCTTCGAATACATAGGTAAACGCTTTTCCAAACTCCATTGCCGTCCCTCCTTCAAACTGGCCCGCCAGGGCATCCGTACTGGTATTGCTCCAACAACGTAACCGAGCACACGGTTGAGCGTCAAGTCCTTGGGGCACATTGTAACACGGATAACGCCCGTAAACAAGGGCAAAGGGCGCAGGTAAGAAAGTGCACTTGACTTCTACAGCAATTGGCTGTATATTAAGTATGTACAAAGGATTCTTGGCTGAATTGCTAAGGCTATGCAAACTATTGAACCAACTCGTACACTAACAGAGAACGCACAGATGTATCTGGTGAACATCCTGCGCCTCAGCCAGGGCGACCGGCCAGTGTCGCTGGGCGTGTTGGCAGAGAGCTTGGGAGTTTCACCGATTTCGGCCAACCAGATGTGTCGCAGGCTGCAGGATGACGGCCTGGTCACCTACATACCGTACAAGGGGGTTTCAACCACCCCTGAGGGGGCGATGGCCGCCAGGCGCATCCTAAGGCGTCACCGCCTTTGGGAAGTATTCCTGGTCCAGCACTTGAAATTGCGCTGGGAGGACGCCCACGAAACTGCGTGCCGCCTGGAGCATGCCACACCAGACGAGGTGATCGAAAGGCTGGACGATTTTCTACAACATCCTCGCGTCAATCCTCAGGGAGAGTTCATCCCTTCGAGAGAAGGCGACCTCCAACCCCGTGTCAGTCATACCTTGGCCGACATGAGCGTCGGGCAGCGAGCGCACTGTGTGCTCTGCAGCGCCGATCAGACTACTTGCGACTTTCTTGCCAGTGTGGGCCTGTTCCCTGGTGTGCAAGTGCGCCTCCTGGTGGAGGCGTCAGGAAGCCTGTTGTTGGAGGTGGGCGCACAGAAAGCAGTTATCGATCGAATGGCAGCAAAAGCCGTGTGGGTGGAGATAGACAATGAATAACAGCACACAACGAACCGCTGACGAAAACGAATCGAGTGCACAAGGCTGCCGGTTTCAAGCGGCGCCGCGTGCGACCCTGAGCCAGTTGAAGGTCGGCCACACGGCCGCCATTCATGCCTTCTCCGGCGGCGCTGCCTTCAGTCGCAGGCTAGCTGCGCTGGGCTTTACCCCCGGTACTCCAATCAAGATGTTGCAGAACCATGGGCATGGGCCGGTCATTGTGACCATTCGCGACACGCGGATTGCCCTTGGCCGCGGAGAGGCGGACAAAGTCCACGTGCTACTGAACGGCGAGGATGTATGACCAACACGGCGAGACGCACGCTTCGAGTTGCTTTGGCTGGCCAACCCAACGTCGGCAAGAGCACTCTGTTCAATCTTCTGACCGGCCTCGACCAACACGTCGGCAACTGGCCCGGTAAGACCGTCGAGCAGAAAGCGGGCACTTGTCAGTACCAGGACTGGGACATCCACCTGGTTGACCTGCCTGGGACCTACAGCCTCAGCGCCAATTCACCCGAGGAGCTTGTGGCGCGGGAGTACATCATCAGGGACAAGCCGGACCTGGTGGTGGCGGTGGTGAACGCGGCCGCCCTGGAACGCAGCCTGTACCTGGTCGCTGAGCTCCTACCCCTGCCTTCCCCGGTCATCATCGCGCTAAACATGCTAGATGTTGCAGAGGATCAGGGGATGAAGGTGGAACCTCATGTCCTGGAAGCTGCCCTTGGGATCCCTGTGGTTCCCATCGTAGCTTCCAAGGGTAGCGGGGTTCGCGACCTGCTAGAGCGAATCAGAGAGATGGCCTGCGACCCTTCTTCCAGTACACCCAACGTCCCGGACATCCGGGCCGACCACAAAGAAGTTTTGGAGCAAATCGAGGGATTGCTCACCGATGTCGACCTTGACGTCTACCCCCGGACCTGGCTCGCGTTAAAGGTACTCGAAGGCGACCGCCAGTTGACCGAGATGTTGCAGCAGCGCCTGGCACCCGAAACCTGGCAACAGGTCCACCAGATCCTTCTGGAGCACGAGGACGCCTGCATTGCTGTTGCTGGCGGCCGCTATGCCTGGATTGGCCGGATGATCCGCGCCGCCGTTGTACGGCCCCGCGCTGGCCCAATTCTCCTGACAGATCGCCTGGACAACTGGGCAACCCATCCCCTGTGGGGCGTGGTTATCCTGCTGGCCGTCCTTGCCCTCACGTTCTGGCTCACCTATGCCGTCGGCACGCCCCTCCAGCAGTGGGTCGATGCTGCTATCGTGCAGCGCATCGCCCATGCTGCCTCAGCGCGGCTTGGTTGGGCGCCAGCCTGGCTCAGCGGCCTCCTCATTGACGGCGCCTTCAACGGCGTTGCCACCGTTGCGTCTTTCTTTCCCATTCTGGTCATGTTCTTTGCCGTCATGGGACTGCTGGAGGACATTGGCTACATGGCCCGGGGAGCCTACGTTATGGACCGGTTCATGCACGCCATGGGGCTGCACGGCAAGTCCTTCCTGCCGCTATTCCTGGGTTTTGGCTGTAACGTTCCGGCGGTCATGGGCGCCCGCGTCATTGAGGTGCGGAAAGCGCGCCTGATGACCATCCTCTTGGCGCCTCTGGTGCCTTGCACAGGGCGTATGGCCGTCGTTGCATTTCTGGCGCCTGCTTTCTTTCTGAATCCAACCCTCGTTTCTTGGGGTCTTATTGGGACCAACATTCTCGTTCTTGCCGTCACGGGCATCATCATGGGACAGACAGTGTTACGCGGTGAACCAGTGGCCTTCATCATGGAACTCCCCCTCTACCACTGGCCCAACTGGCGGACCATCGCCATCGGAGTGTGGCACCGAGTATGGTCGTTCCTCCACAAGGCAGGCACTGTAATCCTGGTCGTGTCGGTCATCGTTTGGGCCCTCTCGTCGTGGCCAGCTGGAGCCGTCGAGGAAAGCCTCCTTGGGCGCTTGGGACGCCTCTTGGAGCCAATCGGCAAGGGCGTTGGCTTTGATTGGCGCATTATCGTCGCCCTCTTGAGCAGTTTTGTCGCGAAGGAGAACTCCATAGCCACCCTCGCCGTGCTTTTTGGCGCAAGAGAAGGAGACGCGAGCCTCCTTACCACGCTACAGGGTGCGTTGTCTCCAGCCAGTGCGCTGGCCTTCTTGGTGGTGCAGATGTTGTTCATTCCCTGTGTCGCGACCGTTGCCGCCATACGGCAGGAGACTGCGTCATGGCGCTGGACCGCCTTCAGCGTCGCTTTCCTCACCGTCCTGTCTTTTGCTGGCGGATGGACGGCTTACCAGTTAGCCACTTTGTTGGCTCCGTAGGCAACCGAGCATGCTCCAGGCTGTCCTGCGACTCATCCACTCTGGCCCAGTCCGTTCACTGCCCCAACTCGCCGCCCAACTGCACGTCAGTGAAGACCTGATGGAAGTGATGCTGGATGACCTGGTCGAGAGAGGGTACTTGCGGAAGGCCGAGACTGGCTGCACCCAGCCCTGCGGAGGCTGCCCCTCGTCCCATTCCTGTGCAGCGCAAGGCACCAGCCGCCTGTGGTTTCTGACTGATGCCGGTCGACAAGTCCTCCTCCGCACTCAGCAATAACACCCAAGACCATATATCCCGGTCCTCTAGCAAGTTCGGCCCGAATCTCCCAGGATTAGGGTTTCCACGCGATCGAGCCTTCATTAGACATTTATATGAATAGGTGTATGAACCTTGACAAGGACACGCTAAAGGGATAGAATGTAGTCAAAGATAAACCAGAGAGGCAAACATATGCAGGAAAGCCAGTTCATCGCCAGTGACAATCCGACCGCTGATAACGATGCCTTGGAGCGCGCCCAGCAAGAGGCATCTGACAATCGCGACAAATACCTGCGCGCCCTAGCGGAGGCGGAGAACATGCGCAAGCGGCTGGAGCGCCTCTGCGATGACCGAATCTGGCAGGAGAAAAAGCGTCTACTGACCGCTATTCTGGAAATGAGCGACAACCTGCAGGAGGCTCTCAAGTATGCATCGGGTGACGATCCGTTAACCGTCGGCCTTCAGGCGGCTCAACAACAAGTGCTGAGCTTCCTGGGTCGCGAAGGCGTTGAGTCAGTTCCCGCGGTTGGACAGGAGTTCGACCCCAACGTTCACGAGGCCGTGGAGACTGCTGAGAACGCAGGTAAACCCAACGAGGTGGTGCTAGAATACCGCAAGGGTTATACCCTCAACGGCAAGCTCTTAAGACCAGCTCGCGTTCAGGTCAACAGGGTATCCAACAGCTAGCCGATCTCTGCCCGTTAGCCAACGCAGGAGGACACTGCAAGCAGCTATGGAGTACAAGGACTATTACAAGATCCTCGGCGTAGAAAAGGACGCTAATGAGGACGTCATCCGCAAGACCTATCGCCGGCTGGCGCGAAAATACCATCCTGACGTGAACCCCGGTGACAAGAAGGCCGAGGAACGTTTCAAGGAAATCAACGAGGCCAACGAAGTCCTGAGCGATCCGGAAAAGCGCCGCAAGTATGATGAACTCGGTAGCAGCTACCAGCAGTGGCAGAACACCGGCCGCGATCCCCGCGGTTTTGACTGGAGCCAGTGGACTGCGGGGGCACCAGGCGGTGGCCGCGTTCATGTGGAATACGGTGATCTGGGCGATCTGTTTGGGGGCGGGGCTTCGGACTTTTTCCGCAATATATTCGGGGGTGGGGGTGGCGCCGATGGATTTGGGCCGAGGCGTGCCAGCATGCGCGGGCAGGACTTGCAGCACCCTATCGATATCACTCTTGAAGAAGCATACCAGGGCACCAAACGCATCTTGCAGATTGGCAAGCAGAGAATCGAGGTCAAGATCCCCCCGGGGGTGGACACAGGATCGCGGGTACGCATTACGGGCAAAGGTGCTCCCGGAGCAGGCGGTGGAGCAAAGGGAGACCTGCACCTTACCGTTACTGTATTACCGCACGCCAAGTTCCAGCGCATCGGAAATGACGTGTACACTACCGTTGCCATAGATGTGTATTTGGCGGTGTTAGGCGGCGAGGTGAGTGTACCCACTTTGAAAGGCACCCAGGTGATGCTCAAACTCCCACCAGAGACGCAGAACGGCAAGCGGTTTCGACTCAAGGGGTTGGGCATGCCCAGTCTCAAGGATCCTCGGTCGACCGGGGACTTTTATGTAGATGTGAACGTGATGTTGCCGCAGCAACTCAGCGATAAAGAGCAACAGCTCTTCCGGGAGTTGGCGGCCCTGCGGAGCCCATAGACTAGAGCAGGCACAACAGCAGAATGCTAAACAGACATCTAATCACAGCAATCCTCATAATCGCAGTTACATTGTCCTTGACTGGCTGCACCCTTTGTGCATGTCCCTTGGTGGGCCGGCGAGTGCAGTCTGAATCCGCCCCACAGGTTAGTTCCACTGCGCAGGAGCCCACCATACTTGACTCGCATCTTGTCGCGGCCGATCTTGATGAGCAGCGACTGATCAGCATTTACCAGCGTGCCAATCCTGGGGTTGTCAACATACGCGTCATCAAACGTGTTACACCGTCGGCGCCGGGATTACCCAATTCGCAGGGCGGCCAAGATGACCAGGAGCTCTTCCAACAAGGCGTAGGATCAGGGTTTGTAGTGGACCAAGCGGGGCACATCGTAACCAACCATCACGTGGTGGAGAATGCCGAGGAACTGCAGGTGACGTTTCCCGATGGCTCCATGGTCACCGCAGTGGTCATCGGTCTTGACCCAGACAGCGACCTGGCGCTGATCAGGGTTGATGCCAGCACCGTGACCCTGCTGCCTTTGGAGCTGGGTGAGTCGGATGCTCTCCAAGTGGGGCAGCATGCGATCGCCATCGGTAACCCGATGGGCCTTCGGGGGACCCTCACTGTGGGCATCATCAGCGCACTGGGCCGAAGCCTGGCACTGGGACGATCTTCGGTGGCCGTTGGCGCCCGTTTCAGCATCCCGGAGATGATCCAAACCGATGCGGCGATAAACCCCGGCAACTCCGGAGGACCGCTTCTGGACTCTGCCGGCCGTGTAATCGGGGTGAACACAGCGTATGACTCTACTGCCGCCGGCGTCGGCTTTGCGATCCCGATCGAGACAGTGAAGCGCGTGCTTCCCGCTCTCATGCGGGAGGGCCGCTATCGTTATCCCTGGCTCGGCATTAGCGGCACAGATCTGACCCTTGACTACATTGAGGCGATGAAGCCAGCGGTCAAGCGTGGCGCCATCGTTCTGGATGTCACAGCCGGAAGTCCGGCTGACAAGGCTGGGCTCAGAGGCAGCAATGCTGTAATCAAGTTGAGGGGCCGGGACCTACGCGTTGGCGGCGATGTGATCGTTGGCATCGATGGCCAGCCGGTTTATCGGTTTGATGACATACTTATCCACATCCTGCGCTACCGAGCCGTGGGAGATACCATTAGCCTGTCCATTCTGCGACAGGGTCAAGACCTCACCGTGCAGGTGCCGTTGGCAGAGAGGCCTGACCGGTGAGCAAGTCAGGGAGCTCAGCCGTGTGGAATGTAAAGTTCAAGCCTATGGGCATTGTCGTCATGATGGCCGCAGTGATTCTGTCGTCGTGCGACATGCGGCGAGGCGCACTTGTCCCCACACCAACGGTCAGACCTGTGCCCACTTACACTCCCTATCCAACGCCTACCACCGCGGCGTTGACTACTAGCGTCATCAGTGCTGCCGATGCTGAGGAGCAGTTGATCATAGATATTTACGCGCGCGTCAGTCCCGCGGTGGTCTTTATCACAAGCCGAGTCATCGTGCGGGACTTTTTCTGGGGGGCGATCCCCCAGGAAGGCACCGGTTCGGGGTTTATCATTGACCTCGAAGGACATGTGGTGACCAACAACCATGTCGTTGAAGGTGCGGAGACTGTGCTCGTTACTTTGTCGGACGAGACGGCAGTGGAGGCCGTCATCGTTGGCACTGACCCTGACACCGATGTAGCGGTGCTCAAGATTGACGTGCCAGCGGGACAGCTCCATACTGCTGAGCTGGGTACGTCGTCGAACCTGAGGGTAGGGCAGCGGGCGATTGCCATCGGCAACCCGTTCGGGCTTGACCGTACCCTGACGACAGGGGTCATCAGTTCTCTTGGTCGACCACTGGAGAGTGAGAACAGGCGCACGATCTACGACGTCATTCAGACCGATGCAGCGATCAACCCTGGCAACTCGGGAGGACCTCTTCTGGACTCGAGAGGCCGAGTGATTGGCGTTAACACAGCCATCTACTCTCCGTCCGGCGGATCAGTGGGTGTAGGGTTTGCCGTACCCATCGACACGGTTAAGAGAGTGACCCAGTCCATCATTGATAGGGGGTACTATCCTCACCCGTGGTTGGGCATCACGGGCCTGACCATCAGTCCCGAACTGGCAACTCGCCTGAACCTCGAGGTGCAAAGAGGCATCCTGATCACCGAGGTCGTCTCGGGTCAGGCAGCAGACCAAGCCGGTCTGCGTGGTGGGCAGCGTAGGGTTCAGATCGGCAACTATGTCGTTCGCGTCGGAGGTGACGTTATTGTCGCCATCGATGAGATAAGAACGCCGGAGATGAGCGTGCTGGTCAAGTACCTGGAGACAAAGACCGTGGTAGGCCAGATAGTCAACCTGACCATCGTACGCGACGGTCGTGAACAGGTCATTAGGTCCACCCTGGGAGAGCAGCCCCGCAGATGAGACCGGCGGAGGTAGGACATTGATGGAGCAACTCGCTCCCGATAACCCTTGCTATATCATCAGCGTCGTCGCAAACATGTTGGATCTGCATCCCCAGACGCTTCGGCACTATGAGCGCATCGGACTAGTCATCCCTGCTCGATCGAGCGGCAATGTGCGCCTCTATTCGCCGAACGACATTGAACGGCTGCGCAAGATCTGTCGCCTGACTGACGAATTGGGGGTCAATTTGGCTGGGGTCGAGATTATCCTGCGCCTCACCCAGACCATAGAACATCTGCAGGCCAAGCTGCTAATTCTAGAAGCAGAGTTGGCCGTTTCCGAGCCACCAACCGACGGATGATCCGTGCCGTTTGCTGGTTCCGGTCCAAGAATATACTGGAAGGGAGGTCATAGTGATCAGCGAGAACGAGTTGCAAGAATTGGCGAGCTTTCACAGTCTCCAGGCGCCGGCCTTGAGCCTCTATCTCAACACAGACCTTTCCCAACAGCCCAAAGAGCAATTCCGGCTCATGCTCCGCGACCTGCTTGAGCAGGTCCGTGGCGCGTCATCGGCGAACGACGTATCCCGTGTGGAGAATTTTATTGACTTGGAGTTTGATTGGCAGGCGAAAGGACTGGCCCTCTTCGCAGCTGCAGAGGCTGACTTTTGGAGAGCATACCCCCTGGCTGTTCAGGTTTCCAACCAGGTGCACGTTGGAGAGCGTTTGTACGTTGCACCATTGGCGGGGCTCCTCCATGAGTATGATCGATACGCGGTTGTATTGGTGGACCGGGAGGGCGCGAGGTTCTTCCTCATGCATCTGGGTCAGATTGACGAAAACGAGGAAATGACTGGAGAGGAACTCAGGCGTCACAAGCAAGGGGGCTGGGCTGCCCAGCGCTACCAGCGCCGTGTGGATCGACAGGCAGGACAGAACCTGAAGGCCGTGGCCCATGCCGCCACTCAGTTCTTTACCGATAACGATTGCCGAGGTTTGGTCTTGGCCGGCATGGACGAGACCCTCGCTGCTTTTCAGGCTATGCTGCCCAAGGCATTGCAGAAACGCCTGGTTGGAACCCTAACCTTGCAGATGGACGCAACCGCATCCCAGGTTCTGGACCATGTCGCGGAGTTGATCCGCCAGCACAACCGAGACCGACAGGCTAGGATGGTCGAGGAAACCATCACCGCGGCCGCCAAGGGTGCCGGTGCAGTGACGGGCCCAGCCGACACCTTTTACTCAGTGCATCAAGGGCGTGTTCGTACATTGGTGGTGGAGCAGGACTTTGAAGCCGATGGTTACCAGTGCATGGCATGCCGGTACATCAGTGCTGAGCCCATAACCAAGTGCCCGTTTTGTGGCGATCGGCTCGAACCCATCACAGAGGCTGTCAATCGCGTGATTCGAAAGACGATCGAGGCGGGAGGCAGAGTCGAAACCGTTGTCGACAACAGCGCCTTGGCTGAGGCCGGTCACATTGGCGCTATCCTGCGTTACTAAATCAGAAGCTGAGCGCCCCTTCGGTGGCGCTCAGCTCCGACCTTTCAGGCTAGTTTGGAGTTAGCTATGGACTTGAATCGCTATACAGAAAAGGCTCAAGAGTCGCTCTCGCGGTCACAGCAGATTGCCAGTGAACACAATCACGGGCAAATTGATCCCGAGCACTTGCTCTTGGCTTTGGTGGAACAAACCGATGGGGTGATCCCACAGCTGGTCGGCAAGCTCGGCCTGCCACCTCAGGCAATCCAGCGCGAGATGCGCGAAGCACTGCAAGATCGCCCCAAGGTATACGGGGCTGCCGCCCGGATCGGTATTGGGGCAGGTTTGCAGAACGTCTTGCAGCGAGCCGAAGAGCAGGCGCAGACCATGCATGACGACTATGTCTCGACGGAGCACCTCTTCACCGGCATCCTTCTGGTGCCCAGTGGCCGAGCGGGCCAGTTCCTCCAGCAGCGTGGGATCACCCTGGACCGCGTCTATGAAGCGCTGACAAGTATCCGCGGCACCCAGCGCGTCACCGATCCAACTCCGGAGGGCAAGTATCAGGCCCTAGAGAAGTATGGCCGGGACCTGACTGAGTTGGCTCGCCGTGGAAAGCTCGATCCAGTGATCGGGCGCGACGAAGAGATCC